>CAZIBE010000011.1:0-59186 GCA_964536685.1 uncultured Calditrichaceae bacterium | reverse complement strand
GAATAATTCAAACACAATTTTCCTGCCGGCCAAACTTTCCGGGAAAAGATTTTTTAAATAAAAGCTACTTGAACCGGTAATGAAAAATTTTACATCGTAGTGATCGTAAAGGTACTTAACTACCTTTATGGCCTGTGGTAACAACTGAATTTCGTCGATAAAAATATAACTTTTTTCGTCCGGAGAAATTCCATAAGATTTTAAATTATGCCAAACATTATTAAAGTCTGTTTCTTCGAAAATTTTTTGCTCAATTAAATTTTCAAAATCCAAAAAGACTTTATTGCCGGAATCAATTTGCTCAAAAAGCCAACGCATAAGCGTCGTTTTACCCACCCGACGCATACCGGTTAGTACGACGATTTCGCGATAATCTAACTGCGCCTGTAACGTATCCTGAAGTATTCTATGATAATACATGGCTGGAATTTATTAAGCAATGTTAATATTGTCAAATAGTAATTTACAAAAATGATACTATTTTGTAAAGCGGTACTTTACAAATTTACATATTTTTGCAGGCTGTATTTTACAAAACTTTTCCCCGATGAGCAGAAAAGGGGTTAACCCCAAAACAGATTCCCACCTTTGCGGTTTAATTAAAACACCATTCATCCTGATAAATCCATAAATTGTAAATCTTAAGTAATTTTTTATTCCGAATACAAGATCTTCTTAAGTCTGCCAGAGTATGATTTAGACAAGGGGAAGGAGAATGCCTGAAGTTCATTGTAAAAATGACCTGACTGTAAGAATTTTTATCCCATAAAGCGATTTTTGATTGCGGCAGAAGGAATCGTACATGCAGCCTTCTTTCCAAACCAGCGGTAGCGGTAGCGGGCAATGAAATCGTAAACATGATCACGAAACTTCTGCGGTAAACAACGGAACGCACCCAGCAGCGGCCAGGGAAAGGGCAGGTTGGCGGCAATTTCCAAAGCCGCGTTGCTTTTTATGTATCCGGAAGCGTCTTTGATCAGTAAAATGGAATCGACTTCCTGCTCGTTCAGCCCGCTTTCCCGCATTAGTCTTTGACCAACGGACGATTGCAGGGGAACAAATTTAAACAGGCCGCAGCGGTCCCACCGGACGACAAAGCGCACTACTCCGCTGCACAGGTTGCACAGTCCGTCGAAGACGATTACCGGACTGTGCTTTACATTTGCAGAATGGTTTACGGTCATTTGAGGTTTCTCTTACCTGAATTGTCCCCTCCCAGCCCTTTCCCGAATATCGGGGGAGGGCACGGGTGGAGGATTAAGCCTGTTTTCGTTTAAAGAAAGACGAAGTGGTCATTAAAGCTGTGGAACCGGAAACTCCTCTATCCCCAAAAACTACTCCGGGCACTTGGGCAGCGGATGTCCCACATCCTTGTCTTCGCAGCCGAACACGATGCGCGCCGAAGATTTCTTTTTGATGTAATTCCAGGCCCAGTTCAACAGCACCAGCGCCTTCTTCTGATACCCGATTAAATAGCCGATGTGCACAAACACCCACACCAGCCAGGCCCAGAATCCGCTGACGCGCCAAAATCCCAGGTCGGAAATGGCCTGATTACGGCCGATGACCGCCAGATTGCCTTTGTTACGGTAGCGGAAATCCTTTGCCGGTTTGCCATCGATTTCTGCTAAAATCCGTTTAGCCGTGTATTTTCCCTGCTGCATGGCTACCGGCGCTACGCCGGGCAGCGGTTGGCCGTCCGTTTGCCTGAGATGTGCTAAGTCGCCAATGACAAAAATATTCCGGCGCGCACCGGCAGAGAGATCGGCATTTACTACAATACGGTTTTTGTTGTCAAAGTTGAATCCGGCGCCGCTTTTGAAGAAGGCCTGCGTATGGGCGGCTTTTACGCCGGCCGCCCACAAAACAGTTTGGCTTTGGATGAGGCCGCTTCCCGATGGCGAATCAATTTTCGCCGCAGCGCCGGTGATGCTCGTGACGCGCGTGTTTTTCAGAACAATCACGCCCAGCCGCTTCAGGGCTTTTTCCGCCGCCGTTATCAGCGACGCAGGAAATCCGGGAAGAATGTTCGGGCCGGCCTCAACGAGGTAAATATTTGCCTGTTCCGCTTGGATGTTGCGGAAATCATTTTTTAAAACAATTTTGCTCAATTCGGCCAGGGCGCCGCTCAGCTCCACGCCCGTGGGTCCGCCGCCGATAATCACAAAATTGAGCAATTCCGGCGCGCGCTTGCGTTCGGCCAGTTCAAAGGCGTTCAGGATGCGCATGCGCATATACAGGGCGTCCTGAATGGTCTTCAGGCCGGGCGCATACTTAGCCCAGTCGTCAAAGCCGAAATAATCCGGCTTAACCCCGCAGCTGACAATCAGATAATCGTACGGAATAGTAAAATCACTTAAAGCCACGGTTTGCTCTTCGCTGTCCACGCTGCGCACTACGCCTTTTAACACGGTAATATTGCTTTTTCCTGCAAAAACGGAACGAATAGGATAAGCGATATCCTCCGGCGAAAGCTGTCCCGTGGCCACCTGATACAGCAACGGCTGAAATAAGTGGTAATTGTGCCGGTCTATTACGGTTACGTCCACTTTGCGCGGGAACCTGGCCAGTTCTTTGGCCGCATAAAGTCCGCCGAATCCAGCGCCGATAATGACGATTCTTTTTTTTGCGGGCGTCATTCTGATTTTCCCGGATGGCAATGGGCGCAGGATTCGTCATTGTCACCGTCGCTGTGGCAGGAAGGCGCTTTATTCATGGCCAGCGCTCTGGTTCGTGCGCTTAAGCGAAAAACAATGAATCCCAGCGCTAAAATAAGCGCCGCGCTCACGATGATCGTCTGTATGAATTCTGACATAATTTATTCCTTTTTAAATAGTCGGGCAAACCGGACGCAACCTCCGGCCTGCCCTGAAAGGTCCGGATGGGGACCATTCTTTTATTTTAACAGAGTCATTTTATGCATGCTGTTATGTGCGCCGATTTTTATGTACAAAATCCTGTTGATTAATCCCTGATTTCCGATTCCTGATTTTATTCAGCCAAATCACCGTAATTTGAGTAGGAACCCATTATTTTTCCACCTTCAGAAATCTGGCGTTAACGGCCACAATCACCGTGCTCAAAGACATCAGCACCGCGCCTACAGCCGGACTGATAATGATGCCGTAACTGTACAAAACGCCGGCTGCCAGGGGAATGGCAAAGGCGTTATAGCCCGTGGCCCAGGCCAAATTCTGAACCATTTTGCGATAGGTGGCTTTGGCCAGTCCAACTACGGCCGCCACATCCAGCGGATTGCTGCGCACCAGTACGATGTCCGCCGTTTCCACGGCTACGTCGGTGCCCGCGCCAATGGCAATGCCCACGTCAGCCTGCGCCAGCGCCGGGGCGTCGTTTACGCCGTCGCCGGTCATAGCTACGGTCAACCCGCGGGATTGAATTTCTTTCACTTTGGCCGCTTTTTCCTGCGGCAGGACTTCGGCAAAATATTCATCCAGGCCCAATTCATCGGAAACCCATTGGGCCACCTGTTTATTGTCGCCGGTTAGCATCATAGTACGGATGCCCATTTCTTTAAAGCGCCGGATGGCGTCCCTGGATTCCGGGCGAATGATGTCGGCCAGGGCGATGGCCCCGCTGACAAATCCGTTAATCAGCACAAAAATAACCGTTTTGCCCTGTGCGCTCAGTTGTTCGATACGCGCGTCGTTCATGGGAATATTGTTTTCGCGCAGATAGCCCGGACTCACTACCAACACTTCTTTGCCGTCCACCTGCCCTTTGGCTCCTTTGCCTGGGATGGCTTTAAAATCGCTGACCTGCGGAGCGCTGTCAACAGCGTTGACGACGCCACGGGCGATAGGATGTTCGGAATGTGCTTCAACAGCTGCAGCTAATTGCAATAACGTTTCTTTGTTGATATTTTTATCTAATATGATAGTATCGGTTACGCCGAATGCGCCCAGTGTTAAGGTGCCGGTCTTGTCAAAGATAACCGCCTGCAGATTACGGGCCTGTTCAAAGGCGCCGCGGTTGCGGATCAATAAACCGTTTTTAGCGGAAATTGCCGTGGAAACGGCTACCACCAACGGAACAGCCAGACCTAAGGCGTGGGGGCAGGTAATCACCATGACCGTAACTGTGCGCTCCAGCGCAAAAGCAAAATCCTGATGCATAATGGCCAGCCACACAAACAAAGTGAGTCCGCCGGCTCCGATAGCGATCAGCGTTAACCAGAAAGCGGCCCGGTTGGCCAGATCCTGTGTTTTGGATTTACTTTCCTGGGCCTGACGTACCAAATCGATGACCTGTGCTAAAAAGGAATCCTTTCCGGTTTTTTCAACGACCACAGTCAATGAGCCTTCGCCGTTAATGGCTCCGCCAATGACCTTATCGCCGCCGTTTTTAGCGACTGGTTTGGATTCGCCGGTGAGCATGGCTTCATTAACGGAAGATTGTCCCTCGGAGACGACGCCGTCCGCCGGTATTTTTTCGCCCGGTTTAACCAGAATGCGGTTACCCGTTTCCAGCGCGCTCAGCGGAACTTCGTGCACCGTGCCGTCGTCCAGAATAACATGGGCGTCCGAAGGCATCAATTCGGCCAGCGCTTCCAGGGCTCTGGACGCGCCCATCACCGATTTCATCTCGATCCAGTGTCCCACCAGCATGATATCGATTAAAGTAGCCAGTTCCCAGAAAAAGATTTTGCCGCCCAGGCCAAAGACCACGGCGCTGCTGTACACATAGGCTACCGTTACGGCCAAAGCGATCAGGCTCATCATGCCCGGCGTTTTTTTCTTTACTTCATCGGCCATGCCTTTTAAAAAGGGCCAGCCGCCGTAAAAGAAGACCAGGCTGGAAAACAGAAAGGAGATGATTAAATCACCCTTAAAACGCAGACCTTCTCCCAGACCCCAAACCTGCTGAATCATGGGCGAAAGAAGCAAAATAGGCACGGTCAGCGCCAGCGAAAGCCAGAAACGTTTGCGGAAATCCTGCACCATGTGCGCGTGATGATCGTGATGGTTGTGTCCTTCATGCCCGCCATGATTGTGCCCATCGTGGCCGGGGTGCGCCTGTGCATGTTCCGAATGATCATGGTGATGGTTGTGCTCCCCATGATCGTGGTGGATATGTTCCGGTGTCATTTTATTATTCATTTTTATTTTCCTTCAATTCAGAATTTGATTTAAAACCAAAAAAAAGGGGCCGAAGCCCCCGATTTATGTTTAAGTAATAATTGCTTAAACCGTGTCCAGTAAATCAACATCCTCGTCCGTTTCCGGGGCAGAATGAATGTTGCGGTCTTCCTTAATCTTTTCCAGCTCTTGCGCCGCTTTTTCCAGATTTTCTTGCAGTTCATTGATTTTCTGCGAGAGTTTGCTGTCTGTGGCGTCTACGCTTTTGTTGGAATGCGTATCCAGAACAATGGCTACTTGTCCCAGATTAACAGCGACCTGGTTGAGTTGTTTCGTTAACTGTACCAGGTCGGAATTGCTGCTTTGGTTGTCGGCAGGTTTTACATTCTGCGCCTGACTTACAGACGGAGCGATTAAAAAAGCGCCAGCTGTGATTAGGGTTAAAAATAACTTCTTCATGATAATTCTCCTTGATTTGTGTTGTTTGATAAATTTGTACGGCCTTGTTTTTTCAGATATTTCATTCCTTTATTACAAAATTTGATTACCGCGACCTCCTTCTCTCTTTTTTTTAGTTCTGCCTTTTCTTATACAAGCATCGTGCCAAAAACAGAATGGCTGGTTTAATTTGCTGATTTAAAATGAGTTAGAGGAGAATGGCGGCGCCGATATCTCAGTCGGTCTTATTTTAATAGTGTGAAATTGTAGAATAATCAACAGCCGGGTGCAGAATAATAAACAAAAATTTCAAAGCGTTTGCCGGAAGTGGCTGGAATGATTTTTTATTTCAGCAAGGCGCGCAATGAAGTCTTAATTCGTTTAAAATTAAACTGGGCTAAAATTTCTTCCATTAAATTTTTGATTTCGTTGTTGCCTAAATTTCCCAAACTCCCAACGTGGGTGTATTCAACGTCATCGGGATAGGTGAATTTACCTGATTTTATATCATCGGCGACGATACGATATGCTTTGCGGAAAGGCGCTCCGTTTTGGACTAATTTGTTTACAGCTTCCACGCTAAAGAGATGGTCATATCTTTTGTCTTTAAGAATCGACTGCTGCACCTGAATATACGGTAAGACAAAATGCATCAGCTCTATACAGTTCAGCAATTCCGGGAAAGCAGGCAGAAAATGTTCCTTTAATATTTGATAATCGCGGTGATATCCGGAAGGCAGGTTAGCCATAGAAAGCATTATCTCGTTAGGTAAGGCTTTTAGGCGATTACATCTTGCCCTGATGAGTTCGAATATATCCGGATTGTGTTTATGTGGCATAATACTGGAACCGGTGGTTAAAAATTCGGGGAATGAGATAAAAGCAAAATTTTGTGAAAGATACAAAACAATATCCATGGCCAATCTGGAAAGCGTTTCGGCAAAGGACGCCAAAGCTTGGGCGCTAACACGTTCACTTTTGCCCCGTCCCATTTGCGCATAGACAGAGTTAAAATTTAAAGCGTCAAAGCCAAGTAAACGGGTGGTCTCATAGCGGTCTAAAGGAAAGCAGGAACCATAGCCGGCCGCAGAACCCAGCGGATTTTTATTGATCACTTTAAATGCGGCCAGCAATTGCCAAAGATCATCCACCAGGCTTTCGGCGTAGGCGGCAAACCACAGCCCGAAGGAAGAGGGCATAGCTAACTGCATGTGCGTGTAGCCGGGCATTAAAATCTCTTTATGCTTTTCACTCAATTCAATCAACTCGTCAAACAAACGTTTTGCTGATTGTGTCAAAAGTTTGAATTGCTCCCGAATATACAACCGCATATCTAACAAAATCTGGTCATTACGGGAGCGACCGGTATGTATTTTTTGACCGATGGCTCCTAATTTTTCTGTTAGAATTAGTTCTACCTGGGAGTGCACATCTTCAACGTTTTCCTCAATGATGAATTTCCCCTGCTTGATTGCAAAATAGAGGTTGCGGAGTTCCTGCTTTAAAGCCATGAATTCATTGATGGTTAACAAACCAACTTTTTTTAACATGGCGATATGAGCAAGGGAACCTAAAACATCAAACTCAGCCAACTGCAAATCCAACTCACGATCTTGTCCAACGGTAAACCGTTCGATGATCTCTGGAATGTTTTGATTTGCTGACCATAATTTTTTATTACTCTTTTTCATAGAATTTTTTCCCTGATAAAATTTTTTCAAGCAACTCCTGATATGTATCAATTCCTTTATGGATTTCATCGATTAAAACAAATTCATCGGCAGTGTGCGAACGCTCGGATAGCCCGGGGCCTATTTTAACCGAGGGCGCTGGAATTTGCGCCTGATCCGACAGAGTAGGTGAGGCAAACAAGGGGATTCCCAATGACTTTGCCGCTTTTACAATAAGATGATCTTTCGCAATTGACGAAGGATTAAGATTTTCAGAACAACGAATAATTTCCGAAGCGATATGCCGCTGAATGTTTTCTATGATTTCTTTATTAGTATAAACATCTGTGGAGCGAATATCAACCATAAATGTACAGCGTTCCGGGATGATGTTGTGTTGAATACCGGCCTCGATGCCGGTTACGGTCATGCGCACAGGGCCTAATTGTTCGGAGACCTTGGGGAATTGGAAAGAATGGAACCATTGGATATCGGCGATTGCTTTCTCGATGGCGTTTACGCCGTTTCGGCGGGCGGCATGGCCGGCCACGCCTTTTGCTAATAAATGCATAACAATGAGCCCTTTCTCCGCAATAGCCATTTGCATGCCGGTGGGTTCTCCCACAATGGCCATATCTACGGTCGTTAAGTCGGGCAATACACTGCTAATTCCTTTGGCTCCGCTGGTTTCTTCTTCAGCGCTTGCTACTATAACCAAATTATAGAATAAATCGCTGCGATTGTAAAAATAGGTAAATACGGCAAGCAACGCGACCAACGACGCGCCGGCGTCATTGCTGCCCAGGCCGATGATTTTACCTGCGGAAACATGCGCTTTATACGGGGCAACCGTCCAGCCGGCGCTTGGTTTTACCGTATCGTGGTGGGAATTGAGCAACAGAGTCGGTTTTCGGGGGTCAAAATGGCCGTTGCGCGCCCACACGTTGTTGTGTTTTCGAAAAGCCGGAATGTCGTGTGATTGGAAAAAGTTGATTACAATTTCAGCCGTTTCGTTTTCCGAACCACTGATGGAAGGCGTTTCAATTAACCGGATTAACAGGTCGATAGCCTGTTTTTTGAGCTTTTGGTCGACCAAACTATTCCCCTTTTAAACTTAAAACTGTACCTGCAGATGTTGTTTTGATACGGTCGTATTTTGTTATCCGCACGCATTGAACGCCGGACCTGAGCGCAGAAAAGGCCATATCGATCTTTGGCAACATGCCGTCGCGGATGATTTGCTCTTGTTGGTATTTTTGATATAATGCCGGAGTAAGCAGGGGAATAACAGATGTGCTGTCCTGTCTATTGATTAAAACGCCGGATTTTTCAAAGACGAAAATTAAACGAACGTTATAATAATTTACCAGCTCAGAAGCGATTGCCCGGGCAACCGTATCGGCATTCGTATTTAAGATTTGGCCGTTTCCATCGTGAGTTAAGGGGGCTAATACCGGGATTAGTCTGCCCTGCAGTAAGGTTAACAGAGTGTGCGGATTTACAACCACCACATCTCCTGCATAACCAAAATCAATTTCTTGTACAGGTCGTTTCCGGGCAAGGATGATGTTGCCGTCCACAGCGCTAAGACCAACGGCCGGGCATTGTTTACTTTGTAATAAGGCCACAATGTTCTTGTTAATCGTTCCCCCATATACCATTTGTACCACCTGTAGCGTATCGGCGTCGGTGATGCGCCGGCCGTTTTGCATCCGTGTGTTGATGCCCATTTGCCGGAGAACCTGTGAGGCGATTTTCCCTCCGCCATGCACAAGTATTTTTGCCCCGGAAAGTTCTGAAAACCGATTCAGGGCTATGTGTAACCTTCCTTCGCGGTCAATGATTTGGCCGCCGATTTTAACTACCGTCAATACTGGCTTCATGTTCAAAAACTCTGGGGTTTGAGTTGCAGCCCGCTGGTTTCGTTTAAACCAAACATAATATTCATATTCTGAACGGCCTGACCCGCGGCCCCTTTTATTAAATTATCGATTACGGAAACCACAAGAACCATTTCATCGTGTTTTGTGATATGCAAAACAGCCTTGTTGGTGTTGATCACCTGTTTTAAATGCGCCATGTTTTCGCTTATAACGATAAATGGCTCTCTCCTGTAAAATTCATAAAATATAGATTTTAACTCTTGCTCGGTTTTATCGGTTTGAGTATAAGCGCTTATGTGGATTCCACGCGTAAAATTTCCGCGATGGGGCAGAAAATAAATCGGCGGGGCGGACTGTTTTGTGACGATTTTTAGCGTTTGCCTGATTTCGCTCAGATGTTGATGTGTAAATGCTTTATAGAGAGAAATATTGGAATAACGCCAGCTAAATTGCGTAGTAGGCGAATACTTTTGTCCCGCTCCGGTGGAACCGGTAATGCCGGTGATGTGAACCGGCGCGTGTAAGTCGCCGGAATGAGCCAAAGGAAGCAGGGCAAGTTGGATAGCCGTGGCAAAACAGCCGGGATTGGCAATACGTTTTGCATGTATTATATCAATACGACGGATTTCGGGCAGGCCGTAGACAAAACCGCTTTCCGGCTTCAGGCGAAAATCCTGGCTTAAATCGATGATGCGTTGATGTCCGGGAATATGGGTTTCCTTTAAAAAGGAACTGGATTCTCCATGTCCTAAACATAAAAAAACAACATCTGCCGTTTGCTTGTAATTACCGGTAAATTTTAAATTGGTTTCACCGACCAAATCGGAGTGGATTTGGTGCACTGATTTACCGGCCTGACTGCGGCTGTGCACAAATGCGATTTCACAATCCGGGTGCCGCAGGAGTATTCGTATTAATTCGCCGCCGGTGTATCCGGCGCTGCCGATGATTCCCGCTTTAATCATGATTGATGTTTCCGTTTACCTGGTAGTAGATTTTGCTCTGGGTGGCAAGAAGCTTGGCAAAGCCGCGCACTTCCTCGGGACTCCATGCCACATTCATTTCTCCGTAAGTGCCAAAGGATGAATGCATTAAATCGTATTTGCTCTTAATGCCATTGATTTTAAAATACTCTGGCGCCACTTTCACAAATACGGTGCCGGTTACATTTTTTTGAGAACTTTCCATCATCTTTTCAATATCACGCATCACCGGGTCTAGAAATTGACCTTCGTGCAGCCACATGCCGTACCAACTGGACAGAGTGTCCTTCCAATGAATCTGCCATTTGGTGAGCACATGTTTTTCCAGCGCTTGATGCGCTTTGATTAAAATTAGGGGCGCCGGAGCTTCAAAAGCTACGCGTCCTTTTATGCCAAGAATTGTATCGCCAACGTGGATATCGCGCCCTATGCCAAACCCGGCTAATTCTTTGTTGAGTTCACTTATGGCAAGAACGGGATCTTCAAATGTTGAAGCGTTATAGCCGGAAAACTCTCCCCGGCTAAAGTGAAGTTTAAACAATTTTTTTTCTTTTTCCGTAACTTGACTGGGATAAGCCGAATCTGGTAAGGGCAAGTGGGAAGTAAGCGTTTCTTTGCCTCCGATACTGGTGCCCCAGAGTCCCTGGTTCAAAGAATATTCGTTTTCCTTCCATTTCAGATTAAAACCATGCGCTTTGAGGAAGGCGGTTTCCTTGTCTCTGGAAAGCCGCTGATCACGAACGGGAGTTAAAATTTTTATTTTGGGCGCCATAATGTGAAAAATGATATCAAAACGAATCTGGTCATTACCGGCGCCGGTACTTCCGTGTGCAATGTAATCCGCCTTAATGGTTTTAGCGTAATCCGCTATGGCCATGGCCTGAAAAACACGTTCCGCGCTAACAGAAAGAGGATAAGTGTGATTTTTCAGAACATTGCCAAACAACAGGAATCGAACGCATTCACGGTAAAACTGTTGTGAAACATCGATGTTTACATGTCGCAATGCGCCAAGCTGCAAGGCTCGTTTTTCCAAATCGTTTAGTTCCGCCTGGCCGAAACCGCCGGTATTTACAGTTACCGTATAAACGTCCAAATTTTTTTCTTGTGTTAAGTAAACAACGGCGTAGGAGGTGTCCAGCCCTCCGCTAAACGCCAATACTGCTTTTTTCTTTTTTGACATATTCTTCCGTTTCATTTTGTTGTTTTTCATAAGGATCGTGAAGCATGGCCGTACACAGGCAAAATTTTTGTCCGGTACGTTGCAGGATGTCATAATTGGCGCAGCTTTTACAACCAGCCCAAAAATCCTGGTCATCCGTTAACTCTCCAAAGGAAACAGGCCGGTAACCGAGCTCATAGTTAATTTTCATTACGGCCGGACTGGTAGTAATGCCAAACAGTTTGGCATTGGGAAATTTTTGCAATGATAACTCAAAGGCTTTTTTCTTTATTAGTTTAGCCAGTCCCTTTTTACGGAATTGCGGCGCTACAATTAATCCGGAATTGGCTACAAAATTTTTCTCAGGACCCCAGGACTCGATGTAGCAAAACCCTGCAAAATTTCCCTCGGTTGTCAGGGCAATAATAGCCTTATTGCTTAACATTTTTTCCCGGATATACTCCGGCGTGCGTTTTGCGATTCCGGTTCCCCTGTTTTTCGCAGATTCTGTGATGGTATGGCTGATAATCGTAGCATATTGTAAATGCGACTTATTGGCTGCGAGAATATGTACTTTTTCTCTGCCGGTCATAACGACTCCGTTCATTATGTTATGTTTCAGAATGATTTTTTGTATTACTATATGTGAAGAAAGGGAGGATTAAGATCGTCGAAAATGGTGAGATAGCACAAACAAAGTTTGTTGCCAGTTAACAGATTTAGCGGATGATGTGTTGTCTTTTATTTTCATAATGTGAGTTGACTATAAAAACCGATTCCATTGCTAAAGTTTGGATTATGTCCTTTAAAAAACAGGTGTTTACAAAAGCGATGAAATCGATAGCCGTCCTTTTTAGAGCTGGCTCATAACGGGTTAACTATTTTTGGGCGTTTAATATAGGGTAATAGCTTTTGTTTGTCAAATATAAATGCAAAAACATGTAAAAATATACAGAACCTCTTCTTAAACTAAAAAGCGTATATGGTGATAAAGCGAGCATGTATTTAGCTTCCCGGGTTTTATACCCCGGGGCGCCGGTAAACCGGCATTTTCAACTTGCCCCGAGGTTATTCATTATTTACCGTTAATCAGTTAGAGAGCGGAATATACGTTACTATAAATTAGCCGTCTATTAATCCGTTTGCCGTCATTAGTTCCGCGCATAAAATAGCGCCGCCGGCAGCGCCGCGTACGGTATTGTGCGAAAGTACTGTGAATTTATAGTCAAATAGTCGCGCGGGACGCAATCCGCCAACGCTTACAGCCATTCCCTTTTCTAAAACGGCGTGAAGTTTTGGCTGCGGATAATCGGCGCGAGAAAAGTACCGGATGGCTTGTTTTGGCGCCAGAGGCAGGCGCAGTTTCTGGGGAAGGCCGGAAAAGTCCTGCCAACATTTAATGATTTCCGCAGGCGTTGGTTTGCGCTTAAACGTAACCTGCACCGATCCCGTATGTCCGTCCCGAACAGCCACCCGGAGGCACTGCGCGTCGATGGCGAACTTTGCCGGAACGATACTTTTCCCGTTTAACGTGCCTAAAATTTTCAGGGGTTCCTGTTCCAGCTTTTCCTCCTCACCGGGAATATGCGGTATTACATTATCAAGGATGGAAAGAGCGGATAAGCCGGGGAAACCGGCGCCGGAGATGGCCTGCATGGTGGTAACATTCACCGCTTCCAAACCAAAGGCGTCCTGTAGGGGTTTTAAGGCTATGCTTAAACCAATGGTGGAACAGTTTGGATTTGTCACGATTTTACCGTCGCCAAACGATTGGTAGTCCAACAGTTTTAGATGCTCAGGATTGACTTCCGGAATCAGCAAAGGCACGTCCGGAGCGAAACGATGATTTTTGGCGTTAGAAACAACCATATGGCCGGCCTGGGCAAAGGCGCTTTCGATGGGCCCGGCCACGCTGGAATCCAGACCGGAAAAAACCAGTTTAGACTGTAAAGGAGGACGGCTCTCTTTGATGACTAAACGAGCCGCCTTTTCCGGTATGGAGCCGCGTAGAATCCATTGTACGGCTTCCGCGTATGTTTTTCCTGCCGAACGTTCAGAGGCGGCCACTTCCGCTATTTCAAAAAAGGGGTGTTCGTTCAGCAATTGAATAAATTTTTGTCCCACGCTACCAGTAGCGCCTAAGACGGCCACCGGAATTGTCTTTTTACCGCTCATGTTTCTTCTCCCGCTGTTTTTATTTTATGGCGTTGTTTTAATTCTGCAGCGACGTCTTGCAAAAAGACGTCTTGATCGGCCAAAAGAACCAGAAAGTGGAAGAGTAAATCAGCGCTTTCCGCGATAAAGTCTTTTTTACGGCCGGAAAGAGCCTCAATAATTGTTTCTGTGGCTTCTTCGCCTACTTTTTGGGCAATTCGGGATGTGCCTTTTTCAAAGAGGTTGGCCACATAAGAGTCTGCGGATTTCTCCTGCCGGCGCTGATGGATTATCCGCTCTAAAACGGAAAGGAAAGAAATTTCTTCCCGGTTAATCTCGTCAAAACAGGTATCGCTTCCGGTATGGCAAACCGCACCTTGAGGATGAGCCTTGATCAGCAAGGCGTCATTATCGCAATCGGATAAAATTTCCTTGACAAATAAATAGTTGCCGGATGTTTCTCCCTTTGTCCACAACCTTTGTTTACTACGGCTCCAAAAAGTTACTTTACCCTCGCGCAGGGTTTTTTCATAAGCCGCCTGATTTATAAAGCCAAGCATGAGCACTTTTTGTGTTGAATCATCTTGAATGATGGCCGGAATCAGGTTGTTACATTTTTTAAAATCTAATTTCATAAGCGCACTTCTATTTTATGTTGTTTTAAATATTGTTTGAGTTCAGGAATGGGGATTTCGTTAAAATGGAAAATGCTTGCAGCCAAAGCCGCGTCCGCTTTGCCCTGTTGAAAAATGCGGACAAAGTCGTCTTTGCTGCCGGCGCCTCCGGAGGCAATAACCGGAATTGGCAGTTGTTCTGAAAGCCGACGTGTGATATCGACGGCAAAGCCTTTTTTGGCGCCGTCGTGGTTCATGGAGGTTAGCAAAATTTCTCCTGCGCCTCTTTGCGCGGCTTCTTTGGCCCAGGCTAACGCCGGTTTATTTGTGCGTGTTCGTCCGCCGTGCGTATAAACAAACCACACTTCTTCTTCATATTTGGCGTCTATGGCCAGTACCACACATTGACTGCCAAAATGCTTTGCCAGTTGTTCAATTAAATCCGGATTTTTTACAGCCGCCGAATTAATACTGATTTTATCCGCGCCGGAAGCTAACAGGGCGGTCACGTCGTTAATGCTGTTTATGCCGCCGCCTACTGTAAACGGAATATTCAGCTCTGCCGCAATTCGTTGTACCAATTGGCGAAAGGTTGCCCGTTCTTCTATAGTAGCGGTTATATCCAGAAAAACAAGCTCGTCTGCGCCTTGTTCGGCATAGAATTTACCCAGCTCCACCGGGTCGCCCGCTTCACGGAGATTTACAAAATTGACGCCCTTAACTGTTTTACCATCCTTGATATCCAGACATGGAATGATTCTTTTACTTAACATAAAAACTCTTTCATTTCTTCGAATTGGATTCTATTTTCATAAAATGCTTTTCCTATGATAACGCCGTCAATTCCGGCTTTATTCAATGTTTTCACATCCTCAGCGGAATTGACGCCGCCGCTTGCGATAAGCTGGTATTCAGGGAAGCGATCGTTAATTTCCTGATACAGAGAAACTGCCGGGCCGTTTAATTTACCGTCGCGGGAAATATCGGTGCAGATGACTTTGCGAATGCCGGATTTCCGGTAGCTATTTAAAAAATCTGTCCATTCGATGGATGTAATCTCCTGCCAGCCGGAAACGGCGATAAATTTCCCCACAACATCCGCGCCTAAAATTATCCGCTCCGGGCCATAGCGCTGCAGCCAGTTTAAAACCAGCTTCGGTTGTTTAACCGCGACGCTTCCCGCTGTAATCATGCGGGCCCCGTTTTCAAAGGCCATACGGATGGCCTCTTCGCATTTGACGCCTCCGCCAAAATCAACAACCAGACGTGTTTGTTTGGCAATGTCCTGCAGGATGTGCAGATTTTCTGGTTTCCCGCTGCGCGCTCCGTCCAGATCAACCAAATGTAAACGCTTAAAACCTGCCTGCTCAAATTTTAGAGCCATATCCAGCGGATTTTGAGCATAAACCGTACTGGTATTAAAATGGCCCTGGGTCAGGCGAACACATTGACCGTTTATAATATCCAAAGCCGGAATGATTTCGATCATAATGCTAAAAAATTCCTTAAAATTATTTCTCCGATATGGCCGCTTTTTTCAGGATGGAATTGAACGGCAAAAAAATTATCTTTTTGTAACGCTGCGCTAAAAGGCACTATGTAGTTGGCCATAGCTGTTGCCAACTTCTCCGATGGGGAAGCGTAGTAACTATGCACAAAATAGACATAGTTGCCGTTTGCTATGTTTTTAAACAACGGTCCTTTTAGCTCGGATATGGTATTCCAGCCCATGTGGGGCACTTTCCCTTCCGGCGGGAATAAACGAACATCTAAGTCAAAAACAGAAAGTCCGGCCGTGTCGTTTTCACTTGAATGGCTGCACAGAAGCTGCAACCCCAGACAAATTCCCAGGAAGGGCTGGCGAAGCCGGGGGATTATATCGGCCAGGCCGGATTTTTTTAAATCCTCCATCGCCGTTTCAGCGGCCCCAACGCCCGGAAAAATCACAGAGTCGGCCGTTTTAATTACCTGCGGTTCGTTACTAACCATTGGTTCTATACCCAGCCGCTGCAAGGCCAACTGCACGGAAAAAATATTTCCGGCGCTATATTTAATAATGGCCACTTTCATAATACACCTTTTGTGCTTGGGATGGAATTATTGTTTTCTTCTAAGGTAACCGCTTGTTTAAAGGCGCGGGCAAAGCTTTTAAAAATAGCTTCTATTTTATGATGTTCGTTTTCCCCCCCGGCTTTTACGTAAAGATTACATCCGGCAGTTGCACAAAAGGAGTAAAAAAAATGCTCGAACAATTCGGTAGGCATGGCGCCTATGGCTTCCCGTTTGAAATCCGCCTGCCAATTAAGATAGCTGCGCCCGGAAAAGTCGATGGCAACCTGAGCGACGGCGTCGTCCATGGGCAGTAAAAAACCATATCTGGAAATCCCCTTTTTGTTGCCCAGAGCCTGAGACACAGCCTGACCGAGCGTTAATGCGGTGTCTTCAACCGTGTGGTGATCATCCACATGCAAGTCGCCCTGGACGAAAATAGAAAGGTTGCAGCCGCTGTGCTTAGCAAATTGCTCCAGCATGTGGTCAAAAAAACCGATGCCGGTTGAAATCTGCGCCTGTCCTTTTCCGTCCAGATTGATTTCAAGCGTTACATTGGTTTCAGCGGTTTGTCGAGTAACTGCGGCCTGACGGCCGCTATTTTTTAAAAAAAGGTAAATTTCCGCCCAATCGGCGGTACTGAGCGTTGCCTTGGGATGTGGTCGGGAATTAAGGTAAATCGCTTTTGTTCCTAAATTATGGGCTAATTGAATGTCCGTTTCCCGATCGCCAATAACATAGGATTGGGCCAGGTTATATGAACCTTGCAGGTATTGGGTTAGTAAAGCCGTACCCGGTTTTCTGGTGGGGGCGTTATCCTCGGGCAGGCTACGGTCTATCAGCGCCTCGCTGAATACAATACCTTCGTTTTCCAGCGTGCGCAGCATTTTATTGTGGGCCGGCCAGAAATTTTTCTCCGGAAATGAGGAAGTGCCTAAGCCATCCTGGTTTGTGACCATGACCAGTTCAAAATCCAATTCCGTGTAAATCCGATAAAGATTAACAATTACACCCGGATAAAATTCCAGCTTTTCGAGGGAGTCGATTTGTTTGTCAGGCGGTTCTTTAATGATTGTGCCGTCCCGGTCAATAAAAAGAATTTTTTTCATAGCTGTTCATCCACTTGTTTGAGTGCGTTTAATAACTGTTTGTTTTCTTCGGGTAATCCGACCGTGATGCGCAGGCAGGAAGGGCAGCGCTCTATTCCCGAACGGTTTCTTACTAAAATCCCCTTTTGTCTCAAATGTTTGTAAATGCGTTCCGCATTGTTGGCGCTTATGAGAATGAAATTAGCCTGTGAAGGGAAAACTTTTTTTACAAATTGAAATTGAGCGAGCGCGGAACTGAGAATTTCGCGTTCTTTGGCTATTTTTTTGATTGCTGTTTGCACGCGATTTCGATTGTTCATAGCCTGCAGAACAGCTTCCTGCGTTAAAGCGCTGATATTGTATGGATATTTGATACTGTTAAGCACATCAACGATGGCTTTATTCCCAAAAGCCATTCCCAGCCGCGCGCCGGCTAATCCCCAGGCCTTGGAAAAAGTCTGTAATACCACCAAATTCGGGAACTCTTGCAAACGCGGCAGCCAACCGGCCGAACCGGAAAAATCAATATACGCTTCATCCACAACAACCAGCCCATCGAACGCGCCTAAGATAGCTTCAATTTGAGTTTCCGAAAGCAGGTTGCCCGTGGGATTATTGGGCGAGCAGAGGAATACCAGTTTAATATTCTTCTCTCGTTTTAATGTTGCCAGCGCCGCCGACAGCCCGATTTGAAAATCAGGTTGCAGGGCAACTTCCACAACGGCTAAATTGTTCAACCGGGCGGCAACGGTATACATGCCGTAAGTAGGGGGCATAATTAAAATTTTATCCTTTCCCGGTTCGCCAAAAGCGCGCATTAGCAGGTCGATAGCTTCGTCGCTGCCGTTTCCTAAAAATAGATTGTTTTCAGCTATTCCTTTCAAATGAGCGATTTCATTTTTTAACGTTTCTTGCAGAGGATCGGGATAGCGGTGCCATTGGCCGGGAAGCGGGCCGCCAAAGTTGTTTTCGTTAGCATCCAGCAATATTCTGCCCTCAGTGTTTCCGGCCTCATGCCGGGCAGAGTGGTAAGGGCTGAAGTTCCGCAGATGGGGACGTAAAAGGCTGCGAATGTTCATTTATTGTTCTCCGTTAATTTTATCCAAACGTATGGCGACGGATAAGCGGTGCGCCTGTAACTGTTCCGCTTCCGCCAGGGTTTCCACGATAGGACCTATATTCCGCAAACCTGCCGGAGATATTTGTTGGAAAAAAATGTCTTTTTGAAAGCTGCGAACCGAAACGCCGCTGTAATTGCGGGCATAGCCATTCGTTGGCAGCGTGTGGTTAGGACCTGAGGCATAATCGCCCACCGCTTCGGGGCTGTAAGAACCTAAAAATACAGAACCGGCATTAACAATTTGGGATGACATTTCCGACGGATTTTGTACGTGCAAAATTAAGTGTTCAGGCGCATACCCGTTTGAAAAGTCCATAGCGGTTTGGATATCCGAAAAGACAATAAACCGGCTATGCCGTAAAGCGCGGAGAATGTTTTTTTGTCTGGTTAGTTTTGGCAGGAAGTCTTCAATTTTCTGCCGTACTATTTTAATAAATGAAATGTTTTGGGCAAGGAGTAATACCTGACTGTCCGGACCGTGTTCAGCCTGAGCCAGTAAATCGGCTGCCACAAAAGACGGATCGGCTGAATCGTCGGCAATAACCAGCACTTCAGACGGGCCGGCCGGCATATCAATGGCAACGCCCTGTACAGCAACTATTTGTTTGGCCAATGTAACAAAACGGTTGCCAGGGCCAAAAAGTTTATCCACCTTTGGAATGGATTTCGTACCGTATGCCATGGCGGCAATTGCCTGTGCTCCGCCTACTTTGGCAATCCGATCTACGCCGCTGATTTTAGCCGCATATAAAATCGCCGTATGGACTTGGCCGTCTTTTTGCGGCGGAGTGCACAGTACAATTTCAGAACAGCCGGCCAATTTGGCCGGAATGGCCAGCATAAGCACCGTTGAAAATAAAGGCGCGCTGCCCCCGGGGATGTAAAGCCCCACGCGTGGAACGGCTACCTGTTTTTGCCAGCATAATACACCCGGCATGGTTTCAAGTTTTTGATTGTCCGCTTTTTGGCTTTTATGATAGAGTCGAATGTTTTTCGAGGCTTGTTCTATGGCTACAGCAAGCTTGGCGCCAATCTTTTTTGCAGAGGAATCTATCTCCTCGGGGGAAACGAAGAGATCGTTTAACTCCACGCCGTCCAATTGCTTTGTTAGCTTAAAAAGCGCGGCATCTCCTTCTCTTTTTACCGATTGCAAAATACGCGACACTGTTTGTTCTATTTCATCCGTGTCGTCGGCAGGCCGCGCGTATAATCGCGGCCATTCTCTACGATCCGGATTTTCATATACAGGGAACATGGTCTTACCTTTTTTTAAATACATGTTTTTATAGCTGATAAAATCTTAAAGAATCATTTTTTCAATGGGCAGAACCAAAATGCCCTGAGCCCCGGCTTTTTTAAGCATATCAATCCTTTGCCAGAATTCATCTTCATGGATGACCGAATGTACGGAACTCCATCCGCTGCCGGCCAGAGGCATTACGGTCGGGCTTTTCATCCCGGGCAAGATTTGGCAAATAGTCTCGATGCGATCTTTGGGCGCATTTAATAAGATGTATTTGTAAGCGGATGCCTTGAGGAGCGCCTTAATACGAAAAATGAATTCGGATAAAATCTTTTCCTTCTGAGGGGAGAGATTGTTAGCGGCTAACAAAACAGCCTCTGATTCCATTACCGTATAAATCTCTCTCAAACCGTTGCTTGCCAGTGTGCTGCCGCTGCTTACTATATCAAAAATCGCATCAGCCAGCCCAATGCTGGGTGTAATTTCCACAGAACCGCTGATCTTATGTATCGAAGCCCGGATACCTTTTTCTTTTAAATAAGTCTTAAGGATTTGCGGATACGATGTGGCAATACTTGTGCCGTTTAAATCTTCCGGTTGCTGATAAGGAGCGTTTTGAGGAACGGCCAAAGAAAGGCGGCATTTGGCAAAACCCAATCTTTTAATCAGACGCAGTTTATGTCCGCTTTCGTTGTATTCATTTTCACCTACTATTCCCACATCCGCCGCGCCGTCGGCAAGGCACTCCGGAATGTCGTCGTCTCTTAAAAAGAGAATTTGTAATGGAAAATTTCCGGCTTTTGCTTTTAATTTGTGTCCCAAACCATTTGGTATGGAAATTCCACACTCTTTTATGAGTTTTAAGGTATTTTCGCTTAATCTTCCTGATTTTTGTACGGCTAAGGTTAACATACTCTTCTCTTGTTTTTTGGGTAAAAAAAAACCCGGTTCCTATTCGGAACCGGGTTTTTAAGTTGCATTAAATTTTTATAACAAATTAAAAATAAAACGTCGCCACCTTCCGAATAGATCGAGGTAAATAATAATGATGCATGTGATGGTGAAGACGTTTAATTGAACGCATAAATTTTGTATCCTTATTTTTTGTGATTTCAAAATAGCAGATTTTATTAAAATGTGCAAATATTTTTATATACTACCAGTAAGCCTCAATAAAGTTTCGGTGTAAAAGAGTTACCGTCCGTTCAATATCGTCTTCATTGATAATAAATAAAAAACTGATTTGAGCGTCAAATTGAGAAATCAAATGCAAGTTGATTTTCGCATCCCGCATGAGTTTAATTGCTTGCCAGGAGATGGTTGGATGTCCTTTCATGGAATCGCCAACCAAACTTACAATAGCTTTGTGCGGCGCAGTTTCAATTTGTTCTGCGTATTGGAAGGCGTTGAGCGCCGTGGTTAACTGGGCAGAACTTTCCACCGTCAGAGAGAGTTTTGTGGCCGATTTGGAAACAGCGTAAACGCCAATGCCGTTATGGCTCAAATGGGTTAATAACTGGCCGGGCAATTTAGGTGAAAGAAGGAGCTGTGGAGAACGTACCGTTATCAGTGTAATACTTTCCTTGTAAGCGATTGATTGTACGGCCTGTTCGGAAGCCGGCTTTTGCTTTTGTGATAAGATAATGGTTCCGGGCCATTCCGGGCGTCTGGAGTTAAGCACGCGAACGGGTATTCCCTGGCTTAGCGCCGGCTGGATGGCGGCGGGATATAAAACCCTGGCGCCAAAATAGGCTAATTCGCTGGCTTCGTCGAAGGACATTTTTTGCAAAGGCCGGGCATAGGGAATAATGGAAGGGTCTGCGGTTAAAATACCATCCACGTCAGTCCATATTTGAATTTCATCTGCGTCAAGAGCAGCGCCTAACAACGAGGCGCTGTAATCCGAACCATTCCGGCCCAGAGTAATATAAAACCCTTCCGTTGTGGCGCCGATAAAGCCCTGTGTAACCGGGAGCTTGTTTGCTTTGATAAAAGGGAAAATGTAATCCATGGCTTTTTGATGTATGGCTTGCAGGTGCGGAATGATTTGTTCTTCCTTATGATGTAGAATCATTATTTTGCGAGCGTCGACGTTTTGCGCAGCCATACCGCGTTGTTGCAGGATAAAGGTTAAAATATGGGACGATAAAATTTCTCCTGCCGACAAAATCACATGGTTTAAATCACCGCTTTGTCGGCGAATGGCGGTGGTGGCGTTTAACAGGGCGGTAAGTTTTTCTAATTCATTATCTAATATGGAAACGGCCTGATCGAAAAAAGAAGTATTTGGCTTAAAAAGGTCCTGAATAATTTGTAGATGTTGTTTTTTGATGGCGGAAATAATGCTACGCGTTCTTTGTGTGTCCTGATTAGCGGCTTTAAGTGCCGACTCTTCAAGAAGATCGGTTATGCCGGCAATCGCGGATACAACAACCACCGGTTTCAGGGGAAGCGCTTTTTCTATTATCGAGCAAACATTTTCAATGGCCGGGGCATCTTTAACGGAGGTGCCCCCAAATTTCATAATAATCATATGACCCCCCGTAAAAATGTATGAATAAAATAATTCAGCTGATCAAATTCTATTAAAAATGCATCATGACCGGCGTCGGATTGAATTTGTTTATACTCGGCGGATGGTATGGACGCGGCTAATTTTCTTTGTTCTGAATCCGGATAAAGAATATCGGAATCTATGCCCATACAAAGGGCTTTTGCTTTGATTGAGGCCAGAACGTCTTTTAGACTGGCGCGATCGCGGCTCAGGTCGTGTCTATCCATAGCATAAGATAAAGAGATATAACTGTTCGCATCAAAGCGTGCTACTATTTTCTGCCCCTGATAGTTGAGGTAATTCTCCACCTGGAATAATTTTTTTTCGTTAAAAATAGTATCCTGGGGGAGCAAACGTTCATAACCAAAACGCTGATTAAAACTCGTGTCGGTTCTATAGGATAGCATGGCGATTTTACGGGCCAGGGCTAATCCATTTTCCGGCTGGCGCTGATAATATCCGTTTTCCCATTGGGGGTCGGTCATTATCGCCTGGCGGGCGACTTGATTTAATCCGATTGCCCAGGCGCTATGTTGCGCCACGGTGGCAATGGGAATAATGGAAGACAGCAAATCCGGATGCATAACCGCCCATTCCAATACTTGCATTCCTCCCAGAGAACCGCCAACGGCAGTTACCAGCCGCTGCACGCCGAACGCTTTCACTAATTCGAATTGAGTCCGAACCATATCGCGCACGGTGATCGGCGGGAAATCAACGCCATAGGGTTTGTTGGTTTTAGGATTGATGCTTACAGGCCCGGAACTTCCGTAACAACTCCCTATGATGTTGGGGCTGATGATGAAATAACGGTCGGTATTCAACGCTTTTCCTTTGCCAATAAGTTCGTTCCACCAGGGACGCCACAAAAAATTTTTTCGACGCAGAAAGGGCACATACTTGTTAAGTACTCCCAGAGGTTCATTTGCGCCTGCCGCATAGGTGTTTCCGGTTAAAGCGTGGCACAACAAAATCGCATTGTCCCTGGCAGAATTGAGCTGCCCGTAGGTTTCAAAAGCCAACTCCATTTGTTGCAACGTTTGCCCGCATTCTAAACGAAAAGGGGAATCTGAACGGAAAAAGCCAATTTGGCGCATTAGTCCCTGCTCTTCCCCGGAATAAATAATTTGTACTGACATATTTAGCATCCTGCTTAAATTGAATTTAGCGCCTGATCGAAATCGCTGATGATATCAGTAATATGCTCAATGCCAACGGAAACACGAATCAAATCATCCGGAATGCCGGCAGCCAGCCGTTCTTTGCCGCTGAGCTGTTGGTGGGTGGTGGAAGCCGGATGAATCACCAGCGTTTTGGCGTCTCCCACATTGGCTAATAAACTGGCCAGCTGGACGTTATTAATAAATTTTTTACCGGCAGCCAGGCCCCCTTTTACGCCAAACGCTAACATGGATCCAAAGCAATCGGAACGTAAGTATTTTTTTGCCAGAGAATGAGAAGGATGAGACGGCAGACCGGGGTACCAAACCCAATCCACTTTGGAATGATTTTCTAACCACTGCGCTAATTGCAGCGCATTCTGACAGTGTCGTTCCATCCGTAAGGAGAGCGTTTCCAGACCGATTAAAAAAAGAAAGGCATTAAACGGACTCAGCGCCGGTCCTAAGTCGCGTAAACCTTCCAC
This sequence comes from uncultured Calditrichaceae bacterium, assembly GCA_964536685.1. Lineage (GTDB taxonomy): Bacteria > Calditrichota > Calditrichia > Calditrichales > Calditrichaceae > CAZIBE01. The sequence goes on along the minus strand of CAZIBE010000011.1, from coordinate 35,484 downwards.
CCGTGCGCGCATGGTAAAGGCGATATTGCCATAGGGGCTGTCGCTGCCGAAGGTTTCCCAAAAATTAAGCCCGTGGTATCCCGGATTTGGCTGTGTAAATTCGGGAAATCGACCGCTGTCCCATTTGAACTTCCCGCTGTCAATGATCACTCCGCCAATGGATGTGCCGTGTCCGCCAATCCATTTGGTAGCCGAGGCCGTAACGATATGCGCGCCAAGGGAAAGCGGTTGAACAACAAAGCCTCCGGCACCAAAGGTGTTGTCCACAATCAAGGGCACAGCGTAATGGTGCGCTAAACCGGCCAGGGCGGGAAATTCTGCGATATTTAATTGGGGATTGCTGATGCTTTCGATGTACAGGGCTTTTGTTTTTTTATCGATGAGTTGCTCAAAACTTTCCGCTGTATCGTCTTCGGTGAAACGAACTTCGATACCCATACGGGCAAGTGTGATTTTAAACTGATTATAAGTGCCGCCATACAAAAAACGCGAAGAAACAATATTATCTCCCTGTTTGGCTAAGGTGGTAATAGCGATAAGCTGGGCCGCATGGCCGGATGCCGTGGCCAGACCAGCTATTCCTCCCTCAAGCGCAGCCATACGTTTTTCAAATACCTCTGAAGTGGGATTCGAAATACGAGTATAGATATGACCGAATTGTTTCAGATCAAACAACGCGGCGGCCTGATCGGCATCGTCAAACAGATACGATGAGGTTTGATAGATGGGCACAGCGCGGGATTTAGTCTCCGTATCGGGCCGATGCCCGGCATGCACTTGCAATGTTTCGAAGTGGTAAGATGACTGTTCCATTAGTTGTTCCTTTTTATTTAGGGTAAAAAAAAACCTCCTCAGGAAAAGATTCCGGAAGAGGTTTTAAACATTCCCTTTATCTTTCCCCTTACGGGGCAGGATTTAGCACCTTGTTCCTTTTATAAACCGGTTGCTAAGGCTTCGCAGGGCCTGTTCCCTCCACCTTTCCTGATAAAGTCTGATTATGTGTTATAAATTTAATCTACATAAAAATACCTGTTACTGAATAATATCAACACTCGGCGTTTTCTTTTGAAGGGCATAATAGCAACTAATTAGATTGTTGTCAATTATTTTTTCAGTATAGTTGTATTTTTATCACATCCGTCCTAAATAATGTTTTTGAATTGCCGCTATCTTTAGATAGTGGTCAGTAAATGTCACAGAAGTGTTAAGGCTTTAGCCTAACACAGCAACGAGAGTTACTATTTTAGGGCTAAAGCCCGTTATTGTTTGGATTTCATCACCCACTATCTAAAGATAGCGGCTATTCATAAAAAAATAAAAATCATACATAGGCATAAGGGTTGTTTTTGAAAATGCCTGATTTGTGTTGCTATCTTCAACAGAAACAACATGAATTAATCCATTTATATTTATTTAGGACAGCTGTGTATTTTTATACACTAAAAGGCGGTTGGAAAATCTGCGGCCGGTTGCGTTAAATGTAAAGGAAGCAGCTTTTAACCTTGTACCGAAAATGGATTTTGATCCATTAAGAGAAGATTGCCAACGGGAATTTTATTTTAAATTTTGCTGTGGCGCAATTCGTATACGGCCTTTACGATTGGATGAAAACGTTTGCCGGATTTTGTAAGAGAAGCCGGAATTAAGCGCTGTTTCCGGAAGTTTTTTTATTAAAATGCTTGTGAAGGTGAATGTTATTAACTATATTCTGAGTGACGTTTATTGTATCTATCTTTAACTCCATTCGGGAAACTACAATGTTAAAACGTATCAGCGTATTTATCTTCGCTTTTGTGCTGTTTGTTGCGGCCAATCCGTGGAACGGCAAAGTTATTCTGCAAGGTTTTTGGTGGAATTACTGGAACGATAACTACCAGAATAACTGGGCGACCTATTTAGCCAGGCTGGCCCCGCGCTTGCAGGCCATGGGCGTCGACGGCGTCTGGATTCCGCCTACGGTAAAAAACAGCTCTACCAGTTCCAACGGTTACGCGCCATTCGATCATTACGATCTGGGCGATAAATATCAGAAGGGCAGCACCACCACACGTTTTGGCGACAAAGATCAGTATCTGCGGGCGGTGGCAGTTTTGCACGCCAATGGCCTGGACGTTATTCAGGATGTGGTTTGGAATCATCTGACTAATGCAGGCACGGAGTCCGGCGCCGGCGGCGAAGACCCCGAAGCATGGTCGAATAAATACAAGAATTTTCGCTATGTTTGTTACAAAGACCCGGTATTTTTAAAAACAGCGGAAGAGTATTACGGACGCGAAGGCCGCTTCCCCAAGAACTGGCAAAATTTTCATCCTAATCCGGATCACAACACGGAAAATGACGACTGGACCGCCGGCACCTGGGGGCCGGACATCTGTTATTACCAGGGCGCTTATGGGCAGAGCAGCAACTGCACCTATAATCCCGGGCAAAGTTCGGATTACATGCGCGACGGCATGCGCGCCTGGAATATCTGGCTAAAAAAACAGACCGGCATTGACGGCTACCGCATCGATGCCGCCAAACATTTTCCTTACTGGGCCACTAAGGATTTCTTGTGGAACTTGGCTTATAACGCGGACTGGGCTTCCGGCGGGGAAACCATGTTTGCCGCCGGGGAATATGTGGGCAGTAAGCAGGAAATCGATCAGTGGGTGGATGATGTGAATAACAGCGACGGTTTCACGGATATTGTCGGAACCTTTGACATCCCTTTTCGGCAGGCCCTGCACGATATGGTGTACGGTTTCGATAACTATGACATGGGCAGCATTCCCGGGCAGCAGCAGGATCGGCGCAGCAGAACCGTGCCTTTTGTAAATAACCACGACACATTCAGACCTGTTGTAGACGCCAACGGCGATTACGATCAGTGGGATACAAGCAACGAATTGGCCGGCGGGCATATCGACCCCCGCGAGCCGCGTACGCCCGGAGCCTATGCCATCGCCATGGCTGTGGACGGTTCGCCGGAAATTTTCTTTGAGGATTTGTTCGATATTGGCACCACCGGTATGCGCTACACGCACCATCCCGAAGACGAAACGGAACTGCCGGCGCGGGATTTTTTAGTGAATTTGATCTGGTGTCATCAAAAACTGAATTTTAAAGACGGCGCGTATAAAGTGCGCTGGCAGGCGCCGGATTTACTGGTGATCGAGCGCAGCGCTCATGCCATCATCGGCGTAACCGATAGCTGGGCCAACGGACAGACGGCCACCATTCAAACGGACTTTGGCCCTAATGTACAGTTGCATGATTATTCCGGCGCTAATAGCAACGATATTTGGACGGACAGCGAAGGGAAGGCGACCATTTGGGTGCCGCCCTGCGACGGCAGTAATTTGCGCCGCGGCTACGCGGTGTGGGGCCCGGCAGGCATTTCCGGAGGATTTGAACCGGCTCAGCGCAGCACGACGCAGGAATGGGAAATGGCTGACGATTTAGGCGACCGGCACAGCTATTCATTAAAAGAAGGCGGCCGCCTGCCGGAGAACAGTACGGCCCTGCGCACCGTCTGCCGCATTTGGGGTGATCCCGGTAAAACGGTTACCTTAGAGGTCCTTCCCGAGGACGCTCAGCAGTCGTACACCATAGAACTGTATTCCAGTTCGGATGCATTTTTAGGCAGCCAGAGCGCCACCGGTAATTCCACCTTGCAATATATTCCGTCCTCGCAAAACTGGCTGGTGGTTAAGGCGCGCAATACCACGGATACCACACCGGGACAAAAACTGTGGATCAAAGCCACTTACAGCGGACCGCAAACATTAAATTTGAATGATGCGCCGCTGGCCGTAAAAACGAACGAAACGATTGTACGTTCGTCGCAACTATTGGGTAATTATCCCAATCCGTTTAATCCTGCGACAATGATCAATTACCAATTACGAATTACGAATTACGCGGAATTGAACGTTTACAATCTGTTGGGCCAAAAAGTGGCGACATTGGTGGCGGATGTGCAGCAGGCCGGACGGCATGAGGTCGTTTGGAATGCCGCCGGTATGCCCAGCGGTGTATATTTTTACCGTTTAAAAACAGCCGACGGTGTGGTTCAATCTAAAAAAATGATTTTATTGAGATAACAATGTTGAGTTCACTCTAAAAAGGTCTCTTACTGTCGTTTTCCCACCACAAAGTGGCTCCTTTCCCGTAGGGATCACTCCGTGGCGGAAAACGGGACGGCCTTTGCCGCGAGGAGCAAGGCGACGAGAAATCTATTGGTTTTATTGAGGATATAAGATTTCTCACTGCGTTCGAAATGACAAAAACTGGTTTTTAGAGCAGACTCAATATTCTCAATTAGCTGGTTAAATATTGATCTGCCCGTTTGAAAAAGAGAATAACGTTTTGTATATTAAATGAGATATTTCTTATAATATAAAAAGCAAAACATTATACATTCAAGGAGGTGGAATGAAGAAGGTTACTTTACTGTTTTCTGCTTTATTTATATTAGGATTTATGTCCGTTAAAAGTATTGCTCAGATTTCTATTGATGGCCTAATCAGCGAGGCGGAGTATCAACTGATCGGTGCCAAACAAAATACTAATGACGGCTTTGGCAGTGCTATTGATGTGAGCCAGATTTATTATTCTGTATCTTCGGGAGTGCTTTATCTGGGGATTGTAAGTAAATTGGATGTAACGAACAGTGATGAATTAGGTGTTTGGTTAAATGTAACCAGTAGAAACGGAGATCTGGCAGGAACTGGATTAGGTGGTATTGGTAGTACAAGCTCTTTCTTCTCTGATGTAAACAATCCGAATTATAAAGCCGATTTTGAAGTAGATTATCAATTTGCATTTAATCCGGGTGCTGGAACTACAAATGTATATTTTGATGCTGCAAACAATTGGGGAACTAAGAGTGCGCAATATATAGGGACTACCGACCAGAGCGGAACGTCTACAGTTGGACCTTCCACGACAGGTGTATTTACAGCTAACTCCATCACCTGGGCATATAATAATTCCGGCGCCTCGAATACCGGTTTGGAGATTGGGATTCCCTTTAGCGAATTAGGGGCCACTTCGGCAGACAATATCAATGTTTTTGCTTTTATTATAAGCACTGATGCATATTTCTCCAATGTTACGGTACCGGGGAATATATCATCAGTAAATCTAGGCTACAATGCAGATTTTAGCATTCTCAGCGGCGGCCCTTTTCATACTAATCTGGCGGACGGCTCTCTTCCCGTTGAATTAACCTCTTTTGTCGCGCTGGCCGGAAACAGCAAAGTGACATTGCAGTGGGTTACGCAATCGGAAATTAACAACCAGGGATTTATCATTACCCGCGCTTACCGGCAAAACGGCGACTATCAGCCAATCGCCAATTACAAAAACAATGCTTCTTTAAAAGGTTCCGGTACCTCGTCCACGAAACATGTATACTCCTATTCGGATCAGAACGTTTTGAACGACGTGACTTACTGGTATAAATTGATTGATGTAAACATAAACGGCGTACGCACGGAACATGCCGCGGTCTCGGCGACGCCGCAGGCCAATAACGCGAATTTAATCATGGTAAACAACGGCAATAGACCGCAACAGTTTGCCTTGCATCAGAATTATCCCAATCCATTCAATCCATCCACCAGGATTCGCTTTGATATCCCTCAGTTAAGCGATGGCGCGGCCAATGTGCGCCTGAGTATTTTTGATGTGACCGGTAAAAAGGTTGTTGACCTGTTGCACACACAGCTGGGCGCCGGCGTTTACGAAGCAAACTGGAACGGCAAAAACATCCAGGGCGTGAATTTGCCCTCAGGTATTTATTTTTCAGTATTGCAAAGTAAAAATTATCGGGCCACCAGGAAGCTGATGCTGGTGCGTTAACAAAAATTTTCTTCGAACGAAGGCGTCCCTTTTACAAGCGGACGCCTTTTTCATAATCAGCGGAATGATACCTTAGGCAGGCAAAATACCCCAAAATAAAATGCCGTTAGACAAACTGCCGGTTGCATACAAATGACGCAAAACGTAAATTAGATAAATTACACAAGTTACAAACTACCACAGCGGCTGCACAGCCGTTTTTTAGTCTTATATGAATTTTGTTTGATTTGTTACTATATCTTAGGAAGGTGTCTATGAAATACTATCTTTCTGCTTTGCTTATTTTGAGCGCGGCGCTTTTTTCTTTTGCGCAAACTTTCAGCTTTTTGGACATCGAACGCACCGGCGCGGCCTCTTTTATTAAACAGCATCCCGATTACAACGGGAAGGGCGTGGTGATCATCATCCTGGATACGGGCGTGGATATGGGCACGCCGGGTTTGACCGCTTTGCCGGACGGTTCGCCCAAGGTGATCGACGCCCAGGATTTTTCCGGCGAAGGCGATGTGTTTCTTAAAAAAGCCAAAACGGGGCATGACGAACAGGGAAATTTTGTCGACGACGAGGGCGACTTGCGCCTGTTTGCTTACGATAAGTTAAAATATCAGCCCAAAGACAGCGTTTACTATATCGGCATGCTGGATGAATCGCGTTTTAAAAATACCATTCTGCCCGATATTAACAACAACGACAAAAAAGATGACCGTTTCGGTGTGATCGTCATGAACACTAAGGACGGCTGGCTGGCCTATGTGGATTTGGACGGCGACGGCAATCTGGACGATGAATCGCCTTTGTGGAATTACAAAGAAAAATTGCAGGCCTTTCATTTTAAAGGACGTAATCCGGAACAAAACAGCAATCTGGCCACTTTTGCCCTGAATATTTTTCCTGATGAAAAGCGCGTCAATTTTCATTACGACGGCTCCAGCCACGCCACTCACGTAGCCGGTATGGCGGCGGGATATAAAATTAACGGACAGGAGGGCTTTAACGGCATCGCTCCGGGCGCTAAGATTATTAGCTTAAAAATCGGCGATTGCCGGCTGGCCGGCGGAGCTACAACAACCGGCAGTATGGTCAAAGCGTATGAATACGGCATCAACTTTGCCAAACAGTACGACGGTCCGGTTGTATTCAATATGAGCTTCGGCATTGGTTCGGAAATTGAAGGACAGTCTGACATGGATTTGACGCTGGATGATTTTTTGACGGAAAATGAAAACCTGCTCTTTTGTTTGAGCGCCGGCAATGAGGGACCGGGTATTTCCAGCATCGGTTTACCGGCCGCTTCCAAACGCGCTTTAACCGTGGGCGCGCTAAATACCGAACGCACGGCTCGCGATTTGTACGGCGCCAGCATGAAGGGCGATCGCATTTTTGTATTCAGTTCGCGCGGCGGCGAGCTTAACAAACCGGACATCTTAGCGCCCGGCGGCGCTTCTTCCACTGTGCCGGGCTATTCTGCGCGCGATATTAAGTGGGGCACCAGTATGGCTTCGCCCGAGGCTACCGGCGCTGTGGCGCTGGTCATGTCCGCGGCCTATCAGCAAAAACCGCCGTTGCCTATTGTGGGCGCGCTGATCAAAAAAGCCGTTAAAAATGCGGCCGATCCCCTGCCCTGTTATCTGCCGCTGGAACAGGGCAGCGGTGTAATCAATATTCCGCGGGCATTTGAGTATTACAAATACTACATCAAAAATAAAGAGCAGGATAAAATTTTGGATTACGACATCAGCACACTGAGTCCTGTTTACGAAACGGAAGAAGGCCCGGCGGCGTACTGGCGCTTTGGCACCTATCTGCCGGATAAAAACGACAAACAGCGGTTTTACATTAATCCCGTTTTCCCGCAAAAAATGACGCCGGACCAGAAAAAGAACTTTTACCGCGCCTTCAGTTTAAAAAGCACGGCGCCGTGGATTAAACTGAACAAAACCAGCACCTACATCAAGGGGCAATCGCCGGCGGCAGTGGACGTCTATTTTGATCGCAGTAAGTTGAAGAAGCCGGGACTGTACAATGGAAAGGTTATTGCTTATCATAAGGGCGGCTTTTTTTCCGGCGCCAAAGCCCGTGATAAGGAATTTGAGCTAATGTGTACGCTGGTTCAGCCGTTAACCTTTAATGAAGCCAATAAATTCTCCTATCAGTCCGGGCGGATTAAATTAACACGCGGACGGGTAAAGCGCATTTTCTTTGAGGTTCCCATGCAAGCTTCGGCGGCGGCGCTGCATTACAGCATTCCCAACGGCCGATACGGCAATGTGCGCGCGTATCTGTTTGATCCGCAGGGAAGGGAAACAGAATTTTACGCCCATCTGTATTCCGAAAAACGGCCGGAACAAACGATTACCATTTCCAAATCGGCTTTAAGCCGCGGCACATGGGAACTGGATTTGTACGCTGATTTCCGCAACGAAGAGCCTTCCTATGTTAACGTGGACATCGCTTTTGACGGCTTGGTCAGCAAGCCGCAAACCATCCGCTATGTGCATATAGAAAACGGTTCCAAACCGGCGGGCAGCGTGAAAATCATTAATCAATACGACAGCAAAGTACAATGTAAAATCGGCGGAATCGTCAACGGCATTCAAAAGAGCGAGCAGATCGAAGATAATAGTTCTTCATATGAGTACGCCTTCAGCGTCGGCGACAATTATGAGAAAGTAGTATTTGAACTTTCCATGGAGCCGGAGGTATTTAACATGTTTACGGATTTTGCCGTGAATGTTAAAGACTATTCGGATAAAGTGCTTAAAGCGGACGGCTTTACCACCCGCAAACTAAAAATCACTTTTGTGCCGGAAAAATCGGGCGATTATATTTTAGAATTTGTTCCGGGATTTGCCGCTAAAGAACCTAAGGATTGGCAGGTAAACCTTAAGGCGTCCTATTATTTGTTTAAGAAGCTGAGCATAACCGGCCCGGTGGAAAGCTTTTATCCCGGCGTGCCCAAGGAAATTAATTTTAGAATTAAAGACGCTTTGCCGGTGGCTCCCGACGGCTACAACGTGTTTGGCGAAGTTTGGCTGGACAGTAAAAAGACCTATCGTCGGCATACGGTAATTCCCATGCTGATAGATACCAGCTTAAAATGATTATGTTTACTCTGAAAACTTAAAAAATGTTAATCTTTATTGGCATAAACCGTTGGTAACGGTTTTATAAACATTTTAAGAAACCTTTGAAAAATTAAAATTTGTTTATTCTTTCCTCCGTCTCCTCTCTCAAGTATGGGAGAGGAAAGCCAAGGGGTGAGGGGAATAACTTTAACAACAACTTGAATTTAGTGCGACTGTTCTTTATGCGTTTACATACCATTAATAAAAATAAGTCTGCTCTAAAAACCAGTTGTTGTCATTTCGAACGCAGTGAGAAATCTTATAACCATAATAAAACAATAGATTTCTCGTCGCCTTGCTCCGTGGCGGCAAAGGCCGTCCCGTTTTCCGCCACGGAGTAATCCCTACGGGAAAGGAACCACTTCGTGGTGGGGAAATATCAGCAAGAGACCTTTTTAGAGTAAATACATAATTAATTTGCGACAAGTAAATAAAGCGGGATTATGAATTTAATCGGATTGAGTCTGGTTAGCGGCTTACTGGCGCTGGATACCACAGCAATTTTGCAGAGCTTGGTTTCACAGCCGCTGGTGGCCTGTACCATTTTAGGCTGGCTGACTAATAATCCCGAACTGGGTTTGAAGATCGGTTTCCTGTTGCAACTCTTGTGGCTGGGCGATCTGCCGGTGGGAGCGGCCAAAATTCCGGAAGGGAATGTGGGCTCTATGGTGGGCGCGTTGATCGCCTTCCATTTGCTGGAGTTCCAATACACACATCCCCATTTGCTGATTTTTCTGGTGGTCTTGTACGCCTTGCTGTTCAGTTACGTAGGCACTAAATTGATTCGTATTTTACGCAACTGGAATATTCGGTTATTTGATAAAGCGCTGGCAGCAGCGGCTACCGGCGAAGCCTCGGCTTTGGCTAAAATAAATATAATGGCGCTGCTGATTCACTTTGCCCTGATGTCGGTTGTTATTTATTTAGCGGTATTGATTGGCGAAGCGGTCTTTTCCGCGGTTCTGAGGTTGATTCCGGAGTCCTGGGATTATTATGCGCGCTTTACGGAAGCGGTTGTTTTAGGCGGCGGTGTCGCCCTCACCGTGACCTTGTTCCGCGGGCGGAAAACCCGCATGGTGGTTTTGGTTGCCATGGTCATTGGCGGTTTTCTGTTTGGAATGATAGGCTAAACGGAACTGAAAGCGCATTTGGCAGTTAGCAGGATAAATTTGCATTTTGTTGGTTCATACTAAGCGCGGTTTAAAAGTCAGACCGGTTAAAAAGATAGGCGTATGAGAGAGCTGTGCTTATCTCTGATACGAGAGTAAAGTGATTCTTATACCGCTGAGTCAGGTGTTACGGTATCGTCTTTAAGCTGGGAGAAAAGGTGCACACGGAAGAACGAAAGCGATTACTACGCAAGCGGGATTTTGTTTCCATGTTTTTCCGCAGTTTGCTGATACAGGCCGTGTGGAATTTTAAGAGTTTGATTTCCATCGGTTTGTGTTTTGCGATTGTTCCGGTGGCCCGGCGGCTCTGTAAAGATAAGCAGGAGATGAGCGCCTTTTTAAGGCGCCATCTGTATTTTTTTAACGCGCATCCTTTTTTCGCTTCTTTTGCCTTAGGGGCGGTGGCCCGTTTGGAAGAAGACCGTGTGTTAATGGAACAACAGGCCGCCTCGGCGGAGCAAATCGAAAAGTTTAAAAACGCGCTGATCGGGCCGTTGGGGGCGGTGGGCGATCAATATTTTTGGGCGGTGGTTAAACCGGCCAGTATTTTGATTGGCTTTGCCGGCGTAACTATTTTTGATGCATGGTATTTTAAATTGACATCTCTTTTGGTTATGCTTATTCTTTATAATGTTCCCCATCTGATGATACGCATCCGGGGATTATTATTGGGTTACCGACATGGCTTTCAGGTATATCGGTTGATCCAGATGGAGCGCTTCCAAAAGATTCGTAAGATTTATTTATTCGCCGGGGCCGCAGCGCTGGGGCTTTCCGTCGGTTTTTTACTGGCGGGCTTAGCAGAGCGCCATTTGCACTTTGCAGCGGCTTTTGTTGTAAGCGCCTTGCTGGTTTCACTGATTCGCAGAAAAACAAAATCGTTTTACTTACCGGTTGCCGCGGTTCTGGTAATCGCTGTGCTAATGGGATTGATATGATACAGGAAATTATCAAAATTACAAATAAACATGGTCTGCACGCGCGTCCGGCGGCGCATTTGGTTAAAGTGGCCGGGAAATTTGACTCGGATGTTAAAATCTACAAAGACGGTTTGGAAGTGAACGGAAAAAGCATCATGGGCGTGATGATGCTGGCCGCCGAACAGGGAAGTGAAATTGAGTTGGTTGTGGACGGACCGGATGAACAGGAGGCTTTTAAGGCTATTGTGGAACTAATTGAAAAAAATTTTTATGAAGACCAAAATTAAAAAAACTGAACGGGAGATCATCCTGGATGGCATGGCTACTTCTCCGGGAATTGCTTTAGGGGAAGTTTTTATCTTCAGATCCTTTACCATCAATATTTCCGAGTTGGAAATCAAGGTTGAAGATATCGAGCAGGAAATCATGCTCTTTGAGGACGCCATTCAGCGGGTAATTGAACAGTTGGAATTTGCCCGCAGCGCCAGCGAAACTTTCAGCGAAGAGGATTTCGGTGAAATTTTTGAAAGTCAAAAAGCGTTTTTAAGCGATCCGGTACTGATTAAAGAGATTAAACAGGAAATTAAAAAGTCACGCCACTCGGCGGCCTTTGTTATTTCCAAAGTGCTTTCAATGAAAAGCGAGTATTTTATCAATTTGGAGAATACTTATTTCCGCGAGCGGGCTTATGATATCATGGACCTCAAGTACAAATTGATTCATGCGGTTTTGGGAATCAGCATCGATTACCATCTTTCCAGGCCGGCTATTGTGGTGGCCGAAATGCTCTCGCCCAGCGATACGGTGCAGTTTAACCGGAATTTGATTTTAGGCTTTTTAACCGACAAAGGCGGAAAAACCTCACACGCCGCCATCATGGCGCGCAGCCTGCGCATACCGGCGGTGGTTAACGGATTTAATTTGTCCAAGGTGCTGCACGACGGCGATTATGTTATTATCGATGGTTTTGAGGGACGGATTATTATTAATCCTTCGGCCGAAACCAAGCGGCGCTATCGCAAAATCAAAAGCGAATATGTGCATTTTGAAGAAGAGCTCTTCAAAGATATTGCCCTGCCGGCTGTTACCGGCGACGGCCGGAAGGTGGAGTTGTTGGCCAATATCGAGTTTATTCATGAATTAAATGATGTCAAAGAAAATCAGGCCGACGGCGTGGGACTGTTCCGTACAGAGAGCGTTTTTATCGAGCAAAAGTCTTTACCCTCCGAAGAGACGCAGTTCCAATTATATAAAAAGTTGGCCGAACAGGTAGCGCCGCATTCCGCAACCATCCGAACCGTTGACCTGGGCGGAGATAAACTTTTGGAAGGTTACAGCGAAGCCGACGAGTTAAATCCCTTTTTAGGCTGGCGCGCCATCCGCTTTTGTTTGGACAAGCCGCAGGTTTTTAAAACCCAGCTCAAAGCCATTTTACGGGCCAGCGCTTTTGGAAAAATACAGATTCTGCTGCCTATGATTTCGGCCGTGGAAGAGATCACGCTCAGCAAAAAGTTGATTGCCGAAGTGCAGCGGGAACTTACAAATGAGGGTGTGCCCTTTGACGCTAACATCCCCATCGGTGTAATGGTCGAAACGCCGTCCGCCGCCATTAGCGCCGAGATTTTTGCTCACTATGTGGATTTTTTCAGCATCGGCACCAACGATCTCACGCAATATGTTTTGGCTATCGATCGCACCAACGATCGCGTTTCCAAATATTACAACACCTTCAATCCTTCGGTGTTGCATTTTGTTGCCCACACCATTGAGGTTGGTAAAAAGCACAATCTTCCGGTTACGCTATGCGGTGAATTTGCCGCCAGCCCCGAAGCTATTCCCCTGCTTTTAGGAATGGGCTTAACCAGCTTTAGTATGAATCCCTTTTATATTGCCTCGGCTAAAAAGGTCATTCGGGCCTGTGATATAAAATCATGTCAGGCGCTTTATCGCAAGGTTAAAACGCTGCATTCCGCTTCGGAAATCGAGAATACCTGCCTGCAGTTTTTAAAAGCGCATGTGGCGGATTTAAAATTTTTAATATAGGAGAAAAAATATGTACTCTGCGGACAAGTCCGGTTTTAAAAATTATCTGTTGAACTTTTATCGTCAGGTTGGTGAGTCGCTGGGGATATTCCAAGAAATGAAGTTGGAATTTGATGCGTCCAAAATCAATAGTATTTTGTATTTTGGCATGGGCGGTTCGGCCATTGCCGGGGATTTGCTGTACGATGTTCTGTTTGACCATTTAAAAATTCCACTGGATGTGGTGCGGGGTTATTTTGCGCCGGCGTATTGTAACGAAAACACACTGGTGGTAGCCAGCAGTTACTCCGGCAATACCGAAGAAACGTTAAGCGCCGTGGATGCAGCGGCGGAAAAAGGCGCGACGATTTTGGCGGTCACTTCCGGCGGGGCGTTAAAAGAGAAGGCGCAGAAAAACGGTTGGTTGCTCATCGAGCTTCCTGGTGGATTGCCGCCGCGTCAGGCGCTGGGCTATCTGTTTTTCCCGTTGTATCACTTTTTAGGCCATTTTAATCTGATTAACGAGTACAAAGAAGATCTCAGCCAACTGGAAAAATTTATTAAAAAAGAAGCGCAGCGCAGCGAATATCCCCACGGAGGAGGGAAAATTTTAGCCTTAAAAATTGCCGCGACGCTGCAAAATAAACTGCCGGTAATTTATTCAACTGCTCCGTATTTGCGTACCATTGCCCGGCGCTGGCAAAATCAATTGCACGAAAACAGTAAATCTTTGGCTTTTTCCAACGTATTGCCGGAAATGAACCACAATGAAATTGTCGGCTGGGAACAAGAAATAGAGCTAACCAAAGATATGCTGGTGATCTTTTTGGAAAATGAAGATCCACATCCGCGCATTAAAAAACGCATCGACTTGTCTCAGCAAATCATTCGTGAGCGTGACGTTCAGGTGATGGATATTTATTCTTCCGGTTCCTGTATCATGGAAAAGGTCTTTTCATTAGTAGTATTGGGCGATTGGGTCAGTTATTATTTAGCCATGGCCTACAAGAAGGACCCGATTACCATCGCCAATATCGATTTTCTTAAAAAGGAAATGTCCAATAATTAAAGGTCAGTGACCTGTTAGCGTCGCACGGGGTGTAGTAAAACGGACTTTTTTTACATTTACGGCCCAACGGAGAATTATACCGATCAGTAAATGGTTTACCCGGAAGGGACGCCTGTGGCGCAAATAAGGTAATCGGTATCATCCCGACAAATCGGGATTTTGCACAAAACACTCAACTCTCGGGACGAAATGGTTTGTATTCAAACCATTGCTATTCGAGTATATAGGTGGCGGTCATACGATAATAAATTCATATTTTTTTAAGAATGTTATTCACCTTTGTATTCTTCAGATACGTTATTTTTGTTGGAGGCAACAAACCGATTTCTGGTTATGTGAATTTATTGCTGAGTAAGCGCTTGGATGAATGTCCTTTTAACAAGAACTTAGGGGCCTGCTTCCAACCTTTAGCAAGAGTTGATTTATGCTAAAATCCCATAAGAATCCCGGTATGGCCACAAAATTTAAACCACTTTAACTGCTCGGCGCTATTTCACAATACTTGTGCCGCAGATTTGCTTTGTACTTGTTTGAATATTTACTATATTAAGCCTTTTTAAGATGGAATATGAACAGGAGAAATTAATGGCAAATTATTTGTTTTCGTCGGAATCGGTAACCGAAGGCCATCCCGATAAAATGGCCGATCAAATATCCGACGCCATTCTGGATGCGGTGCTTTCCAAAGACCCGTTTGGCCGCGTGGCCTGCGAAACCTTTGTAACCACCGGCCTGACATTGGTGGGCGGTGAAATTACTACCGAATGTTACGTGGATATTCCCACTGTAACGCGCAACGTAATTAAAGATATCGGTTATACTAACGCACAATTTGGTTTTGATTACCAGACCTGCGCGGTGATGACTACTATCGATCAGCAGTCGCCGGATATCGCCATGGGCGTAGACCGCGCCGGCGCCGGGGATCAGGGTATGATGTTCGGTTACGCCTGCAAGGATACGCCGGAATTAATGCCTATGCCTATCGCTTTGTCCCATAAAATTACCCATCGTCTGGCCGATTTGCGTAAAGACGGTACGCTGCCGTTTCTGCGTCCGGACGGTAAAGCACAGGTTACTATTCGCTACGAAGACGGCGCGCCGGCGGCGGTGGAAAAGGTTGTGGTCTCAGCGCAGCATGATCCGGATGTATCCTACGACAAGCTGAAGGAAGCGATCATCGAAGAAGTGGTCAAACCGATAATTCCGACGACTTTGAATAAAGACGGCAAGATGGAGTACTTTATCAACCCCACCGGCCGTTTTGTGATCGGCGGACCGCAGGGCGACGCCGGGCTAACCGGCCGTAAGATTATCGTGGATACTTATGGGGGCGTATTCAGCCACGGCGGCGGTTGTTTTAGCGGCAAAGATCCCACGAAAGTGGATCGTTCGGCTTCCTATTTTGCCCGCTATGTGGCCAAAAATGTGGTAGCCGCCGGTTTAGCCGAACAGTGCGGCATTCAGGTAGCCTATGCCATCGGTGTGGTGGAACCGGTATCGTTGATGGTAAATACCTTTGGCACGGGTAAGATGTCGGACGGAGAGTTGACTAAACTGGTAGCAAAGGTGTTTGATTTTACGCCGGCGGGGATTATCGAGACGCTGGATTTACGGCGGCCGGTGTACCGCAAAACTTCGGCCTATGGCCATTTTGGCCGGGAATTGCCGGAATTTACCTGGGAAAAAACCGATAAGGTCAATGAGTTAAAGGGATAGGTTCCAAAGGATTTGATTGCTATGAGCGGCGCCGGATATTCCGGCGCCGTTTTTTTATATTTAGTGCCGGATAGGCTAAGGGGCGAAGTAGCTAACCGAGTCATATTTCCATGGCTTATGCAGGTTATCGTTGAGGAATAAATAAAGAATTCGTACAATGAGTTGCCAGTTATAAGTTTATTGCATTCTTCCTAATGCTTGGCGCCTGTCACTTAATATTTAATACGTATTACTTATTAGTTCTGACTTTCGACTAATATCTTTGGCCATCGGTTATATTCTAACGTTGAAAATTTATTATTTGTATTTTTTAACTTTCCTTTGTAAATATTCTTTATACTAAAAAAGAAAGAAATGCAATGCCGCTAAAAAAGTCCCATTAATATTAAAAATATCCAATTATTGCCGAATAATGAGGATGTTTAAATTGTTTTAAAATCGAGGTTATTATGCAGGATTTTGCCTTTTATTTTTGTAGTATGAGCAGCCTGGCGCTGGCTATTATTGCCGGAATACACGGTAGCGCTAAAAAGAACATCATATCATGGGAATATCTCAGCGCTTTTAGCGGCTCTCTTTTTGTTTTTAACTGGCTGCGCCTGTTCGCTACATCAACCGTCGTGGGAGAAACCTATATATTTATTCAGAATACCATACTTCTGCTTGGTTTCTTATTCCTGTTTGAATTTACACGTCGCGGTTTTGTGCAAATGGGTAAACACTTAAATAGCATAATCGGCTATGGACTGCTTGTGTTAATTGCTGTTGTCTTCCTGTTTATCGGGCTTCCATACTTTTATAGCGCTATTTATTTCATATTTGGTTTAGGTTCAACAGTTTTGGCGGCATTGCTGATTTACACAAGTATAAAGCATGTACCGCAGTACAAAAAATATTTTCTTCCGTTCCCGTTTTTTGTGGTTCTCTTTGGATTAACGTTTATTATAGCTGCGCCTCCGCACACCCAAAGCGCATTCTTTGTTTTTGACGAAGCCGGATTTATGGAAAAATTTCATTTTCCCGTGCAGTACATTCAGGGAATCATTCTGTTTATCGTTGCTGCAGCGACCTGGAACTTCCTGTTTTTTATTCGGCTAAAAAACTACTCTGCGAGGGGCCGAAAAAGCAAATTACTGTTGGGCGTCATTGTGCTCAGCGCGATGCTCATTGTTCAGGTTGCCGGTTGGATTGCCGCCAATATTTATGGAAACCAAGCCTTAAAAAGTCTTTCCCACAAGAATTCTGCATATATGTATTTTTTCAAAAAAACGGTCTCGGATGAATATAATCTTGCAGAACATACTGTGGCAGCGCTATCCGGTAGTTACTGGCTTGAGCAAGCGCTGATGAATTTGAATCCCCAATCCGAAGGAAAAGCAAATAAGGTTTTAGACCGCTATAAAGAAGCTCTAAGAGCCTCGGCTTGTTTTGTATTGGATTCCAGCGGTACGGTTATTTTATCTTCCAATCGTTTTTCAGAAGATAGTTATGTCGGTAAAAATTATGCGTTGCGGCCGTATTTTAAAAAGGCCATGGAAGAGGAAACGGTGCGTTATCTTGCGATAGATAGGGGCGCTGAAAAACGAGCCCTGTTCACATCGCATTCCATTAATGACGTTAACGGTAAAGCCATCGGCGTTATTGTGATGCGGCGTTCTTTGGATAAATTACTCGAGGTTAAAGTACTGGAAGATGGGCATATCTTCCTGGTTAGCCCTCAGGGGATTATTTTTTTTAGTGACGACAGAAACATGCTCAATCACGCCATACGATACGTTTCTGAAGCAGATCGTCAAAGTTTAGAACAATCTATGCAATTCGGCCAAATACACTGGAAACCGATTTTTAAGAAAAATATATTTCAGGGCGATCGGGTGCGGATCGGCGATACGTCATATTTAGTCAGCAGGGAGATTGTTAGCGGGGATGGCTGGGAAATTGTTATTTTAGGAGACGCTTATCAGGTAGGGCTCTACCGTTTTTTTGCCATTATACTTACTCTGTTCATTACCATATTAATTCTTGTTTTCGCGGTCATATTCTACATGAATCAACAGCGAACGCACATTTTACGGCAGTCCGAAATCAGGCTGCGCAAGATTTTAGAGACAGCTCCGGAAGCTATTTTTGTGGTCGACCCCAAAGATGAACGCATCAGAGAGTCCAATAAGTTTTTAGAAACTATGTTGGGGCTTGACAAAGACAGTATACGGAACTTAGATATGCAGACCCTGTTTGGCGCCAATTATGACCGTTTGAAAAAAACGATTTTGGAAATTGAACCTCTTACCATTATTGAGATTAAAGAGCAAAAATTCCCAGGGGTAGACGGCAGCGAAATTGATGTGGAAGGCACCTGTACTACTACCGAATGGGGAAACAGGGAAAGCATTATTTTCTTTATTCACGATGTAAGCGTATCCAAGCGCGCTTTAAAGGAGCTTAGGGAAAATGAACGCAAATACCGTAATTTGTTTGATAACGCCAGCGATGCCATTATTTTACTGCATAATAATATTGTTTTTGATTGCAATGTAAAAGCAGGTCAGATTTTTGGTGTTGAGCCGGGACAAATGATTGGCGCTACACCGGATCGCTTTTTGCCCGAAGTACAGCCCGATGGTCAATTGTCAAGAGAATTATATAGCCTTCACATGGCCAAAACTGTTAAAGGAGAAGCTCAGCGTTTTACCTGTCAATATCTCAGAGGCGATTTTACCAACTTTTTTGCCGGAGTAAGCTTAAATCAGGTGGAAGTTGATGGTAAAATAATGGTGCAGGCCATTATCCGTGATATTACGGAGGAAAAACAATTGCAGCAACGTTTGCAGGAAGCGCGCGATAAGGCAGTGGAAGCTTCCAAAACAAAATCGGAATTTTTAGCCAACATGAGTCATGAAATCCGCACGCCCATGAATGGCGTCATCGGGATGCTGGATTTGTTGAATGACACGAAATTAGACGAGGAACAGCGTGATTTTACCGAAACCGCAAAAATCTCCGCCGAGTCTTTGCTGCAAATTATTAATGATATTTTGGATTTTTCCAAGATCGAAGCAGGCAAATTAGACATCGAATATACGGATGTTGAGCTCTATACGCTGGTTGGAAGTATCGGCGATACACTGGCAAAAGCGGCTCACGACAAGGACCTGGAATTTATCTGCGCCATAGACCCGGCCGTGCCTCATATTGTGCAAAGCGATCCTGTACGCTTGCGCCAGGTTTTGATTAATCTGACAAATAATGCCATCAAATTTACTGCAGAAGGCGAAGTGGTGTTGTCCTGTAAAATTCAGCGTGAAGATGAAAAGAAAATTTGGATAGCTTTTTCTGTCCGTGATATGGGAATCGGCATTCCCAAAGATAAACAACACGCCATTTTTGGCGCCTTTGAACAAGCTGACGGTTCGACAACGCGGAACTTTGGCGGAACCGGTCTGGGCCTGGCCATATCCAAACAATTAGTGGAAATGATGGGCGGTTCCCTTGAGTTGGAAAGCGAACCGGGTAAAGGTTCGGAGTTCTATTTTATTTTACCCTTCGAAAAAAGAAACGTCATCTTCGAGCGGAGGAAGCTGCCGATACAAAATATTGCCGGGAAGACGGCGCTGATTGTTGATGATAATAAAACCAACAGAAAAATACTCAGCCGTATGGTTGAAAATTTTAAGATGACGGCGCATGCCGTCCCAGGCGCCGTTGAAGGCCTGGACTATTTACATAAACATAAAGTGGATTTAATTTTGCTTGACGTACGCATGCCAAAAATGGATGGCAAGGAATTTTTGCAGCGCCTAATTAAGGGAAATATGGCGCCGGAGGCTAAAATTATTGTGCTTAGCTCCTCGGGAAGCGTGGCGGAATCCAAATGGTTTAAAGCGCGCGGTTGTTCCGATTTTCTTAATAAACCGATTAAACAAAAACGTTTGCTGGAGGTAATTTTAAAGACATTTCAGGTACAATCTGCCCAAAAATCCGATAAAAAGCGGCGGGCGGACGATAAACCGGAAGGAGAACAGCCTTATGCCTCTGTCCGTGTTTTATTAGCTGAAGATAACTTGATTAATCAGAAGGTGGCTACGCGCATTCTTCAAAAAGAAGGGGTTCAGGTGATTATTGCCAAGGACGGCGAGGAAGCGGTACAGTTATTACAATCGGAAAAGCCCGATTTGGTTTTAATGGACGTACAGATGCCTAAAATGGATGGTTTTGAAGCTACCGGCGTAATTCGTTCTTTGCCTGACGAGTTTTCCTCTGTTCCGGTAATTGCTATGACCGCTCATGCTATGAAAGGCGACCGCGAACGGTGTTTGGCCGCAGGGATGAATGATTACTTAAGCAAACCAATCCAAAGAAATGATCTGTTTGAAAAAATAAAAAAATATGCATTATAGAAGGTTGGCAGGTTTAGTCAAAAGGACAATTGATACTTGATGGTTGTATAATGATTAACGGCCAGCTAAAATAATGACGGCTAAATTCAACTGCCTCCAGTTAGCCTTTTGATTTCTATTTTCCGCTGTTTGAATAGCCTGTTTGGATAATAGTCCCGCTAATAGTCGAACAAGAGCGCTAACTGCCAGCGTCGTTTGTACAAATAGTAGTACAAATAACCGCTGCGGTCAAAAATATTGTGCCCGCTTATCTGGATTTTGAAACGGGTTGATTTAAAATTGAACAAGTAGCCCAGTGAAATATCCATATCGGAGTGTGCCGGAACGGTTGCCGTATGTCGTTGCTTTTGTGCGCTGTAATACCAGGCGTAACTTTTCCCCTCATAAAAGATCTGTGCGTCAAATAGCAGTCCGGATGGTGCGGAAGTTGATAATTGCAGATTGTAGCGTTCCTGCGGTTTGTAAGAATAGAGCTGCGGATTGTCTACTTTAAGCTTTAAAGCGGAAGCAGTCAGGCGAAAATAGTTGAAAATCTTGTTAAAGGAAGCGGACAACTCTGCGCCGCTTGTATTATTGCGTCCGGTCTGTGTCTGGAAAAAATCAATACCATAAGGCTGGCGAATGATCTTGTTGTAGGTGGTTGATACAAACAAAGCGCCGTTGATTTCAAAAGTTTTATAGAAATAATCTTCATACGATTGAAACCAGCGCAGTCCAACCTCATAACTGTTGTTGTATTCGGGCTTCAACTGCCGTTGTACGGTGTCCGCCGGAAAAATATTTACTAAATTACGCAAGTAGGCCTGTTCAAATAGTGTGGGATATTTGACGTTTTTTCCATAATTAATATAGAGCGTCAGCATTCGGTTATGTTTACGGTGGTTTAGGCGGGCGCCCCAAAAGTTAGTTACATCCCGATGACCGCTGGCCGAAATATCGCCGCGAATGCCTAAAAAGACGCGCCAGTTCAAATTGCCGGTAGAATCGTACTGATCGGCAAAGTTAAATACGGAACTAAGGCCGGCGCGGTTGTCGTACAAATTGGCCTGATAGTAAGGAGTTTCCTGACCGTTGGTTAACACCGACTGGCGGTTGTTTAATTCTTCGTGGAAGTAATCTCCTGAAAAAATCCACGAAGCCCGGCGCAGTTTGAATTCTTTTTGCAAACGAAGGTTAATTTGGCGCGTATCATAGGCCGAGAGATAGTGCGTGGATGCTACGATAGAACGGTCGATGCTGTCACGGTTCATAGTGTGGCTGAGAATGATGCTCAGATCATCTTTCCCGCGGTATTGCAGGGAGGCGATGTAACTTTTACGGCGGTCCTGCCACTGCGGTTTGTCATACCCGAGGCCGTACATCATAAAATAGCCGTTAAACTGTCCAAAGGGCGCAATATAGGCGGCGTTCAGATAGTGATTATAGCGCTCCAAAACGATTTGCGCGTTTGCTGTTTTGGCATCGTATTGTTCTCCGGGGAAAAACTCAATTTCAGGCTGCATGTGCTTCCATTGACCGAAGTAATTGATGAAAAAACGATTTCCCAGCGGCAGGCTGAATGCTCCGCTGATATGACGGCTGTCAAAACTTCCGCCTTTAAGCGCCAGGCTCAGGCCCGTTGTTTGTTTTTGCCGTGAGCGAATGTTAACCGCTCCGCCGAAAGCGCCCTGTCCGAACAGCGCCAGACTGCCGCCTTTGATGATTTCCAGACGCTGTATTTGCTCGGTAGGAATGAGCGCTAAATCGGCCTGGTGTTCCGAACTTAAATTGTTTAGTAAGATGCCGTCCAGGTAAACATTGACCTCGCTGGCAGAACTGCCGCGGATTTCGATATGCTCGCCGTCTAACTGGTTGCCGCTTAAGCGGACAGCCGGAATATTTTTAATAAGTTCGTGTACTTCTGAACTGCCGGAAGTTCGGATAGCGATCGAATCCAGTATTTGCACGGCGTGGGGGATTTCCTGTCGGGTTAAATCGACCCGTTCCCCGTAAACAGTGATGGTTTGATGTAAATGGAGATTCTCCGGCAATAGATAGATTTGCATACCGTTGCGGAAATCCTTAACCGCAATGTGCCGTTCACGGTATCCCAAATAGCCGATCACCAGCGTGTCCTGGGGAGTAATTTTTACATTGAAGCGCAGCTCAAACCTTCCGTCTTTAGCCGAAGTAGTGCCAACGGGCGTTCCCCGCACATAAATATTAGCGCCGCTTAGGGGCTGGCGGTTGTGTGTATCTAATATTTGACCAGTTAAAACAAACGGTGTTTGCGCCATTAGGGAGACGATATTCAAAAAGGCCAGGAGAATAGTAACTTTGGATATGAAAGGATTCATTGTTTGTCCGCTTACATTTGAGGATCGAATAAAGGCACATCAAAATGACGGGGATCGACGCCGTGTTCAAGGCTATCCTCATACCCTTCTGTATCGCGTGTAAAAATTTTATAATGATGATTGGGAGCCGCGGCATTCTTAAAACCGACTTGGAAATAGCCGCGCTGGTAGATTTGCAGATATAAAAGCGGTAGCTGGTATGTGGCGGTTATCTGATTGTCTGATATAAAACTAATTTCCGTATTTTCCAGTGTGCTGATTCCCTGATAATCAGTGATGATTGCTTGTACGATTAATTGCAAGTCCCCGTGCAAACTATCCACAAAGATAGCTGTTTTTTCGATAATCGGGGCTGCATATAAAAGCTCAAAATCGAAAGTGTTGGAAATTGGTTCTAACAGTTTTTCCGTTTCAAAAGGATAGCAATTATCTGCAATGATATTTATCCGCACCGGTTTATTACGCAGTTCATCTTCGTTTAACAAATAAGAAAAGTGGTAAAAACCGTTTGCATCCGAGCGCGTTTCCTGAGTGCCGAATTGTACAAGGGCAAACATCGGGGCTTTTG
This sequence comes from uncultured Calditrichaceae bacterium, assembly GCA_964536685.1. GTDB lineage: Bacteria > Calditrichota > Calditrichia > Calditrichales > Calditrichaceae > CAZIBE01. Next base: position 12,312 of record CAZIBE010000011.1, on the reverse strand, counting down.
TATAAAAATTGGTGATGCGACCGCTAATTTCAGTAGTAGAGTGCAACTCCTGCGCTTTGTCCTGATAGCCGAAATATAAGTCCGTATTGCAGCTGCTCAGGACGAATAAAATAAATAGCGCGGGAAAAATTCGCATCATTCTGCGGCCTTTGGCTTTAATACGACGCCGTAATTGGCTTGGCCGTTCATCATAATTTTTAGGGGCTGATCAAAATGCAGCAGCCGCGTAAAGTCAAAGACTTTTTCGGCTTTTTGCGCCAGCAGCCAGTCCCAGTCGATAAAGCCTTCCTTTTTAAACGGATTTACGGTAAAGTAGCCCACCATAAAGGAGGTTAGATTCTGGAAAAAGTGCGATCCTTGTGAAGGCTGCACCATAAAATCTTTAAAACTGGTTTCTATGATGGCTTTGGCGCCGGAAATCTGATCCCATTTTACCGGAATTCCCAGCCAGGGATCGAGCGAACCCCAACGACCGACGCCAATCAGCAAATAGGGACGATTCTCTGTTTGCAGCGTCGCATTTAAATGGCTGACTTCATCGGCAACGTGTCTGCTCTTTGCGCGGTTGTATTTTTGGAAATCCACTAACACGATGTCGTACACATCTTTAATCAGGCCGTGTCCTAAAACGCTGGGACTTTCGCAGATTAAATCTTCTTTGTTTTCCACATTCATTTTCAGCGCTTCAGTTTCCTTTCGCAGCACTAAAGGACGCATCTGCACTAAGCCAAATTCGATGGGCGTTTCCCGCGGCACGGCCATATTAACGGCGAATTCGATCTCCACCGGACTGCCCATGCCCCATTTGCCTAACTCTAACAGGATTTCAAGAATTTGCGGCAGCGGAAACACTTTGTGCTTTAAAATGGGCGCAAAGGTCACGATACGCGCGCCGCTGCGTGAAAGGCCGTCGTAGATAGTTTCATTTTCATGGGAGTAGGTGGAACCCAGTTGATACAGACAGCCGTCTTCTTCGGCCGTTTTAAGCGGGAAGAGTTTTACGCAAACGTCGTGGGTCTGGCAGTAACCGTCCGGATGTTCGCTGAGATCCAATGCATAAAACTTATGCTGACTGTTGCGCAGCGCCTCGCGCGGGGAAGAAAACTGTAACAAGTGCTGCGGATAACGGGGAGAGAATTTCACGGTATTTCCGCCGTCTACGACCATCCTGCCCAGACCCAGCGCCACCGAAGCGATGCCGTCGTCGGATTTTTGCGGTGGCACGGGATAAAAATTATACGATTTAGCTACACCGGAAAACGTAGGATAAAAGCGGTTCTGATGGCGCGCGCCAACCAGTTTTTGTACGATGACGGCCATCTTTTCTTCTTCCATACGGAAGGAAGTTACCTTGATATATTCTTTCGTGTGCTGGTAAAAGGTGGAAGCGTACACACGTTTGATGGCTTGCAGCAGTTGCCGTAGACGCACCAGAATATCGGGATGGTTGTTTGGGATCATATAGGTTTCGTACACGCCGGCAAAGGGATGGTATTGCGAGTCTTCTAACAGGCTGGAAGAGCGCACGGCCAGCGGTTCCTGTACCAGTTCCAGAAATTCAAATAAATTAACGGCAATATCCTGCGGAAAATTTTCAGCACGTAGAAACTTTTCGGTGAGTTCTTCGTCGCTTTCGGATTGCAGTACATAACTGCGCAAGTCGTTTTCTTCTAAAAACATATCAAATACTTCAGTGCCGATGATTATGCCTGCCGGAACTTTGATGTTGACGTTTTTAAAACGTTCCTGAATATTGTACTCGTTGAGGATGGCGCTGACAAAACTCAGGCCGCGCGCTTTGCCTCCCAAAGAACCGCCGCCGATGCGCGCCAAATCGGATTGCGGATCGTAGTTTTCTTTATGAAAATCGGTAATGGCGCCGCGCTGGCGCATTTTTCGGTATGTTCGCAGCGAAGAAACCAGAGCATCGCGTAAATGCTGAATGGATTTGTAATCGGATACTAAGCGCGGACGCAGTTTGTGGGCCAGCGTAAACTCGGTACGCGCTTTGAGCCAGTTGGAAAAATGGTTGCGCTCGGCGTGATAACGGATGCTTTCGTCGGGAACGGTTTTTAACAGCTTCTCCAGCGACCGCAAATCATGGGCGCGTCCCACTTCGCGGCCGTCCTCTGTGCGAAAAATAAAATCGCCAAAGCCAAATTTATCGATAGTAAACTCGCGAACCTGCTTTAACAGAGTAGGGGAATCCTTTAATAAAAAAGAAGCGCCTACTTCTGCGGCCAGCGGTTCGTTTTCGGCGCGCGTGGATTGCAGCAAAATGGGAATATCGCTGTGCCGCTTTCTTACATTACGGGCAAATTCCAGCCCGGCCTGCGGATCGTGTTTACCATGGTGCCAGAAATCGATATCCGAAATGATGCCTAATACTAAGTCATCATATTTTTCGAAATACTCCCAGGCTTCTTCGTAGGAGTTAGATAGCAGGATTTTAGGCCGGGCGCGCATGCGCAGGTATTTATCGGAAAGGTTGACTCCTTCGGAGATTAAGCGCTGCGACTGTTTAAGAATTTCTGTATATAAAATAGGCAGATACAGAGAGTAAAAACGCACGTTGTCTTCGATTAAAATGATGGATTGCACGCCCACGGTTTTGGAATCATGCTCCACGTTCATGCGATCTTCCAGATATTTGATAATGGCGATAATTAAGCGAAAATCGCTGGTCCAGATGAACATACGATCGAATACAGTCGTATCACAGGATTTCACTAAATCAAGAAGCTCGCGATCGTCGTAGGCCAATAGTACAATGGGAATATTCAGCGCTTCCTTTTGAATCAGTTCGGCCAACTTTGTAGCGGACATATCTTCGATGTGCTGCGTTGTAATGATTAAATCGAAGCGGTGCTCTTCCTTGGCCAGTTTTAGAGCTTCCTTTCCGCGGGAAACGCGTGTGATTTCCGGTGAATGGCTAAGGTTGAGGCCTTTGTACTCATCGCGGATTAATTCGTACAACCGACCGTCTTCTTCAAAAACGTACAAATCGTACAGGCTGGAAACCAGCAGAATATCGCGGATGCGGTAACGCATCAGATTTTGGAAACTGCGCACATGCGCGCTGGAGCCGATATCGGCCAAATAGGGATCGAGGTGATTTTTCAGCAGACGTTTGTAAGGACTCATGTCACTCCCGTATGTATCGCGTTAAAGAGAATTTTCTTTCGTTCACTTCGTGCGGAGATATTTTCCGCAACGAAGAGATTGATTAAAGAAAGTACTGTTAAGTTAGATTTAATAAGGCAAGGAAACAAGGGCGGATATAAAAAAAAAGCCCGGCAAAAGCCGGGCCTGTGGGTATGGTATGATTAATGGGAGGACATCAAACAACACCCTGATCCAGCATAGCGTCGGCAACTTTCAGGAAACCGCCAATATTAGCGCCGTTTACATAATTGCCGGGCGTGCCGAATCGTTCAGCAGTATCCACACAGGTTTTGTGGATGCTTTTCATGATATTATGCAGCTTGTTATCAACTTCTTCTCTGGTCCAGCCGTAACGCATGCTGTTCTGAGACATTTCCAGACCGGACACAGCTACGCCGCCGGCATTAGCCGCTTTACCCGGGCCGTACAGAATGCCTTCATCCAGGAAGATTTTTACGCCTTCGATGGTCGTCGGCATGTTGGCGCCTTCGGAAACCACGTAAACGCCGTTCTTCAGCAGATTCTGAGCATCTTTTTCATTAATTTCGTTCTGTGTAGCGCTGGGGAAGGCACAGTCGGCTTTGTGATTCCAGAGAGGATTGAAAACCATGTTAGGATCGCGCGGCGTGTACACAGCGCTCTTGAATTCTTCGGTATATTCTTTGATGCGGCCGCGACGGATGTTCTTCAGTTCCATGACAAAATCCAGTTTTTCGTGCGTGATGCCTTCTTCGTCGTAGATGTAGCCGCCGGAATCGGACAGAGTGACCACTTTGCCGCCCAATTGCAGGATTTTTTCTACGGTGTACTGAGCCACGTTACCGCTGCCGGAAACCAGACAGGTTTTGCCTTCTAATGATTCACCGCGGGTGCCTAACATTTCGCTGGCAAAATAAACCGAACCGTAACCGGTAGCTTCCGGACGAATCAGCGAACCGCCCCAGTTGAGGCCTTTACCGGTCAGCACGCCGGTGAATTCGTTGCGCAGTCTTTTATACTGGCCAAAAAGGAAACCGATTTCACGGCCGCCAACGCCGATGTCGCCGGCGGGCACATCTGTATCGGCGCCGATATGACGGAATAATTCGCTCATAAAACTCTGGCAGAAGTGCATAACTTCGTTGTCGCTTTTGCCTTTGGGATCAAAATCGGAACCGCCTTTACCGCCGCCCATGGGCAGAGTGGTCAGACTGTTTTTGAATACCTGCTCGAAAGCGAGGAATTTTAAGATGCCCAAATTAACGGACGGATGGAAACGCAGGCCGCCTTTGTAAGGACCGATGGCGCTGTTCATTTCGATACGGAAACCACGGTTAACCTGAATTTCGCCGTTGTCATCCAACCACGGCACGCGGAACATGATGACGCGTTCGGGTTCTACTAACCGTTCCAGAATTTTCGCGGAGCGGTATTCGGGATGACGTTCTAAAACAAGGCTCAAAGATTCAACAACTTCTTCTACGGCCTGATGAAATTCAGGCTGAGCGGGATTTTTAGCCATTACTTCGGCCATAAAGGATTTTACATAATCGCTCATTTCAGTCCTCCAACTTGGTAAATAAACATTTTAATACATGACCGGAGCCATGCTAATATTACGAACACATATTACACATTGAAGGCAAACAAAAAAACGGTAGAAATTATGATTTTTGTGTAGTAAAAATTATTACAAGAAATTGTTGAGATATTGGGTATCAGGTGTCAGGTAGGGAATTAATAATTAAGAATTTAGAATTAAGAATTGGGTATCAGGTATCAGGAAGAACGTCTGGAAAGAAAGTAATAAAATAAGTAAATCTCTGTGTTCTCAGCGCGCTCAGTGGTCAATTAGCATAAAGAAAACAGGAAAGAGAAAAGCGCTAAGCGTGTATACGTGTAGGACATGGTTTGCTTAACGAATAACGCTGAACGTATCCAAGAACAGCCAAAATCTAATAAGTGACAAATAAAACAAAATGCCCCGCCGACAATGGACAGGGCTTTTTAGAACGGACAGGATTTCTTACTTCACTAACAGCATACGTTTGGTCTGCACAACATCCCCCGCCTGCAAACGGTAAAAATATACGCCGGAAGCCAGGTCGCGGCCGTCAAAGACCACTTCGTAAATGCCGGCGTTCTGCCAGCCGGAAAGCAGCTCTTTTACTTTTTGTCCCTTAACATTATACACCGCTAGGCTCATATTACCGGCCTGCGGCAATTCCACCGTAATATGCGTGGAGGGATTGAAGGGATTAGGATAATTCTGAAAAAGTTTAAATTGTTTTACGGCTTGCCCCTGAACATTCGTCTGACTTTTTATACTTCAATCAGTTTGTTCTGAAGTACATATTGCGTCAGTTCCACGTTGGACTTAAGATGCAGCTTTTCCAGAATACGGTTGCGGTAGGAGTAAACGGTGTGTACGCTGATGTTCAGAGCGTTGGCGATATTTTCGGCCGATTTGCCTGAAGCAATTTGACACATCACCTGATATTCGCGGTCGGAGAGCGCTTCGTAGCCAGCGGCCAGTTTGCGCGCTTCCACGGTTTCGGCCAGCTTCTCGGCCAATTCGGGACTGATATATTTGCCGCCGGAGACTATTTTGCGGATGGCGCGCACCAGTTCTTCCGGCGCGCTTACTTTTTTTAAATAGCCTCCGGCGCCGGCTTTAATGGCCCGGATGCCGTATTGATCTTCACTGTACATACTTAAAATAAGCACCGGTAAATCAGGATACTCGCTGCGTATTTGTTTAAGAGAATCCAGACCGCTGCGATCGGGCATGTTGATATCCAGGATAACGATGTCCCAATCATCTTTTTTAAGCATTTGGAATAATTCGGCGGCGGTGCCGGCCTCTCCGGTAACCCGCACATCGTTTTCACGGACGACGATTTGTTTTAAACCTTCGCGGACAATAGCGTGGTCGTCGGCAATTAAAATTCGGATCATGGGACAATTTGTTTTATTTAACAAGTTAAAAGTTTAGTCAATTATCTCACAAGAGGCAAATGATATTCGTAGCAAGGGCAGCGATTGCGTTGATTAGAAAACAGAAATCAGGGAATAGTCAAGAGTTAAGTTTAAAGTATTAAGTAGTAAGTATTGAGTAGTGAGTGGAAAATCCTTTGGCAATACTTCTTGGCCCTTTTGAAATAGCTAACTGGATTTTCGTTTTATGCGGGTTAGGCAACTAACTGCCAGCTCCAGGCCAGCGCCAGATAGCGGCCTGCTTTACCGATGCTGACCAGCACAAGAAATAGTGCAAAAGGCATTTTGAACAGTCCGGCAGCCACAGTCAGCGGATCGCCGACAACCGGCAGCCAGGCAAACAACAGGCTGTATTTCCCATAACTTGTAAAATGACGCTCCGCCCGTTCAACGGTTTTATCGTCCAGCCGCAGCCATTTATGCAGCAAAAGACGGCTGCCGCTGTAACCCATCCAGTAATTGACCACCGATCCCAGTATGTTCCCCAGCGAGGCAATCAGCACCAGCAAAGGCCAGTGTCCTGTCTGGTGTATTAGAAAGAGCAGCAGTGCTTCCGAACTAAAGGGCAGAATAGTAGCCGCTAAAAAGGCGGCTAAAAATAAACCGATGTAACCGTATTGGGCAAAAAGATCCAATAGACAATGCAATCAGATTTAACGTGGATATTTTATTTTAGAAATAAGTTCGGATTTATCATAATTAACCGCAAGACTAAATACTATCTTTTCGTAAGGAAAAACAAATAAGCAAAAACGCACACCCTTAACCAAAGCCACAGGGCCAATCACTGTTTTCTTATTCCTCTTTCCTGTTTTCTGATTGCTAAGTATTTTATTCCGCTTTCACCGAATATCGGCTTGCCGATAAGCTGATTTGCCACGCCTAAATAAATTTTAAAATTGCAAAAAACTGGATGTATGGCAATTTCAGCTTGTGGACGGGTTGGGTGACTTGTGATGGTGCTAATACCTTCAGACAGCGCTCTCTAAAGATTGTTTAGCGAGCTAAAAATAATCCATATAAAACTGATGAGAAAAATTTTACTATAAACTCCGGATCAGACAAAAGAAAATTTGCTAAGATTTATTTTTTATATACATCCTTTCAATGCTGTATACGCAATATGAGCAATGTTTCACCGATAATTGTAAATATAATTCTATAATTACCAACACGATATTTTCTTAATCCTGCAAATTGTCCTTGTAACTCCGGAAGATTATCAGCTATAGAAGCAAGTTCAGTTTCTATTTTGTTCAAAATTTTTATGACATCCGTTTGGGTAATCTTTTTTAAATCTTTTGTAACGGATTTTTTAAAAGTTATTTTATAGTCCAACTTCTTTTCTCATTTCATCACTGGATATTATGGGATCGTTAATATCTCTTAACCGGTCAAGTGCGATTTGTAATTCTGCTTGTTCCCTTAAATAATTTTCCAATGCCTTCTGAATAAAAAAAGATTTTGGGCGTTCCGTAATTTTTGCAATATCGGAAAGCTCTTTAGCCAATTTATCAGACAATCTAACTGTAACTGTAGTACTCATTTTTATCACCTTAGCGTTGTACTTGTAATACAATATATTACAAGTACAACGAATGTCAACACAAAAAGAAATCTGTATAAAACGTTACACCACAACATCCATTTTGCAGGCAACTTTTGCCAAGCCCATATTTTAAAAATATTCTCCAAAGAACAAAAAATTTTAGTAAAATAGAGGAATTTCATAGGATGTTGTCAGACACCCTGCCTATGTTTACCGCAATAAGATCATCTTTTTAGTTTGGGCCATCTTATTGTTTACCGTTAATGTGTAGTAATATACGCCGCTGGCGAAGGAGCGGGCGTTCCACGTTGCCCTGTATTGTCCCGCGGGCTGACGTTCGGAAACCAATGTGGCAACCTTTTGCCCGAGGATGTTGTAAACACTCAGTTCAACTTCACTAAAAACCGATAACTGATAACCGATAACTGTTCTCGGATTAAAGGGGTTGGGATAATTCTGTTGCAATTGGAACGATGACGGTCTGTGTACCGGGGATTCTATCTTCAGAGCCGGGAACCATTGATAGTGGTTTTCCGCTAACGCTTCCGCTTTTCGGGCGCTGGCAATCAAATCATCGTAATTATCGCCCATCATCAGACAAAACGAAAAGGGAACTGTGTCGCCCGGCGCCATATTGAACGGACCGCTGGCCATGATATACACACAGTCCAGCCCGTCCGGAAATTCCGTTAACAAACCTTCGGCGGAATCAAAACGCGGATTCAGTTTGTCCGGCCCCGGATGAAAATAGTGGAGCGAATCATAGGGGATTAAAGCGCTGGTATCGCCGGCCATAATTTTATATTGAATTTCTTCTTTGTTGTCAGCTACCGGTGTTTGCCCGTCGCCGGACCATGGGCCACCCAAAGGACTGCCGTCACGCGCGCCGGGGCGGAAATACCAGTCAAACCAATGCCAGCTGGTCAACCCTAATTTATCGCCGGGAAGAATATCCGCGCTGCCGTCCGCATCCAAATCCACTTGCTCGCTCGCGGGCGGCGTATCTAAAAGTTTAACGGCGCAGTAAGCCAGTGTTTTATCCCCGACATAATAATTATCGTGATCGCCGTCCAAATCGTAAATATAAGCGAAATTCAGCTCTTGATTATAGATCATCATATCATCGTCATTGCTGCGGCCGGCGTAATTGCCGTCAGCCAAACGGCTGTAAATATCCGCATCGAAATAGAGTCCGGCATAAACGTCTTTGTAAAAATTTGAGGACAAATTAATGAGGTTCATATTAAAAATGAGAATATCTTTGGCCATACTGTCGGCATAAGAATAACCGGAAACTTCCGCCTTTATGCCCAAGGGATAACCCTGCCAAATATCCACGTCGCGGGAGGCGTAGCGATCGTCGATTTCAAAGTAAATATCTTTATCGGAAACAAATGTTCCTTCCATTTCCTGCGTACCGCTTGGATCGTTGGGATCAATGGCCCAATGCCCCGGCCATTGCCTTTGACCGTTGACAAAGGGCCAGCTTCTGCGAATGTCGCTGCTGGCGATTAGGGGAGTGAGGTCTTCCGTATTGGTATAAAGACCACGGGCGCCGTAAAATTTCCCGGCAACGGTTTGAGGATCAAAAAGATTAACTTGCGAATTTGCAACCGCTTCCCAATCCGTGCGGTTAAGGGCGGGAGTGCGGTCAAACCAGGATTCGGACACGGTTGGCCCCCAATAGGTGGAATCGTTGCCGAAAAACTCATATTTGTTATCATCAATCGAATAGAGTTGTTTGCGTCCACGCGCCCAGGGATAGGGAACGCCGTCGGCGTTTTTGCCCGGCACGCCGAGAATAAAGGATAAATTAGAGATGTATTGAAAATCACCCCTTAAACCTTCCGGGTTTGCCGTCCCGCTTAAGCGGCCATAATTATCCACTGCTGAGACAATGGCGCCGGAATCAATATAAGCCCTGGCCCGGTTAGCAGTTGGCCCAGTGATGTTTGTTTTTTGAAGTGAACTATTATTATGGGATACGGTTGTCTTTGCTGATGCCAGCAAAACACAAATAAGAATAAGACCTGTTAACCGCTTAGTAAAGGAAACCATGATCTTCTCCTTTAAAATAGGATTAAGTTTTTATGTTTGTGTCAAAAGTAAGTTATATATCGTTTTTGTGCCGGGAAAGACGCAATAAGACAATAATCTATCAAGGATATAAATAAAATATTTTGATAGTCAAGGAAAAAGTAATCAAGTCTGGAATAAAGTTTACCGTGTATGGAACAAGCCGGAGGGTCTGTTAACAAAATGTGCTTAGAGGATGGTGTTTCAACGGGATGTAGTGAATTTTCCAGTTGTTTCCCGGAATTGGAGCCATTCATCACAAAAATGAAATAGTACTTGAAATCGCCAAAATTATTAAACATATTCGGTTAAGTGACAATTTCACCGGATTCATTTAAATATTTTGCTTGCGGAAGCCCATTCAGAAAAACATTGCTTTTGCTGTGTATATCGCTATCGCTTAAAAAGTGGTTATTGCGCTTAGTATGGATTCATCTTTAACGGGTTTTATTTCTACCTGATAAGTTGCTGTCTATTTTATTTAACAAGTATTCTCTTAAGGGGACAGAGTTTTTTTATAGGATTAAATCGTGCGTCGTATGCTAAAGCTTTAAATGAAAATGGTTGGGAGCAGACTGCTGTATAAATGTTTCAATAAACAAAAGTAATCTTTTGTGAGGTGAGCATGAAAAAAAAGATTCAGCAGGAACGCAGCCAGGATTTATATGAAATTTTAGACGCCTATCCTCAAGCGCCATATCCGCGCATTGCCGATATTCATGATCCCGAGTCCTATTTGGATATTGGGTTCCGGCCAGGTACCTACCGATATCATTTACTTAAACTGGCATTTAGAGCAACGGGATTTTTGTCGTTTTACCAGACCCTGCCGGAAAGTCTCTCGGTAATTCGACGGAAAAAGAATATGCGCATCCAAGGACTTTTCGCGCCTGCCTTGTCCGCTACCATAGCCCTGTTGGATGATCCGAAAAAGCAGACCCCTCTCCGGCGTGCCGCTTCGTTGGTTTGGGCGGCCTTTGAATTATATGATGATATGATGACAGGTAAACTGGCTCCGGACAGATATGGAGATCATATCTTTGAAATGGGACTGTATCCCAATCTTTTTTCAACTAGTTTAAAGGTCGGAAAAGGCCGCGTTCGTCTGCAAAAATTTAACGCCAATTTCAAGATTAATGTTTTAGTTAGAAGACAGTTCTATGTTCTTGAATTACTGCACAATGAAAAACTGCTATCTTACGAAGAGATATACTATGCGTTACAAATGGTTGTTGATAATTCAGCGATTGCGGCAAGAAAGAATAATGATCTTTCTATTGGTTTAATAACGGCGTCGAATAATGCCACACAATTCAAAGCCTTTAAAGCGCTCCTCAAAGATAAAACAAGCAAAGCGTCAGTTGAAGCCCTGAACCGAAGTTTCATTACGCTTTGTTTCGATATTGACTCAGAACCGGCCACTTACAGTGAAGCCGCCTATTTGGCGCATAATACTAATCATGGCAACAGATGGTACCACTCGGCCACCCAATTGGTGGTTTTTGGAAATGGAAAAAGTTCTGTGATTTTCAATTTTACCGCTTATATTGACGGAATTACGATGTCTCGCGCCGGATATGAACTATATCACCGGGCGCATCGTTTGCCGGTATTAAATACCCAGCAAAGGAATAGGAGATATTCGTATCAGCAACTGCATTGGAAGTTTCCTGAAAAGTATTTACGGCCTATACAGAAAGATATTTGTCTGGTTAGCGATAACCAACAAGCCATATTCCAAATTGATAACCTGGGGGGGGATTTTTTTAATAAACATGAAATGGCTGCCATTCCGAGTTTTGTGCTCGCTCTTCAAATGACTGTAAAAGAATATACCGGGGACTATAAAAAAATCCAGCAATTTGTCTCCATGGCTAAATATTGCTGTATAAGTTTATTGACTACCATTGTGACTACCAAAGAAGTTGTAGAATTCTGTGAACGGATCGATGTTGCGCACGTTGAAAATTCTGAAAAATTAAATCTTCTTGTTAAAGCGAATGAATCACAAATAGAAGCCATTCGTAAAGCAAGAAAAGAATTGCCGCTGGATGTTCTGTTTTTTTATCATCTCCATAGTAAAAACGGATTAAATAAGCTATTTACTAATTTAATAATTAGAATCCTTAGTTTGCTGCAAGGTGTCGTGGACGACACCTTTTGCTCCGCCATGTCCTAATTTAATAATTAGAATCCTTAGTTTGCTGCAAGGGAAGAAAAGACTTTTTAAATTAAAGGAGCGGGAGATTGTCATCTCGCATCCGGGAGCAATAATGGAAGTGCCGGTTCTCGGCCGACCAGGCATACGCTTTCCTTACGTAAAATATTTTTCTCTACATTACCAAATGATGAATGATAAAATTGTAATTACGATGATGCCTTCTCCTCGCTTGTTTATACCTAATGTCGAGTTCATACATAGTTTAACGAAGAATCTGAATAAGATTAAAAGTATTATCGAAGCTGCGTAGTTACCAGGATGAGATTTATAAAAATTAATAACCGTCAGGGGCAGAAAAGAGAACATAGAAATCGGGAATTCTCCT
>CAZIBE010000010.1:0-62050 GCA_964536685.1 uncultured Calditrichaceae bacterium | reverse complement strand
CTTTCAATTAAAAGTAACAAGGATGATTATGCCCCATAGATTTACCAAGAGAACCGAATATTTGTATTTTTTACTTAGGCCTTAATTTTAGCTCACTTAATCAATGGACTAATTACATCTTTTCCAGCAAAGCGCAAAAGCTGCCGTCGGTGTTGTGACGGTGCGGGAAGGTACGTAAAAATTGCTTTTGGCGCTGCCCGGGAAGGGCAGCCGGAATATCCGTTAATTTAATTTGTTCCGCAAAGCGTTCTACAAAATTCTGTACAACATTTTCGTTTTCCATATAATCCAATGTACACGTGCTGTACACAAGATAGCCGCCCGGCTTGAGAACGTCGTTGGCTTTTTCCAGAATGGCGCTTTGCAGGGCGCTAAATTCGACAATCTCACGGAAGTCCCGGCGCCATTTAATATCGGGATGTTTGCGGATGACGCCCAAACCGGAACAGGGGGCGTCCAGCAGGATTTTATCAAAACTCTTTTTAAACGGAAGATTGCGGGCGTCGGCGCAGACAAAAGCGCCGCCACTCAGACCTAAATGGCGCACGTTTTCCTTAACCCGTTTCAGGCGCTGCAAATCAATATCCACGCCCACGGCCAGTCCGCGGCCTTGTTGCTTTTGTAATATTTGCGTGTACTTGCCGCCGGGTGCGGCGCACACATCCAAAACCGTTTCTCCAACTGCCGGTTGTAAGGCTTCCACGGGAATATGGGCGCTTTCGTCCTGAACCAGGCAATAGCCCTGTTCGAACCAGCCGGCCTGACGCACTGCTTGTATATCGGAAACGGCTAACACATCAGGGAAATGGGATGAAGGCTGAAAATCGATTTTCTTTTCCTTTAACAATTTTCCAAACAGCTCAACGCTGATTTTTGGGGTATTAACGCGCAACTCAAACTGCGGCGGCTCATTTAATTGGCGGCACAGGGCTTCGGTCTCTTCTTCGCCCCAAAAGCTAATCCAGCGTTTCACCATCCATAAGGGAAACGAGTAGCGCACACTGATGCGCTCGACCGGATCGCTAATAAGCTTTTGCGGCTGCAGTTCATCCTTTCGGCGTAAAAAACTGCGCAAGATACCATTAACGACTTTTAGTCCGGTAGAGCCTATGAATTTCCGTGACAACTCACCATATTCAAATAGAGTGGCGCGTTGAGGCACGGCCTGCATTTTAATCAATTCATAAAGAGCTAAGCGCAATACAGTTTTCTGCTTTAACAGCATTTTACGAAACCGTCCCCGGTAAAGCCGGGCAATAATCCAATCCAGATAAATCAGGTGACGAACCGTGCCGGAAGTTAAATTGCGTAAAAAGCGCTGCTGACGGTTATCAAGCCGGACATGCTTCAATTGTTCATTTAACAAGCCGTCCAGGCGACCGTGTTCCTGTTCAAATTTTAATAGAACCCGGTAAGCCAGCGCGCGCGCATTTGTTTTGTTTTTTTGCTTTGCTGATGCGTTCATTTGCCTTTTTTTGCTGTTTGTGCTCATCGCTAAATCTACTCAGGCTCAGGCGCCAAAAACAAATTTCTTTTTTTGTATATTTTTTGCAGGGACTAAGCTACAACAGCGAACACAGAGATTACTGTGAAATTATTTGCCATTAAACGGCATCTCAGAAATATATTTTAGGATGAGTCAATCATTCATTATTATTTTTACTTTTGCCCTCTGTTTGTTTCGCGGTCTTATGGAGATGCTTAGCCCCTGCCCAGGAACTTGAAATTTCCTTGCGCGGCACGCGCAATTTGCGTAGCTTCAAATTTTTCACTTTGGCAGGTTGTAAAAAAGGGAAACATTTTACGCTTTTATCGTTAAAATCGAATATATTTTATATAAACCAAAGGACTAACTCATGCAGATGCAAAAAGTCAATAAGATTGTCGCGGCATTAATTTTTGTATTTACTTCCATTATCTATTTAATGACGGTCGCTCCTACGCTTTCTTTATGGGATTGCGGGGAATTTATCGCCTGCAGCTTCCGCCTGGCTGTGCCGCATCCTCCCGGTTCACCGCTCTTTTTACTGGTGGGACGAATCATGACGCTTTTGCCCATCGGCAGCGACGTCGCCTTCCGTGTAAATCTGATCTCCGTTTTTTCCAGTTCCATCACAGTTGCTTTGCTTTATTTAATCATTGTCCATCTTATCCGGGAATGGAAAGGCGAGTTAAAAGATAAAAGCGACTGGCTGCTGGCCATCTTTTCCGGCGTGATCGGTTCATTGACTTTTGCCTTTACACACAGCTTCTGGTTTAATTCTGCCGAGGCCGAAGTATATGCCGCCTCCATGTTGTTTACTTCGCTGATTGTCTGGCTGATTTTGGTTTGGGCCACCAAATCCGAAGAACCCGGTAACGAACGCTATTTATTAATGATTGCCTATTTGATTGGCCTGGCTATTTCCGTGCATTTACTGAATGTATTGGCGCTGCCTTTTGTAACCATGATTTACTACTACAAAAAGTATGAAGTAAACACTAAAAGTTTTACTGTTATGACGTTAATAACTATGGTCATCATGCTGGCCGTGTATCCGGGTATGGTGAAATATGTGCCTATTATGGCCTTAAAATTCGGCGTTTTTGGCCTGGCTGTTTTCTTTATTGCCGTCCTTTGGGGCGCGGCCTGGGCTATCAATAACAAAAAGAGCGTGTACACATTAATTTTTTCTTCTATTTTACTTATTTCAGTTGGATATTCCTCTTACGCGACTATTTACATCCGTTCAAATCTGAATCCCAAGATTGATGAAAACAATCCGGAAACGCTTAAGAATTTCGTCAGTTATATCGAACGCGAACAGTATGGGGACCATTCCATCACCGATCGCCGCGGCGTGTGGAAAAGTTCAGACAATGCGCGTAAATATTCTTCTACCTGGGATTTCTTTTGGAAGTATCAGGTGAAAAAAATGTATGTGCGCTATTTTGAATGGCAGTTCGTGGGTATGGCCGATGATGAGACCAATGTGAATCCGCGGCAGTTTTGGGCGCTGCCGTTCCTGTTAGGACTTATTGGTATTTATTGGCATTTCCGGAGGGACCCCAGACGCGCGCTGGCGGTTACGGCTCTCTTTTTTATGACCGGCCTGGCCATCATCTTGTATCTGAATCAGCCCGATCCTCAGCCCAGGGAGCGGGACTACAGTTATGTGGGCAGCTTTTTCGCGTATTCTATCTGGGTTGGTTTGGGCTTTATGGGGATTATGGAGTTGTTGAAAGATTATATTTTGAAATCGACCGAAAAATTAAAACCGGCGCTGGTTTATACTATTTTTGGCGTACTTTTTTTAGCCGTACCGATTCAGATGCTGGCCAAAAATTTCCATTCGCACAACCGTAGCGGCAACTATGTGGCCTGGGATTATTCTTATAACATCCTGCAATCGTGCGAGCCTAATGCCATTTTATTCACCAACGGCGATAACGATACCTTTCCCTTGTGGTATTTGCAGGAGGTAGAAGGTATTCGCACCGACGTACGCATTGTAAATCTGAGTTTGTTGAACACCGACTGGTACATTTACCAACTGCGCGATCTGCCGCCCAAAGTGCCTATGCGTATGAGCGACGGCGAGATTGATCATGTGGGCGTCCGTCCCTGGCAGGAGAAAAAAGTTTCCATTCACGTTCCTAAAAGCGTGGCGATGGAATCGCAAAAAGAATTCAGTACGCAATTCGGCGGCCGTACGCTAACGACGCCGGATAAAATCGAATTTAAGGTGAAACCGGTTATCAGGTCGCGTTACGGGGGATTAATCCGTACGCAGGATTACATGATTCTAAATATCATTACCGCCAATCGTTGGAAACGGCCTGTTTATTTTGCGGTCACCGTACCCAGTAGCAACATGGTGGGCGAACTCCGCCGCTACTTCCGCATGGATGGATTGGTGCTTAAATTAGTTCCTTACCGTAACTGGATGATTTCTCCGACCAATCTGGAAAGAAATCTTTTGCAGGTGTACAAATACCGTGGTCTGAACGATCCCAATGTGTATTTATTTAGCTACATTAAAAGCATGTTGCAAAATTACCGTTCCGCTTTTATCCAATTGGCGCAGTATTATGCGCAAACTAATCAGAACGATAAGATTAAAAAACTTTTTAAATTTATGGATGAAAAGATCGATCCCCGTACCGTGCCCTGGAGTAGTCCCCAGCGTAAAATGATTGAAGATGCTTTTTATGTGTTGGCCGACACTTCGTACGTCGACACGCTGTTAAGTAAGGAGGAATTCATTCCGAATTTACCCATATTGGGCGAACATTTGCTGCGGCTAAATCACCCGAAAATGGCCTCGCGTTTGCTGGAAAAAGCCTATGAGTTAAGCCCCGGTCAGCCGCGTATCTTAGGGCTGTTGTTAAATTCTTACCAGATGTCCGGTAATTACAGCAAAGCGATCGAGTCGCTTCAGCAATGGATGCAACTCCATCCGAATGACAAGAACGCCAAGCGCATTCTGGAATCCTTTAAAAAAGAGACCACACGAAAGAATTAATGCGCTATTTAAAAAACATATTAAAGGCCCTGTTTTCCGTTAGCTTGCTGGGGTACTTGATTTACAAGGCCGACCCGGCAAAGATCATTGAGGTGTTTGCCGGGATAGACGCCGGCAGGGGGCTATGGTTCGTACTGCTGGCTTTGCTCTTAAATTTATTGGCGGTAATTATCATGGCGCGCCGCTGGCAGACATTGTTGAAGTTTTACCAAACGCCGGTCAATCTGCGCAGGCTGACTGGTTTTTACCTCATCGGTTTGTTCTTTAATAATTTTCTGCCTACCGGCATCGGCGGCGACGTGATGCGCATCTACAAGGTAAATCAGGAAACCGGCGACCGCACCACCAGTTTTGCCAGTGTTATTATTGAACGCATGATGGGCATTGCGGCCACGCTTTTTTTGGCGTTGTGGGCGTTATTTTTCATTTCCCAGCAATTCCACAGCCGCCGTTTACTTTATGTTTCGCTGGCCTTGCTGCTGGCCATTATTGTTTTTTTTATTTTGATTATCCATAACAGGCCATTCCGATTTATCTTAAACTTATTCGATAAACTTACGTTCTTCAATATTGGCGAAAAATTCAATAAATTGTTTGAAGCCATTCACTTCTTTAGCGCCCGGCGTCGTATTTTGGCGTATGTATTCCTCTACTCATTAACTTCGCAGATAGCTATTGTCCTAATGAATTATGCCTTAGTTAAAGCGCTTGGTTTAAATGTAAATTTGAGCTATCTGTTTATGGTCGTGCCGGTCACGTTTGTTTTAACCATGCTGCCGTCCATTAACGGCGTGGGCATTCGCGATTTGGGATTTGTCAGTTTGCTGTCAAAGATTGGCGTTTCGGGCGCGGCTGCGCTATCCCTGTCCTTTTTGAATTTACTTTTACCGATGCTTTTATCGGCCTGGGGCGCAGTATTGTTTGTTATACAAAAAAAAAACGATAACACAGGAGGCGCCGATGCAATCGAAGCAACAAATTAAAAGCGGGTTGCTGGTTTTCTTAATTGCCGGGCTTTTTATCTTAGGCGGCTGCAATGTTAAACCGACCACCATGGGCTATCAGCATCGCATTTTTGTCGTTAGCGATTCTCTGCTCTGGCAGCAGATTGGTCCCCAAATTGAGCAGGTGTTCGAACGCGTTATTTACACACCGCATACGGAAAAAACCTTTTACATAACGCCGATTTCCCTACAAAAACTGAACGAATTTAAGTCGCGTATGAATGTTTTTTTTATCGGCGTAGAAGAACCGCAGAGCGAAACCGCTACGTATATTAAAAAGATGTTACCGGGGCAATTTCAAAAGGGGCTGGACGATGGTTCCTATTTTTATTTATTCGCCAAAGATATGTTTGCCCGCGATCAGATTAATCTGGTCATGTTTGCCAAAGACACCACTGCTTTTAAAGAACAACTGCAAAAACTGAAAGACAATATTTACAACAGTTTTCAGAAAAAATACTATGCGCGCTTAAGCCAAAGTATGTTTGAGCAGGGCGAACAGGAGAAATTAGAGCGCTATTTAGGAGAACACTACGGCTGGAAAGTACGTATGCAGCATGATTATTTTATTGCCGATCAAAATGTGGATGCTAAATATGTCTGGCTGCGGCGTCTGCATCCCGACCGCTGGCTCTCTATATGGCAGACTAAAGCCGACAGCAGCCTGCTGCAAAAAGATTCGTTAATTGCCATCCGCAACCGTATGGCGCGCCAACACTATCAGGGCGATGTGATCGATCCCGAAGATTTGTCCTTTCGCATGGTAGATTTTGAAGGGCAGAGGGCCGCGAAGTTGAGCGGTTTGTGGCGTAATGATTCTTTGCTTGTGGGCGGGCCGTTCCGCATGTACGCTATTTATGATCCTCTGGAAGCGCAGATTTACTTTATCGATTTAGCTGTAATGGCGCCCGGTAAACTAAAAAAGCCCTTTCTCGATCAATTGGAAGTGATTGCCCGTTCCTTTGAGCTGGTTGAAGCCAAAAGAAAATAACTCATGAAATCCATGTTTACGGCGATGTTTATCATCGCCTTTTTTTTGGCTGCGCTGATGGCTTTCTATGCTCTGCGTGGTCATTTACGGAAAATACGTTTTCTCAAAACGGAGGCGGCTCAACGCCGTCGGTCGCTAAAACAGGCTGAAGAACGCTTACAAAAAAAGCTCCGGCAAAATATAGAAGCGCTGGGCAAAGGGCAGAGCTTCTGGCTGGAAGTTTTATCCGGAAACGAGGCAACGCATCGTTTAACGTTTACTTTAGTCTCTGGCCTAATTACATGTACCGCTCATCCCGAATGGTCCGAGGCCCGGACAGAGTTGAATCGGTTCACCTTAAAAACGGCCGATGTTCCTCAGTGGAGCGCTTTTATTTTAGAGTGCTTTTCTGCCGACAGCCCGGAGGATATTCGTATTAAATCCTCTGCCGTTTAGACTGTTGGGCTTTTGGGGACAATAAATTTGCCGTTAAAGCATAGAGGTTTTTACATCAATTTTCACTTTAGTTTGAGTAGACGTCTAATATCCGTTTAAGAAATTTTGGTTTACTTTTTTCCAAATAAAAGGCTTAGATTATTACGAGCCGTTAAAGGAGCTGTAATTTTTCCTCTGTGTTCTATGTGAACTTTGCGGTCAAAATAAATGATCGTTGCCATTACAAAACATATTGCGCCGGAAGGTTTTATTTGCGAATTTTAGCACCGGAGACAACATGCAAAAGATAAAAATACAATTTTCGTATTTTCTGCCGCTGGCGCTGCTGTGGTTTGTTTTTAGCTGCGCTATGCAAAAAGCGCCGGGCGGCGGTCCTATTGACCGCACACCGCCGGAAGTCGTTTTTACCAATCCCCCCAAAGATTCACTGCACATTGCTACCGATTTAAATCAATTTGAAATACAATTTTCCGAACGCATGACGCGCAGTTCCTTAGCCGGCAATATTTTTATCTCACCGCCCATCGAATTTGGAACACATTGGAAGGGCTGGGAACGACTGTTTCTGGATTTGAAAGAACCGCTGCATAAAGAACAAACCTATGTGGTCTCCATCGGTTCGGAAGCCAAAGATTTGCACAACAACTCCATGAAGGCCAGTTACACCTTTGCCTTTTCTACCGGTTCGGTTATTGACCAGGGACGCATCAGCGGTACGGTTTACGGCCGGAAAAAGGAAGCTGTAAATATTTTTGCTTTTTTATTGGACGATAGCGTCGCTTTTGCCCCCACTAAAGAACGTCCTTCCTATATTTCCAAAAGCGGACGCGGCGGCAGGTATGAATTAAGTTATTTAAAGTTGGGACATTACCGCCTGCTGGCTGTCAGCGATCAAAACCACAACCTGAAACTGGATGCCGGTTTTGAGCGCGTGGGCATTCCTTACCATGATGTGGCGCTGGATTCATCGGCCCTGTTCAGTGATTTTGTGGATTTTCAGTTAACGCATATGGATACCGTAGCTCCGCGTTTAGTCGGCGTACGTCCCATCAACCGCCGCCGATTTCAGGTGCGCTACAGCGAACCGCTGACTATCATGTCTAATAATTTTGTACTGCTCGACAGCCTGACGCGCGATACGATACCCGTAATTGATTTTGGGAAAAACAACGAAACGCCCAATATATTGGATGTGTTCACCGCCGGTCTTGATTCCGGCCGAACCTATCTCTGGCAGGCCGGCGAACTGGCGGATACGGCCGGCAATGTAAACGACACGTTGAGCGCCGCTTATTTTAAAATGAAGGCGCCGGCCGATACCACAACGTTTCGTCTGTTAGAGTTTTTGCCTAAAGACAGTTCGCGCGCCGTGCGTCCCGAACAAAAAATCTTTGTTAAGTTTTCGCTGCCGGTCGATTGGGCGACACTGGCCCACAGTTTTACTTTGCAAACGGAAAGCAAAGATTTACTGCCTGGCCGCTGGGAGGCGCACGACCTGTTCAGCGCCAATTTTGTGCCGGCAGACCCTTTGCAGCCGGATTCGGCCTATCGCGCCATAATCCGTTTAGGCGGTGTACAGGATTTGTGGGGCGCAACCGCCAAGGACACACTGCTCCTGCGCTATTTTACTACGGTATCGGCGCGCCAGTTGGGCGAAATTTCCGGCAAGGTAATTCTTGATCCGGATAGCGGGCAGATTGTCAAGCTGCGTTTGCGCTCGTTAGAAAAAAAAGTAGAACCTTTGGCGTTAACCTTAGAGAAAAGCCGCAAGTTTTATTTTCCCTTTTTGCCGGAAGGCAAATATCTCATGGACGGCTACTTAGATCTGGATAAAAATAATAAATACAGCGCCGGCCAATTATTTCCTTTTCATTTTTCCGAACCTTTCTTTTTTGCAGCGGATACCATAAAAGTTAGAAAACGCTGGGAAAAGAGCGGAATTCTGTTTAAATTTCCAGCAGGGGGGGATTAGCCATGAGCAGGCAAATACAATTCACTAAAATACAGGCCTCTTTAAACGATTTTGTGCTCATTAACGGTCGCGACTATCCTGCAGAATGGTTTGGCGGGGAAGTGATTCGTTTTTTGTGCCACCGGCAAAAGGGTATCGGCGCCGACGGATTGTTAATACTATTGCCGGAAGCCGAGGACTCTGGTTGGCGCATGCGCTATTTTAACAGTGACGGAACGGCTGCCTCTATGTGCGGCAACGGCCTGCGGGCATCGGCCCTGTTTATCTCGTTGCAGGAGAAAATAACCCCCGGACAGGAATTTATTCTCAGTTCGGACGGAGGCAGGCACCGTGTGCGTATGGAAAGCGTTCATGAGGCTACAGTAGAACTAAAAGCCACCACGCGGCAGGATGCGCCAAAACCGGAGTTACTGTATCTGCCCGATAAGTTTAGCGTACTGGGCTTCGAGCACACCGGCGTGCCCCATCTGATTATTGAAACTAAAGAAGAGCTGGAAACCCGCCACATCCGTGAGTGGGGACGGCGCTTACGGTACGATCCCTTGTTTTTGCCAGAAGGAACCAATGTTGATTTTGTACGCCGCATTGCTGAAAATGAAATCTTAGTACGCACATACGAACGCGGCGTAGAAGACGAAACCTATTCCTGCGGTACGGGAGCCGTAGCCTGTGCCGTGGCTTATTGGAAGAAAAACAGAATTGCCGCAAATGTGATTCATATCCGAACGCGCGGAGGGCAGCTTAAAGTGAGCCGTCAAACAGACGGCAAGTTTTTGACCGGTCCGGTGTATCAGGTGTTCACTGGCCAAATCGAAATTTAGATTAGAGTGTGCGGTTTTTGCCGCTCATTCATGAGTTGACTTTAGAAACCGATTCCATTTTTTAGAGTGATCTCATTCATTATTAAAATAGACAAAATGTGATCTTAATAGTAGCAAGTGAATTAAAAATTTTTAATATTTGTTTATTATCATGAAAAGGAGCCGCTATGAAAAAAATATTAATTTTTATCCCGGCCTTCCTGCTTCTATTTTCCTGTTCACTATTCAAAACGGTTAAAGTCGAGCAGCCAAAGGGAATTTCACCCGAGGCTAAAAAGGAAGCCGCCGCAGAAAAATATGTGGATGAGGGAATCGCTTATCATCAGCAGGGCAAGGACAGTGCAGCTGTAGCTGCCTGGAATAAAGCGTTGCGTCTTATTCCCGATGATGCAGAGGTTTACAACTTTAAAGGTATCGCCCTGCACAAGACGGGAGCGCTGGATTCCGCTTTGGCCGCTTTTAAAAAAGCTGTGGAACTTAAACCCGATTATTTTGAAGCCTGGAATAATGTGGGCTATATGCGCTTTTTAAAAAGCGATTATTCAGGCGCCATGCAGGCTGTCCGGCAATCCTTGCAAATAAATCCCTCGTATGAGCCAGCCCAAAAGAATAAAAAACTTATTGCTCGTGTGATGGCCGGCCAACTTTCCAAAAAAGTATTTGAGCTGACGGAAAAAGCCAGCAGGCATGATGATTACAGCGAGCAAATCATTGAGTATCGAAAAATTCTAAAACTCGATTCCACTTATGCCAAAGCGCATAATAATCTTGCCGTGGCTTTTTACTATGAAGATCAAATGGACAGCGCGCTCTATCATTTAAAAAAGGCCATACATTTCCGCAAAGAGTATCCGGAGGCGATAAACAATCTGGCCTATCTGTACCGCGTGGCAGAAAATTACGATATGGCCGTTCGTCTGTTTATAAAGGCGATCATGCTTAAGCCGCGCTATCTGGCCGCGCTGGAAAATTTAGGAGAGACTTACTATCTGGCGGGCCAAACAAAAGACGCCCGGCGCGTATTTAAAACTTTGCTGGAGTTGGAACCGCAAAATCTGGCGGCCAAGCGCTGGCTGGATAAGATTAAAGAATAAAGGAATTCTCATGGGAATGGAGGCTGTATGTACGTTGTTTTGATGGCAGGAGGTATTGGATCACGCTTCTGGCCTCGTAGTCGCTTTAAAAAACCCAAGCAGATGCTGGAGTTGCTGGGCGATGAATCCATGCTTCAAATGACTTATGACAGAATTAAATCATTAACATCCGCAGATAAAATCTTGGTAATTACCAATGTAGATTTAGCCGACGATGTTAAGGAACAGTTGCCGGAAATACCGCCAGAAAATATTATTGCCGAGCCTTTTGGAAAAAATACAGCGCCTTGTATCGGGCTGGCAGCAGCCATCATTCAGAAGCGGGAGAAGGAAGACCAGGTAATGGCCGTCCTGCCGGCGGATCATCTGATTAACGATTATAAAAAATTTTGTCGTGCTATTAAGCTGGCTGCTGAATACGCCGCCATGTATCAGTGCCTGATTACTATCGGGATCAAACCCACCTATCCGGAAACAGGTTACGGTTATATTCAACGCGGCCCGGAGATAACGCAAAAGCCCGGCAGGCCTTTGTATAAGGTAAAAACCTTTGCCGAAAAGCCTAATGTGGAAACAGCCAGGCGTTTTGTGGAAAGCGGCGATTTTTTGTGGAACAGCGGCATGTTCATCTGGTCGACCAGCCTTATTGTAGAACAGTTTAAAGAGCATGAACCTGATATTTATCACGGCATTGAACAGATGCGGGCGGCTGTGGACAGCCCCGATTTTGAAGAAACGGTTTCGGATATCTATTCGAAAATACCTTCGGT
Source organism: uncultured Calditrichaceae bacterium (assembly GCA_964536685.1). Classification (GTDB taxonomy): domain Bacteria; phylum Calditrichota; class Calditrichia; order Calditrichales; family Calditrichaceae; genus CAZIBE01. Next base: position 50,458 of record CAZIBE010000010.1, on the reverse strand, counting down.
GTCTGTGGATTATGCCATAATGGAAGTGGCTCGTAATGTCTGCATTATGGAGTCAGATTTTACCTGGAACGACGTCGGCTCATGGGAGGCGGCTTATAATATTTCAGAAAAGGATAAACAGGGGAATGCCCTTTTTAGCCGGGATAGTTGTTTAGTGGACGCCAATAACAATTTTTTTTATGTTAAGGATAAATTGGTTGCGGCGGTTGGCGTGGATGATCTGGTAGTAGTTGAAACAGACGATGCGTTATTGATCTGCAAAAAAGATCAGTCTCAGCGTGTCAAGGAGATTGTAGATAATTTGCGCCGCAAAAAGAAATTCGAATATTTATAATAGAGAGTACACAGCACTTGACGATGCTCATGCAACGGGAACAGCTATTGGAACAACTGTTAGCCCTTTTAGATAAATTGGATATTACCGTAAAATATAACCGCGGGAATTTTCGCAGCGGCCTGGTACGCTATCGCGGAAAACAATATTTTTACCTGAACAGGAAAGCGGATGTGGATAAAAAGGTAGGAGCCATCATCCAGGAGTTAAAGCTGCTTCAGGTGCGAGAGAAACTCGTTCCGGAAGAAATAAGACATCTATTAAAAGAAGATTAGCAAATAAGAATAAAATCAAATTCCTTTACGTAAAACCCGGGAGGAATAATGGAGTTTGAAGGCCGAGGCGCTCCGCGCATCGAATCAGAAAATCTTTTGGCGTTTCGCTTATTTGATGATAAGCAAAACGTAATTAATGCCGGTATGGTTAAGACGCTGGATATTAGCCGCACAGGAATTGCCATCGAAAGCTCCGTGCCGTTAGAAGCAGGACGTAAAATCGAACTGACTATAGGTATGGGAGATGAAGTGGTAAAAGCTATGGGCGCAATTCAAAATCAAAAAGAAATAACCGGTGGCGTGTACCATGTTGGCATCGCCTTTGATTTTCTAACAGATGACGATTTGAATAAGATTGGCATGGTTTATCCGTCCATTCTGAAATGATTCGTGATTTGCATCAAGAAAATTGAGGGAAATTGCTACAAATCAGTTTGAAATATTCTGAAAATAGCTGTATATTCAATAGCGGTTTTTTTTAGATATAGACTCCGGAACCTGAAACGACCAACGACTTTTCGTTCTACACTGAACTCGACATTTGAAATTTTTACCATAAATTTTTACGCTTGGGAAACAGACTCAGGCCTAAAGTGCATATCAACTATTTAAGACGTCCATTAAATTAGGGAGGTGCAAGCGTGCGCATTTTTACTGTTTTTATTATTTTAATATCCGCATCACTTTTGTTTGCAGGCAATACCACAAGACGCCAAATTGATAATAGTCGTCTTTTCCCGCTGGTAAAAAAGCAAGCAAAAATAATTCGCCCGCTTTATGAACCGCTAAATTCTGCTGATTTTTCACAACATTCAACATTGTCCAAAACAGGCGCCGTGCGCCAGACAGCCGCAGCTTACAATCGGCAGGTAGCAACTTCCGGTAACGGTTACGGTTGGCTGAATTCCAGCGTGCGCGAACTCGACCATTTTGCCGGCGCGGACGCCGATAAAGGTACGCCGATTGATTTTCTGGCCGTAAGTTATCGCGGCGCCGACGCCAGCCAGATATTTGAAAGCGAAATTGACTTATCCGGAGGTTTTGCCGGAGGTGCGCAATACAACAGCGATGCGCTCAACGACGGTTTTGGCGGTATTGGCGGAAGATATCCTTGTATGGTTGCCCTGGATCGCCCGTTTGTTTCTTTTAACCAATATATGGAAGGGAATATCGCTGATACCCCGCCTATTTCCCATGCCTATACTATCGGCTCCTATGGCACATACGGTTTAGACGGCGAACTTTGGACTACACCGGATTTTCAAATGGATATGGGCTGGTTGAATCCTACCGTTAATAATTTTACTCAACATAAACAAAACCGGCTGTGGAACGGGCCGGTAAGTATCGTTAAGGACGCCAACGGTATTTATCGCTATTTATCCGTCTACGAAACCTGGTTTTCTGATCCGGAACGATCATTTTACGGCGTTCAGACTGAAAAGTATATTTTTACGGCTAAATCCAATGACGGCTATCCCCCGGATGGTTGGTTGTTGGGTGTGGATGAAGGACATAATCCCGTTCGCATTGATACTGCTGAGGTTTCTTTGCCGCGCTGCGGAGTTTCCATGAATTCCACCGGTTTTGGCGTCATAGCCGGTCCCGGTCATTTGGGCTGGCACAGCCCCGATTCCGGCTATTACTACAATACGATTCGTATTACCTATACCACTACCGAAGACTATGGTTTAACCTGGACTAACTGGGATACGGTAGGTATGTTAGAAGATTTGGGTATTCCGGCGTTTATTGACTCGGCCGATCATGAAATGCTCTGGTCAATCGATAGCACGCAGGTAAATGATACAACTTGGGTTTATGACAGCACGTATTATCATGGACCCGCTTTTGTCGGCAGTAATTTTGACATGAGCGTGCTGGTGGATGAGAATAAAACCATATATGTCGCTTTTAACCTCTTATGGGGCGCAGTCGGCGACAATGGTTGGTATCCCAGCTATTTATACAGCGGTATCTGGCTGGCTAAAAAGCCTTATAACGGTAGTTGGGAAGCGCACCGTATCGCTTACAATAACGGTATCTGGGAAGGCGATGACTATGTACCGGGAATGTCACAGTACTTTTTTGATACGGAGGCTCAGATAAGTATGGATGAATGGGGGAATTTGTATAGCGCGTGGCTGGACCGCCGTCACAATAACGTGCAGGTCAGCCGCTTTAACCGCTATAGCGATCCTGAACAATACGGTTCTTTTAACGATTTTAAAACCGATGTGTATGCCTCGTATTCTACGGATGGCGGCGTAACGTGGGCCGATCCCATCAATTGTACCGATTCTCCGTCTCTGGATGAATACGAGTTGAATATGTCCATACATTCCAGCGGCAAAGACGGAAATGGTACCGCTTGGTTTGCTTACGTTCTGGCGGATACGGCTTCCGGTAATCCGGCTAAAGATGCCTATATTGAGATAAGCAATGCGGTTTGGGTAGGTCAGCTCGATAGCCTGGATGTACCGGTGGGGATTCACGACGGCGCGCCGCAAATCGTACAATCGCCTGTACTGTTTCAGAATTATCCCAATCCGTTTAATCCGTCTACCAAGATACAATTTGTTGCCGGCAGCAACGGTCAGGCTGATTTGACAGTTTACACTGTTACCGGCCAGAAGATCGCCACACTTTACAACGGCAAAGTGCGCAAAGGACAAAAGTACGATGTAACGTTTGACGCTCAGTCTTTAGCGGCCGGAGTATATTTTTATCGCTTGACGCAAAACGGTTTTAGTGATACCAAAAAGATGATATTGATTAAATAGGGAGTTTCTGCTGCGGGGCCGTGCTTTCGGCCTTGCATTTTCATATTGGATAGTGGTCGTATTAATAATTAAAAGGAGGAGTTATGAGGTCAATTTTTACCACCATGGTGCTGGCGCTTTTTGTAATGACATTAGCGTTGGGCGCCAAAGATTTAAAGCTTAACAAAAAGGTGTTAACGCAGAAGGCAAAAGTTTCGGCCCGAACGGTTAAAAACCTGATTCAGGAACCGGCCACGCCCTTTGCCAGCCAGAGCGCTGACGCGCAGCAGGCCGAAGCGCCTAACCGCTTGATGAAAACGGCCACGTCTACACATCTTCAGGTGGCTACTTCCGGCAACGGCTACGGCTGGCTGAATTCCAATGTACGCTCGCTGGACCGTTACGCCGGCGTAGACGTTGATTTGGGCGAAAATATTGATTTTATCGCTCTGGCTTACCGCGGCGCGGACGCCAGCCAGATTTATGAAGGCGAAGTGGATGTTTCCGCCGGTTTAGCCTCTGGCTCCGTTTTCACAAGCGACCAGTTAAACTCTGGTTTGGGTGGCATAGGCGGACGTTATCCCTGTATAGTAGCTCAGGACCGGCCGTTTCCTTCGTTTAACCAGTATATGGAACAAACGACGCCTAGTCAGGCAAACACCTCCCATCCATACACTATTTGTTCTTATGGCACTTACGGCACAAATGGAAATTTATTTACGACTCCGGATTTTCAGATGGATGTAGGCTGGCTGGCTCCTACCATCCAGAATAATCCGTTAATGACACAGGAAAACCGTTTATGGAACGGCCCGGTGGCCATTGTTAAAGACGCTAACGATATCTATCGTTATGTAGGCGTTTATGAAAACTGGTATTCGGACGCGGAACGGCAGACTTATGGCGTACAGTCGGAAAAATATATTTTGACTGCTCATTCTGTGGATACATACGCCGCTGACGGCTGGGTATATGGCTGGGACGAAGGAAATAATCCCACTCGTATCGATACGCACCTGGTCTCTCTGCCCCGTTGCGGCGTAGCCATGAATAACAGCGGTTTCGGCGTGATTGCCGGCCCCGGTCACTTAGGCTGGCACAATCCGGATTCCGGATATTACTACAACACCATCCGTATTACCTATTCTATTACTACCGATTATGGTCTTACGTGGTCCGCCTGGGATACCGTGGGCATGGTTGAAGATTTGGGCATTCCCGGCTACATTCATGCCTCAGATAAATGGATTGTTTGGGCTATTGATACCACGACAACCCCTCCCGACACCACCTGGTACGACGGCCCGGCCTTTGTGGGCAGTAACTTTGATATGAGCGTGATGGTGGATGATAATAACAATATTTACGTGGGCTTTAACTCGTTGTGGGGCGCTCAGGGAACGGACGGCTGGTATCCCAACTATCGGTACAGCGGGGTATTATTAGCTAAAAAGCCTTATAACCAGGCTTGGTATGCCGCGCGCATTGCCTATAATAACGGCATCTGGGATGGCGATGAATACATTTCAGGTAGATCCAATTATTTCTTTGACTCGGAAGTACAGATTAGTAAGGACGAAGTCGGCAATATTTACGCCGCCTGGCTGGATCGCCGCCATACGGATGTGCAAATTACGCGCTTTAACCGTTACAGCGATCCCGAAACTTACGGCAGCGACGCTACTTTTAAGACGGACGTCTATGCCGCCCATTCCATCACCGGCGGCGACGACTGGTCGGACCCGATTAATTTAACCGATTCACCGGCGCTGGATGAGTATGAACTGAATATGTCCATCCATTCTAAAAATCAGACCGCTGCAATTGAAGGGGACTACGGTAAAGTTTGGGTGGCCTATTGTTTGGCAGACACCGCTGCCGGCGATCCCGCTAAAGACGCCTATATCGAATTAAGCAATGCTGTTTGGGTAACCGAAGGCGCCGGATTCAATACTGCTCCGAATGCCATTGGCGACGAAACAGATCCTGTGGTTAAGGCCTTCGCCTTACGCCAGAATTATCCGAATCCTTTCAATCCTACCACGCGGATTGAATTTATACCGCTTAAATCCGGCCAGGCTAATCTGACGGTTTACAACATCAACGGTCAAAAAATTCAAAATCTGTTTAACGGTCATGTTAACAAAGGCAAAGCCTATTCCGTTGATTTTGACGGCACGAGACTCTCAGCCGGCGTGTACTTTTATCGTCTGACCGTTGGCAACCACAGTGAAGTAAAGAAAATGGCTTTGGTTAAATAAGAGTAATATTGCATTGAAACCAATAGACTAACTTAAAAACAAATGGCAGGAAAATTTTTCTGTCATTTGTTTTTTTTGTGATTGATGTTAAATTTGCATAAAAAAACAGCTTACCTTAATTGTTATTTCCATAATTCATGGACAGCGCTAAAGATATTAGGCTTTAGTGCGCAAGTGAATAATATCTGTTGAGGCGATTAAAAATATTGGTGGCGCTATGAAAAAAATGATTCAGAGTTTTGCGTTAGTTTTAATCTTTTTATCGATGACTTTTGCAGGTACCACAGGAAAATTAGCGGGCAAAGTGTTCGATGCCAACACAAATGAACCGTTAGTTGGCGCCAATGTGATTATTGAAGGCACATATTATGGCGCGGCCACAGACGCCGATGGTGATTATTATATCATTAATATTCCGGTTGGTACCTATACCGTAACCGTTACCTATGTGGGATACGAAACCATAAAAAAAAGCGGTGTGCGTATTGTTCTTGACCAGACTACTAAAGTGAATTTTAAATTGCGTGAAGCGGTCGCTCAGGGCGAAGTTATCGAAGTTACAGCTGAGAGCTTTAAGGTTCAAAAAGACGAAACGGCCAAAAAAATTACCATTCAGGCCGAAGACATTCAGGCTATGCCGGTACAGGATTTTTCGGAAATTGTTGCGGCTCAGGCCGGTGTGATTCAGATTGAAAGCAGTGTGCAGGGTATCGCCGGTTTTGAAGACCGGGGTATCGAAGAAATCCATGTCCGCGGCGGTCGTTCCGGTGAAATCGGTTATACCATTGACGGTATGAATATTGTAAATCCCTTTTACGGCTCCAAATATTCATGGACGCAGTTAAACGATTTTGCCGTTGAACAGATTGATATCAAAACCGGTGTGTTCGATGCGGAATACGGGGGCGCCATGTCCAGTATGATTAATATTATAACTAAGGATGGCGGCGAAAAACTCAGCGGACAGATTCAAGTAAATACGTCCAACCCCGGCAACCTGGGCGCCATGTTTTTCGATACGGTTAATCCGGATAACCGCATTAACCTGACTCCGCAAAAACAAGACCTGCTAAGGGATTACCGGGAAATCGCCGGGGGTATTGGCGGCCCGGTGCCTTTTACCAATAAAAAACTACGTTTTATTATAACCGGACATAAACTGGGTACGGCTTTCCGCGTATATCAATTTGATAATCTGGTTTATGATACAAAAGACCCTTTTAATCCGCAGAACGACTATGTCAATAAGCTGGATACCATTCCCGGCTGGCATCAAATGGGTTTTCGGTACACGTGGGATTTATACAGCAAACTGACCTGGCACATCAATAACTCCATGAAGGTTTCATTTTCCAACTGGAATCTGAAAGCTATTTTCCGTTCTGCAAATTTATCCAATTTTTCCTACCAATATTACGAAGCAGGGCGCAATATTGCCACGCAGAGTTCAGACCGTCAATCACTGATATTTAATCACCAGATTTCCAAAAATATATTTTATGACGTCCGTCTGTCGCGTTTTTATCAAAAGATGTTTATCGGCTGTACGGACGACGGCACGATTAACGGCCGCTATCTTAATGCCGACGAGTACGAAGAGCCCTGGTTCGATCCCGATTACGAGCACAATCCGTTTTTTTGGGAATACTATATTAGCGGTAACGACCGTTACTATCACAACAGTTTTTCGGAAACCTACGAGGGCTTGTTTAATTTTCTGATTCAGGCGAACAAACATCATCAGATCAAGTGGGGGGCGCAATACCGCCAGCATACCATTATGATCGATGAAACGCAGCTTCCCTGGATGCTCTCACCCTATGTCGAGCAATATCGCAAACATCCCGAGGAAGGAGCCTTTTACATTCAGGATTTGATTGAATATGATTATATGACCATTCGTCTCGGCATACGGCTTGATATGCTGAATGCCCGTTCACAATACTGGGATGACCCTTATGCCGATGAGGAACACAGGAAATTAGTTAACAGTAAATGGGAATATAAATGGAGTCCGCGTATCGGCTTTTCCCACGTCATTACGGATAACGCCACTTTTACTTTTGGATATGGTCAGTTTACGCAAACACCGACCTATCGAAATAAATATCTGAATCCAAATAAAGATTTAAAAACCTACTCACCGTTGGTGGGCAACGCCGGATTGCAATTAGAACGTATGACGGCCTATGAATTTGGCTTAAACCTGGGGTTAAGCGACGAAGTCATCTTGCAGTTAATTGGCTGGACAAAAGAATATTCGGGCTTGACTTCCACCGAGCGCGTGCCGCAGTTTCCCTATTCTTACACTATCTTTTTGAATACCGACTATGCTACCGCGCGCGGTCTGGATGTGGTGCTGCGGTATCGTGGCAAATCTTCCGGCCTGATCGTCCAGTATACATTATCGCGGGCTACGGCCAACCGTAAAGACCCCTGGGAAGGGTATCGTTCAACCGATACGCCGCGTACTATGCCTAAACGCGAGATATTACAATCCTACGATCGTACGCACGATATCAGCGTGATGTATTCCAAGCGATTTGCCGAAGGCGCCGGATTTGCCATCGGAGATATTCGTCCTATGGAACGGTCGCGTTTTGATTTGATGTTCTTAGCCATGAGCGGCTTTCCCTACACGCCGATAGTGGGTAATGTATGGGGCGAAACCAATTCTGAGCGCGGTCCGTGGAATATTACGGCTAATTTTAATTTTCGTAAATATTTTAAAGTCGGAGGTTTTGACCTGATCTTTGGCATTATGGTTCAGAATTTGTTTGACTGGAAGAATCCGTTGGATATTTATCCTCAAACGGGTAAAGCGGACGATCCCGGCGCGCGTATGAACGAACTGGTCGATATGGGTATTGTTTCCAAAACCTATTTTGACCGGCCATATAATTACGGACGCCGCCGCCAAATCAATTTTTCACTGGAATTAGACTTTTAATAATCAAGCGAGGTGAAAGTGTTGCGAAAAATCATCTTTTTCACGTTCATCATTTGTCTGAGCATCTCACAATTATTTGCACTGGAGATGCCGAAACACAGCAATCTGTCAAAAACTGGGGGCGATGGCGATCCTTTGGTGAATCGCGCCCGCGCTTATCTGGATAAAGGCAAATTAAAAATAGCTGTGGAAAACTATGGTATTTTTTCGGGTACAGCCAATCCACAGGGGCTGTGGGGAGATTTTCAATATATTTCCAATCTGTCCCTGGTCGTGGGCGTTCCCGGCAAAGATAAAGACGGTAACCCCTATCCCTGGGCCGTAGGGCAAAAAGAATGGTACAATATCCGCGCCCAGCGCTTCGAACCTGTCGGCACGGATACCACCTATTGGGGACCGACCGTTTCCGAATCCTGGTTTGACCGTACGCCAAATTTAAACCGCACGGACTGGGAATCGGTGGAAGACGCAATCTACCGCCTGCACAATCCTTTAGCGACTGCCGGCGAGTATTATGGCTCTGTTGGCTTGTACACCAATGTGGAAGATCAGTATCCGCTGATTGCCACCAGCGATATTCCGGAAACCTGGCCGGGCAGCAGCGAAGGCCGTCACTGGCCGGGACCCTGGGCAACCGATCCGGATGATTCTACGGGACAGACAAGGCTGCCCGGCGTTTTTGTTTCGGATCAGGATATTTACTTTGAATTTGACGATCGTCTGGCTACGCGCGATGTGGACCCCCATCAGGGCTACCCGACCGGAATCCGGGCCACGGTATCCGGCTTTTCCTATGGCACTTCCATTGCCGAAGATATCATATTTTTCCGGATGTATCTGCATAACGAATCGCAATACCATTACAAAAATGTTTACGCCGGATTCTATTTCGATGTGGATTCCTACAATCGTCTGGCTAATGGCAGTTACGCCGGCCGTACCAATGACGACGACATGATGGCTTACAACACGGATTGGAATTTTGGCTATATTTACGATTTGGACGGCGACCATGATAATTATTATGTACAGGATAAAAAGTTAGCTTATTCCGCTGTAAAATTATTAGAAACTCCGGTTGCCGAGGATACGGTTGATTTAGACGGCGACGGTATCGCCGATATCCAGCCAGGCGATGTGCTTGGCCTGACCAGCTGGCACTGGTTTGATTGGTATTTCCGCCCCGGCGCCCGCGATGTTAGCCCTCAGGGCGGCCCCTGGTCGGGCGACGGCCAGACGCCTGTAGCAGAAAATAAGGAAGAAATTCAATACAAGATTATCGCCAGCGACACTTCGAATTTGACGCCTTATGATTCAACCCATTATTTCCATCCTTACCGCGACGCCAACGGTTTTGGTCCATTGAATCCGCATTTTGATTCTGTGGAAGGTTTGAAATATGAATATCCAAAAGGTCTGGATTGCGTGTTTATTATGGCCTCGGGGCCGTTCGAACTGGCGCCTGGCGATTCAGTGCCCTTCTCTTTCTGTATACTGATGGGCGAAGACGAAAAAGACCTGGTTTTTAATGCGGAAATTGCCCAGCTCATGTACGATCATAATTATCAGGGAGCGCGCGCACCCAAAGCGCCGACGGTAGTGGCTAAAGAAGAAGATCGTAAAATTACCTTATATTGGGATAGTGTTTCCGTACACGATACGGATATTTTAACCGGCATTCAGGATTTTGAAGGCTATCGCATTTATCGCAGTGAAGATAACGGTAAAACGTGGGGTAAAAAAATAATCGACGAAGAGGCTAAAACGTCTTATTGGGAACCCATTGCTCAATTCGATTCCAGTAATGGCATAACCGGTTATGGACCTCTTAAACCGCATCGTTACTTAGGTGATGACACCGGCCTGCAATTTAAATATGTCGACAATTCCGTCGAGAACGGCCGCAAATATCTGTATGCGGTTTGTGCGTATGACAGGGGATTCGTCCCAAATAAAGCGCCGTGGGATCCGGACAGCGCCGGCAGCAGACTCGGTCTGGATTCGATTTTTGTACCATCTCTGGAAAATCTGTTGTCTAACAGCCCGAACCTGAGCCATATCGTTAAAGTGATTCCGCATCGTCCTCCGGTGGATTCTGATATAAAAGCGCTTGTGCCTGAACGACAGCCGGGTACATTGGGACGCGGTGTATTTGATATCGAATTACTCGATTACCAGGAGCTTACCGGTGATGATTATGAACTTACCTTTGATTGCGACTATTCCAACCCGCCGGCTAATACGAACATAGTTAGCGGGTCGCACACCTATAATTTAGTACGCCTTAAAAATCAAAACGGCAACATTATACGCGATACGCTGTTAGAAAACAGCCGCAGATATGCCGTCAATGATGCCAGCAACGAACATCGTCCGTTGTTTGGCGGTTTGCGCTGGGGTATTAATATTTACAATAAATTTGAGGCTGTTAAAGAAGACGCTTACTGGACTGAAAATTCGCAGTGCACGTATCAGCTAAAAATTGCCAAGTCTCTCAAAAGAACGCGCGCCGATTATGAACTGCGTTTTATCGGAGACAATGCTGATACCGTCTTTTCTGACAGGACGTGGAGCACTCCGAAATTCACCATACCTTTTCAGGTATGGAACACCATTACAAATCGTAAGGCGCGTCTGTTCTCACCGCTACAGTCTTTAAAAGATTCCACGTTTGCTCCTGATGTGGCCTATTTTGTCTGGGAAAATCATCTCTATGAAAATCCCGATAATGACAGTTATACTAAAACGTTTCAGCTGAAATTGTTTTGGAATACTAAAGACACGGTTGATGATGCAGGGGAAATTGTTAAAAAGGACAAGGACTGGGCGCCGGGCGATGTTTTAGTTATTCCCGTTCGCCGGCCGTATGATCGCGGCGATAAGTTCATTATCCATACGAGTAATATTGCTAAAATCAAATCGGTTACCCGTGATTCTTTAAAGAAAGTTAAAGTAGTGCCTAATCCGTATATCGTTCATGCGGGATGGGAAGATGACAATTTTGTCCGAAAACTGCAATTTACTAATTTGCCGAGTAATTGTAAGATACATATTTTTACTGTATCCGGCGAAAAAGTGATCACTTTATACCATAACAATCCTTACGACGGCAGCGAGAATTGGGATTTGTTGACGCTCAACCGGCAGGAAGCAGCTCCCGGATTATATGTGTATGTTGTGGAAGCGGCAAATGGACAAAAATATACTGGTAAATTCGTGGTCATCAAATAAGCGGAATTTGTAGGAGTCGATTCATGAAAATCAAACATATTATAATCGGATTATTATTATTCAGCCTGCCGGCCGTTGCTCAGGACGAACTGTCCAAAGTAGCGACGAGCATGGGGCAGTTTTTAAAATTAGGCGCCGGCGCGCGGGGAACCGCTCTGGGAGACGCCTACACATCATTGACCAATGATGTGTCGGCCATGTACTGGAATCCCGCAGGTATTCAAAAGATAGGGCACCCGGCTTTAGGAATTGCCCGCACGCAATTATATGCCGGCATAACGTATAATTTTCTTGGCGTTACCTACCCTATGAATGAAAATATTACGGTAGGCGTTTCGGTGATGTACCTGAATTCCGGAAACATGGAGCTAACAACCATTGATGAGCCCGAAGGAACGGGGCAGACCTTTGACGCGGCCTCTACCGGAATTGGTGTAACCATGGCGCGTCGTCTGACAACGCGTTTTGATCTTGGCATAACGGTTCGCTACATTTCCGAACGGTTGTTCCGCGAAGAAGCTTCGACTATTGCCTTTGATATTGGTTCGCAGTTTGATACGGGTATTTATGGCATTAAATTGGGGATGGCTTTGCTTAACTTCGGCGGAAAAATGAAACTCGACGGCCCAGATTTGGACCTGAAATATACAAATGATCGAACCGGCATCGGATACGAAGCGGGCAGCCGCCTGAAAACGGAAGAATGGCCCATTCCTTTAATTTACCGGATGGGTATTTCCGTGGATATCCTTGGAAAAAATTCAGAAATAATTAAAGATGAAAAAAACCGTCTAACGGCTGTATTAGAGGCTAACGATCCCACTGACCACTTTTTACGTTACAACACCGGTTTAGAGTATGAATGGAATCGTTTTGTGGCCTTCCGCCTCGGCTATAAAATTAATTACGATACGGCCAGATTAACCGCCGGCCTGGGAATGGATTTTTCTCAGTTTGGAATAAATGCCCGTTTGGATTATGCCTTTAACGATTACGGCATTTTGGGTTATGTACACAACTATTCATTTGAGTTTGCGTTTTAACGAACATAAAACAATTAAATAACGGTTAAGCTGATTAAATTTTTTGTCACTTAAAAAGGAGGGCACTTTATGCGTAAGTTTTTACTTAGCCTGCTTGTATTCAGCATGGTCTCGCTCGGTTGGGCTGCCACCAACCATTCCGGAGACATGTTACCGTTCTCAGGCAAACAACACATTGCGGTTCTGAAGGATCAGGTAAATGTTCAAAGGATGGCCAAAGCTGCGGGACAGGAATTCCCGGGCGGTATTATTTTTTATGAAGATTTTGAACCGGAAAGCCCCTGGCACCGCTGGACAAGCGTCGATCTGACTTATCCGCCTCCTGAACGCGGAGACAGCCACTGGATTTTGGATACCTGGGAAGCGCTGGGCGATTCCAGTTGGCGTATGGCCGATACTACTTTCGGCACGCACGGCGGTTACGACAACCACTGGTATCAGGTTTTGGATACGCCGCCGATTATGGTGACCGATACCAACGCTGTGTTTTCCTTTTACCACCGGTACAGTTTGGAAAATCCTGCCGGGGTAGACCCTCCTTACGATGGCTGGGACGGCATTAATGTACGCGTTTCTATCGACAGCGGTTTTACATGGATAGTCTTGCCTTTTTCTACTTATAATGTGACCAGCAGTTGGGCTTTCGGACATCCCGATCAGGGTATGTTTGAAGGACCGGGCATTGCCTCCTGGGCCGGTACTAACGACGTTTGGCATAAAGAAGAGATCAGTCTGAAGAACTATGTATTGTCCGGTAAACCAATCATGCTGCGTTTTGCCTTTGCTTCGGATTTAGCCTATTCTACCAATGATGGCGGCCCCGATATGTTCGGCTGGGAAATTGATAGCATTTTGGTGGCTAGCGAAGATAGCACCTACTTTTTTAATGACGGCACTAAAGACGGAATGGTTGGCAAGGACAATATCTTTATTCCGCCTGTAGGCGGCGATCTGTGGCATATTGCTACGTTCGATCCGGCGGCTCAGCAGGTTTATTTGCCAGACTTCGCGCCGTCCGGTGTTACAGCGGCCGTTCTGCAAAATGGCGGGGATGTCTACGACACGTTGGAAACCTATAACCCATGGATGGAAGATGCTTTTCAGGTTGGGCCCATTTCCATTCCGGATACCATACCGGTTTATATGGATTTTACTTATTTACCGGATTTTTTCGATATGGATAATTTCCCGAACGATGAATATGTTTATACGCAAGTTCGTCCGGTGGACAGTACTAATTGGGAACCCGGATGGTACTATCAGGGCTACAATATCGTAAATGATTTCGGCTATGATAAATGGATCGAATTCTCTTATACGGCCGGCTACCCGACCAACATGTCTCCTATGGATTTATCGCGCTTTGCCGGGCAGGATGTCTACGTGCGTGTCATTTTTAAATCGGATTACGATAACCCCATAGGGTCGGGCATGCTGTTTGATAATTTTGTGGTTTATGCGCCCATAAAAACTATTCCGGCTGTTACGGGTCTGCGCGCTACGCCTAATCGTCAGGATTCTACGATTACCGTCCATTGGAATATGGAAAATGGCAAATCCTATCAGATTTGGCGGACAACCCCGGGCGATCAATACATCCATTTAATGGATGAAGTATATGACAGCGTTTGGGTGGATACTGCAATCGTACCGTTCCAGGAATATGATTACACACTTAAGGCCAGTGTGCGTTACGAAGGCACTTCGGATTTTCCCAGAAATGATGAGGGGTATATCCTGATTGCCGCCACTGAAGTTATTCCGCCGACTATCGTTTCTTTTTATTATGATGACGGTACGCAGGATACTACAGTAGTTGCTGACCGCAATAAACTGGTGTTGGTTAAGTTTACACCTAAATATTATCCAGTTGATTTAAAAGGGATTAATATTTTTCTCGATAGTACGGGTACGCACGGAACAGCGGCTCAGTTTACGGTTTGGGATGATGATGGTGACAACGGCATGCCGGGCACCAAATTACTCTATAAAAACCGCAGTAGTCTGGATTACGGTTTTAACCGAATCATCTTTGATGACAGCGTAGCCATTGACAGCGGTAGTTTCTTTATCGGCTACAAACGTTTTGGAACCGGGCTAGTGGTTGGCGCTGATACCACTGCGCCCATCGATAGCAATACCTATCTGGATACAGATTCCGGCTATACGCAGGTAACCGACCGCGATGCCATGATTCATGTGTATCTGGATACTACACGTACCATCACTGGTATTAGTGAACGGGATATTCATTTGGCAACTAATTTTATTCTTGGACGCAATTATCCCAATCCGTTCAACCCGACCACAACCATTCCGTTTGTGGTGCCGGCAAAAGCAGCCGGGCAGGAAGTAACCCTGAAGGTCTATAATGTGTTAGGGCAGCATGTGGCTACGCTGTTCACAGGTAAGGTGACCGGGGGGGTGCATCAGGTGAGTTGGAACGGCCTGAATAAATCCGGCAAACAGGTGAGCTCCGGAATTTATATTTATCAGCTAAAAGGCAAAGATGTGGCCTTAAATCAGCGTATGCTGCTCATCAAATAAAAGGATTTTAAAATAGCGACTTTTAAAATCTCAAAGGGCCAAGGATGGTCCTTTGGGATTTTTTAATTTTGTTTGTGTGTGAAAATAAATTGAGTAATGCGTTTTGGGTTAGGCAGTGTCGTAAAAATCGGTATGATTCTGCAATAGTTATTTTTGATGGGAATGTAGCGTTAATTCAGAATTATTTAATGAGGGTCTATTATACAGGAAGGAATCCTTTTTCAATCTCTATTTTGGGATGGATAGCCACGACTAATCGGGATATTCCACAATTCGTCCTTGCACTTTGCGCGCAGCGATTAACCGCATTTAATTCTGCTATCTGATTTAGCGTTCTTTCATCTTGAGTCTGCCTGCCCAAATAATAAAGAGATACTTCAGAATGCAGGGATTAATTTGCATTGAATCACAAATGTGGTCTAAAAAAAATGTACATTATATAAATGAGTTCGCTATAAAAATTAAGAAATGCCAAAATTTCCTTTTCAAGAAGCCGTTAGAACCGGTTCTTGAACAAATTTTAACTGATTGGTAGCCCGCTTGTGGATTTTCCACAATTTAAATCATGGGCTAAAATACGGCGAAATTCAAGAAAACGTTTTGACGTTTTTTAAAGACTTTTTTGAGTCAACTCATAAATAATTTCCTATAATAAATAGTTTTTAATACAAAATGATTGAATTATTATATTATATTTCGAGGTGTATTCGTGAAAAAAAGTTTAATTTTCTTCTTACTCGTATGGCAAGGGCTGCTTTTTGCGGCGGAGGATTATTACCGCGACTATTTTTTGTTTGCTCTTAAAAAAGATGTTCCGCACTTAACGGTACAACCTAATGGTAAAAAATTACAGACCAATAATATCTCCGTCAATCAGTTGCTGGCCAAATATCCTGTTGTAACTATCCGTAAATGGCTGCCGGGCGCCGATTACCGCGATGAAGTAGACGGCGTGCGCCTCGATAAAATATATGTTGCCCGCTTACCCGAAAAAGAAACTCTGCCTTATATGCAACGTATGGTGCGGGATTTTAGCCAAGCAAGCGATATACAGTCCGCTGAATTACAACCGGTGCGCCATATTCTGGGCGAATTGCAGCCTTATGTTCCCAATGATCCATACTTTAACAGGCAATGGTATGTTACTAATATCGGCGCTGATCTGGCCTGGGCAATTTGGGGCGACGAAACGCCGGGCGACCCCAACGTACTGGTAGGCGTAGTGGATACGGGTATTGATTATACACATCCCGAATTCGACGGCGTGTTATTTGTGAACACCAAGGAGCAGCCTGGCGACGCTAATCATGACGGAAGGCCGGGAGTGGCTAACGTGGACGACGACGGTGACGGTTTAGTGGATGAAGACTCTTACGACCGTCAGCCGGGAGAGCCTGGCTATAGTAATAACTTAGTGAACGACGATGACGAAAACGGTTATGCCGATGATATTTGCGGCTGGGATTTTGCTGACTGGGACAACGATGTGATGCCGCCTAATCCGGGAGCTGGCGCTGTTCTTAGTCATGGCACGCACGTATCCGGAATTATTGCCGCCGCTGCGGATAACGGTATCGGTATTGCCGGTATTTCGTTTCGCGGCGGGTTGATTGTTACTAAACATGCTAAAGATGATGATCTATCTAATCCGGGCATTATAGACGGCAGCTCCGGGATTTTATATTGCGCTAAAATGGGCGCAAAAGTAATCAATTGCTCTTATGGCGGACCGGGTTGGAGCGATTTTGCTAATCTTGTTATTAAAGACGTTTCGCAAAATTACGGAGCCATTGTTGTTTGCGCGGCGGGAAACGACAGTCGCAGCAATGATGATACCCCTCAATATCCCAGCGATTACGATTATTCTTTGGCCATTGCCTCACTGAACCGACAGGATAAAAAAGCCTATTATTCAAATTGGGGCAATGTCATCGATTTTAGCGCCCCCGGCGGGGAAGGCGGCAGTTATTCCAACGCTATTTACAGCACCATTCATGTGAGCGCCGGTTCCTACACCGCCTGGCAGGGTACCTCCATGGCCAGTCCGGTAGCTGCTGGAGCTTTTGCCTTGTTAAAGGCCTGGTTCCCCGATTCCAGCCGTTCCTGGTTGATTAATACCATGAGCGCCACCGCGGATAAAATCGATGATATCAATCCGGGCTATGCCGGTATGTTAGGCGCAGGCCGGATTAATGTATTCAATGCCATCGGGCATAGTATTTATCCAAAGATCGTCGTACTTAATCACTCCGTGATGTTGGACGATGCCAATGGCGACGGGCAGGTAAGTCCGGGTGAGCAGATTTCTTTACAGCTCACTTTGCAAAACATGCCCGCCTGGCAAAATGCCCAGGATGTGCATGCCACACTAAAATCGGATTCTCCTTATCTTTTACTTCTGGATTCCACAGCCAATTTTGGCGCAATGGCTGCCGGGGATACGCTTAACAACAATAATGACGCCTTAATAATTAAATTGGCCTCTGATGCGCCATATCAAAAATATGGACTAAGCGTGATTATCGAAGCGAATCAGAGTTTATCTAATGCTTTCCGCAGCGAACAGCATGTTGAGTTCTCTCTATCCATGAATCAGGCTGATTTTCCGCTTGAAGGCGTCTCCGCGTCCGGCGCTCTTGCCATAGATAGACTAAACGACTCCCATCCGCAAATTGTTAGCATTGTTAATTCCAATCAACTATATGTACATAATTTTGACGGCCGGGTGGCGTCCGGCTTTCCGGTAGATATAGGCACAACGACCATGGCGCCCATTGTCGCTGATGTAGATAATTCCGGCCAGAAAGAAATTGTTGTAGTTAATCGTAAAGGTATGATTCAGATTTTTAACGCCGACGGGAGCGTCAAACAGACCATTGAAACGGGCGAATCGATACAGGGAGATGTGGCTGTAGCAGATGTGGACGGCGATTCCAAGCCGGAAATTATTTTTGGTACGATGAAAAAGCACCTTCAAGTTTGGAAATCTGACAGCACCGCGCTTTCCGGCTTTCCGCTGGCGCTTTCCAGTTTGGTAGATAAAGGCGTGGCCGTGGCTGATATGAACGCTGACGGCGTTCCGGATTTTATTTTTGGCACATTAGACCGCCGGTTGCAGGTTTTTTCGGCTCAGGGAGACACCATAATTCCTTTCCCGGTAAATGTGGATAGCCGCATTAGCGCAACGCCTGTTGTAACCAATACAGACGGTGGGCTGGCGGTTATTATCGGTACAATTGGCGGAGAATTGATGCGTGTTAATAAAGACGCCACCATCGCCTGGCGGGATACGCTTGCCGGTATTTTGAAAACGCCGCCGGCATTAGGCGATTTAGACGGCGACGGGTCCATGGATATCGTTTTTGTCCTGAATGACAGCTCGCTGCACGCCCTTCATTTGAATGGGCAGGAATTTAGCGGCTTTCCGCTTAAGCTTGACGCCGTGTCTTCCGTATCGCCGGTGCTGATTCGCATCGGCGCGGATAGTTCTCTTAAAATTGTAGCCGGAACGCAATCTGGCATGCTCTACCTGATTGATAATCAGGGACACAATTACAGTAACTTCCCATTAATGTATTCCGATGGTTTCAGCGCCTCGCCGGCGCTGGCCGATTTGGATTACGACGGGGATCTGGAGATTGTGGCGGGTGCAAATAATACGATAGCCGCTTTCGATTTACCGGATGTTGGCGCCAAAAAAGGCGCATGGAACACCTATCTGGGCAGCAATAAGCGCACGGGCTATTATGGCGATGCCGTTACGGCGATTCCTTCGTTTAAAAATGAACACACGCCGCAACGATTGACTCTGAAGCAAAATTATCCCAACCCGTTCAATCCGCAAACGAACATCGAATTCAGTGTTCCGGCTGAATTGCAGGGCAAGCAAATCAAGCTGGAAATTTTCAATATTTTAGGCGAGAAGGTTGTTACTTTATTCAGCGGCCAGGCGCAGGCTGGTAACTATAGCTACACATGGCATGGACAGAACGCAACAGGCCGCCAGGTAGCTTCAGGGATTTATTTTTACAGAGTCAAAGCCGGCGATATTCAGCAGATACGGCGTATGCTGCTGTTGCGTTAACTCAACCCCCTTGCGAACCCTTCTTGCCCCTTTGGGGACAGGGTTTGTAAGGATTTACTGGAAGCCGTGAAAAATAATCGTTACGAAACTTAAAAAGTATCGCAACGGATATTGCCCTTGCGAAACCTCTTAGTTTTCGTAAGGATTAGACTTTTGTACTGTGAGTAAAATCGTTATGAAACCAGGGAAGTTTCGCAACGGAAACAAATCTTGGTTAGGAATTTATGTGAACAAGATAGCCGTCTTTCTTTTGTTAGGTATTTGTCTGCTCTTTGGCGAACATTTTAATGATCGCTTCCTTTTCCGTTTGGGAGCCGACCAGCCGCATCTAATTTTGCGCAATCAGAATAAAAACGGATTGCCTCCGTATATGCAACATCTGGTAAAAAAGTATCCGGTTGCGCGCATTGAGCGCTGGCTTAAATCGGCCGGCGTTACCGACGTTCGCGGTAAGATGGATTTTTCAAAAATTTATCGCGTGATTCTTACCGGCCACCAGAGTAACTCCCGCTTGCAACAAATTATCGGAGATTTTAACGGACAACCAGAAATTCAAACAGCCCATCCTGAGCCGGCTAACCGGATGGCTATGCCGGTGGAACCCTACCTTTCAAACGATCCCTATCTTGACCGGCAATGGTATCTGCAAAAAATACAGGCGCCGTATGCCTGGGCCCTGTGGCCGCAAGGGCATCCCGGCGATTCGCCAATATTAATCGGTATTGTCGATACGGGCGTGGATTATCAGCATCCGGACTTGGGGCCGGTTCTTTTTGTTAATCCCGGCGAAGATTTGGACGGCGACGGTCAGGTGACAGCAGCGGATTTTAACGGCATTGATGATGATAACAACGGTTTTGTGGATGATATTCGCGGCTGGGATTTTGCCGGCGCCAGTAGTTCATCCACAGGCGATAACGACATTCGTCCTCCTTCTTCGGGAAAGTACAACATTCTTAGCCATGGCAGCCATGTTTCGGGTATTGCAGCGGCTTTGGCTGATAATGAGACGGGCATCGCGGGCATCGCGATGGGTAGTAAAATAATAGGCACGAAACAAACTTATGACAACGATTCCAACGGCTATTTGTGGTATGCTTACGATGGCGTGTTGTATTGTGCAAAAATGGGTGCGCGCGTAATTAACTGTTCATGGGGCAGCGATTACTACAGCGAAGAGGCCGATTCACTGATGAAGCACATCAGCGAGCAGTACGGCTCAATTATTGTTTGCGCCGCAGGCAATGATAATAACAATAACGACAACCACCATTTTTATCCCAGTGATTATTCGGCTACGCTAGCCGTAGCGGCGCTTACTTCCGGGGATGCACGCGCCGGTTTTTCCAATTATGGTCATGTTATCGATATCAGCGCGCCCGGGACAGGCATATTCAGCACCATTCATTTGGACGCCGGCGGATACGCGACGTGGCAGGGTACTTCCATGGCCAGCCCGGTGGTGGCCGGTAGTATTGCCTTATTGGAGGCCTGGTATCCGGAACAGAGTAATTCGGAAATCCTGAATATGCTTTATCGTGAGGCGGATGATTTAGACGCCGTGAATCCGGCCTATACGGGACTGTTAGGCGCAGGACGGGTGAATGTGTATCGGCCTATCGCCCGTACTTTGTTTCCGGAATTAAAACCCGATTCAGTACATCTGGAAATCATTGACGATGATGGCGACGGCCAATTAAATGCCGGCGAAAGCGCCCGCATCATAGTTTTTAGTTCCAATAACGCCGGTTGGCAGGATGCGGAAGGAGTTATCTCGCAACTGGCCTCAGATGAAAGCGCTGTTGCGATTACTTCCAACCGAGCTGTTTTAGGCGCTATGCCGTCAGGCAGTAGTACTTCTAATATCAGCCAGGCGTTTGAATTTTCCGTGGCTGACAGCGCTTCTTACCAAACCTATTCTTTACAGATAAAATACAGCGCGAATCAACTAAGCGCACATCCATATAATGAAATGTATCCCTTTACTTTTTCATTGACCATGTTTCAACAGGGCTTTCCGGTACATGCGGTTTCAACCAATCAGCCGCTAACCGTTGCCAAATGGGAACGCCCGGTTATTTTACTGGTAAGTCCGGATAATTTTTTGCATGCCATTGACGGTACGGGACAATCCCTGCAAAATTTTCCTGTGGATTTACAGGGATTTACCAATATGCCGCCGGCCGTTGCAGATATTAACGGTGATGGCCAAGAAGAGATATTGATCTGTAACCGGAATGGCTTGCTGCAATTTATCAACAAGGATGGCGCTGTAATATTCGTAAAAAACATAGAGGAAAAAGTGTACGGCAACATTGCCGCGGCCGATGTGGACGGCGACGGGATGGCGGAAGTCGTTTTCGGTACCATGAAGCGCCGCTTACATGTGATTAAAAGCGACAGCAGCGAATTAGCCGGATTTCCGCTGCAGGCATCCTCATTGATCGATCAGGGCGTAGCCATCGGCGATGTAGCCGGCGATAATTTGCCGGAGATCGTGTTTGCTACGTTTGATAAAAAACTTCATCTTGTGAATAATTCCGGCGAAGAATTGGCAGGCTGGCCTTTGGAATTGGAAACGCGCTGTGTGAAGAATCCACTCCTAATTAAAACGGAAGATGGTTTTCGCATTGTGATAGTTAATTTTATAGATGAAATTCAAATTATTGATCAGGACAGGCGCTTTCTTGCTGAATATCCTCTGCAAACCCATTTACGCAAACCGCCGGCTTTGGCGGATATAGACGGCGATGGCCAACCGGAGATCGTTTGTGTAACGGAGGACCAAAAACTGCATGTAGCGCGCTTAGATGGCCAGACATTGGAACCATTTCCTCTTCATGTTAAAACAACGTCGCAGGCGGCGCCTGGGTTTGCCGATTTGGATGACGACGGCCGGCCGGAAATTCTGCTTGGCGGCGATGATAATCATTTGTATGCCTTCACGCATCAGGGAAAACAGTTTCGGAATTTCCCGGTAAAACTTGCCGGCCGGCTTAGCGGCGGCGCTATTCTAACGGATATGGACAGAGACGGCGATCCTGAAATAATCACTGCCGGCAGTTCCGGATTATATGCGCTCGATCTTCGTGATACAACGGCCGCTTCCGTGGAATGGGAAAGCTATCTGGGAAATAACCGCCGGACGGGACTGTACGGCGACAAGGCGTCCACGGCTATTGCGATGCAATCGCCTCATTTAGCCGCACAATTTCGATTATATCAGAACTGGCCGAATCCTTTCAATCCGCAAACGACAATAACTGTTTCTGTCCCTTTAGATGTCCAAAATAATATTGTAAAACTGGAAATTTTCGATATATTAGGACAAAAAGTAAAACTCTTATTTTCCGGTAAACTTAACTCCGGCGTGCATCGTTTCATTTGGCGGGGAGTAGACGCAAACAATCATCCTGTAAGTTCAGGTGTTTATTTTTACCGCCTATCCGGAAAAAATGTACTGTTAAACCGACGCTTACTGCTTATACGTTAAAATTCTAAATAAATAAACAGCAATCAAAGTGTGTTAAAACACAAAAGGAGGTGCCCCATGAAGAGATTGTTTCTTTTTATACTGGTGATAACCGGTCTTGTTTTCGGGCGGGATTATTACCAAAAGGATCGCATCATGTTCTGCCTGCAGAAGGATTTGCCGTATCTGACAGTAACCTATGAAAACGGCATTGCCCATACCGGCCTGTCCGGACTGGACGCGCTTCTGCAAAAGTATCAGGTAACAAAACTGGAAAAAGGGTTTAAATCGGCTGACGCCACAGACGTGGTTGGTGAAACCGATTTAAGCCGTGTGTACAGCGCGGAATTTCGGACGCCCAAAGAATGGGACGCTTTGCATGCTATGATTGATGATTTTACCGCTCTGCCGCAAATTATTTCGGGTGATCTGTCCAGTATCAATTATCCTACAGCTACTCCGCAGACGGAATCCTATACACCGAATGATCCCCGTTATGACGAACAATGGTTCATGAATAAAATTCAGGCCGATTATGCCTGGGGATTATGGGGGAGCAATACACCGGGCGATCCCAATGTTTTAGTTGGTATTGTCGATACCGGCGTTGATACGCAACATCCGGATTTAGACGGTATCCTCTACCTGAATCCCGGGGAAGACTTAAATAGCAACGGGGTAGTTGACGCCTCAGATGAAAACGGCATTGACGACGACGGCAACGGACATGTGGATGATTTTTACGGCTGGGATTTTGCCGATGACGATAACGATATCCGCCCGCCCAGCGCCGGAGTGGACCAGGCTTTAAGCCATGGCACGCACACTACGGGTATTGCTGCCGCGGTTACCGACAATGCCACAGGTGTAACCGGCGTATCTTTTCGCAGCAAAGTGATTGCTACCAAGCATTCGAATGATGCAGATTCAACAACAAATCAGCCGGGCATTTATTATGGTTATGACGGTATTTTATATGTGGCCAAATTGGGCGCCAAGTTTATCAATTGTTCATGGGGCGGCAGCTATTTGTTCAGCTATGAACAAAATATTTTAGATGAGGTGTCCGATACCTACGGCGCCATTGTGGTGGGCGCCGCCGGAAATGATACTAAGGATAATGACGATAATCCGCAATATCCCAGCGACTATTATAAATGTATTTGCGTTGCCGCTACAGACAATACGGATCACCTTGCCTATTATTCAAATTGGGGTTCCGTAGTGGATATCAGCGCTCCCGGCGGGGAAGGCTCTATCTCGTCTACGGCCATTTTAAGTACCATTCACTGGAACGCCGGAGGTTACACTTCCTGGCAAGGAACGTCTATGGCGGCTCCGGTGGTAACCGGCGCTTTTGCTTTACTCAAGGCCTGGTTTCCCGGCCAATCGCGCCAGTGGTATTGGGACCAGCTCTTAAATAACGCCGATCCCATCGATGATATAAATCCGGATTTTTCCGGCGAATTGGGCTCCGGTCGCGTTAACATATACAATGCCATCGGCCGCAATACATATCCCTACTTAACCATTTCCAGTTATGAATATACTGTTACCGGAGATGACGGTGACGGACAGACCAACCCCGGTGAAAGCGCCAATTTGGTTTTAACGATTAAAAATGACCCGGACTGGCAAAGCGCGGATAACGCAACGGTAACCTTATCTTCTAACAGTCCTTACATCACTTTTAGCGATAATACGGCGAACTTAGGAACTATCGCCCCGGGAGATTCTGTGACTACCACCAGCGGCGATTTGGTTTTTGCTTTTACAGCTGACGCTCCCTTATCACCGCTTTATATTAAAGTAACCATGGATGCTAATTCGACAGCGGCTCATCCTTACTCCTATACCGATTCGGTTGAAGTGCAGCCATCGCTCAATCAGGTGGGTTTCCCGGCAACGCAAACGGGTTATTCACAGCCGATTGCCGCGGCTAATGTAACCGGCGACGCTAATCTGGAAGTAATCGGCATGGGTAAAGATGATAGCCTGTATGTGTTTAACAGCGACGGTACGGTGGCCAGCGGATTTCCTATTTACATCGATTACGCCACCATGGGCGCCTCAGTAGGGGATGTAGACAACGACGGCAACCAGGAAATCGTTATCGCTGACCGTATTGGCGGCGATTTAAAAATAATCAAAGGCGACGGAACTATCCTGTTAAGTAAAGCAGTCGGTGAAAATATTTATGGCAATATCGCTTTGGCTAATATGGACGCTGATCCTGATTTGGAAATGGTCTTTGGCACCATGTCTAAAAATTTGCATGTTTTAAATATTGACGGCAGCGAAATGTCCGGTTTTCCGATTGCCTATACTTCCCCGATTGAAAAAGGCGTTGCCGTAGGCGATGTGGACGGCGACGGCGGTCTGGAAATGGTATTTGGTTTATTGAATACCGATTTGCATGCCGTTAAAACCGACGGCACGGAATTAAGCGGCTTTCCTGTGGATTTAAGCGGCCGTATTAAAACGACGCCGGTAATTGCCAAAATCAAGGACGGCGGAACGCACATCATCGTATCTACCATCGATAAAAAGATTCAGCGCATAGACTCCAGCGGAAATATTGCCATGCACATGGATTTGAACGCTACCTGTGAATCTACGCCGGCTTTGTGCGATTTTAACGGCGACGGCTCATTAGATATTACTTTCGGTACGCTCGATAGCATGTTGTTTGTTGTAAGCTTTAACGGCGATTCCATTGCGCCTTTTCCCGTTAAGCTGGATGCGCCCATTAGAACTTCGCCTTTCTTTGCCGATTTAGACAATGATAAAGACACGGAAATGATGATAAGCACCGAGGGCGGAAGTATCTTTATCTATGAAGCCGACGGTTCGCAATATAAAAATTTTCCAGCAGTATTTAGCAGCTTACAAAACGGCTCGGGCTGTGTGGCCGATATCGATAATGACGGCGATTACGAAGTATGCGTTGGAGGAGATAACGGCCTGAATGTGATCGACATTAAAGACAGCAAAGGCGACGGAAACGCTCTCTGGCAAAGCCATCAGGCCAACAATGCCCGTACTTCCTATTTTTATTTTGATCCTTCGGCCAGCGCCATCGAAAGCGGCGAAACAACGCCCATATCTTACGGACTGCAGCAGAACTATCCTAATCCTTTTAACCCCAGCACAACAATCAGTTATCAGATAGCCGCGCGCGCTCAGGTGCAATTAACCGTGTACAATGTTTTGGGGCAAAAAGTACGGGAGTTGGTTAATAGCGTACAGGACAGAGGGATATATCGATTAACACTCAATGCAAACAATTTAGCCAGCGGAGTCTATTTCTATAAACTGCTAGTTAAGACAGCTGCAGAGCAGACCAAAGTTTTTCAGCGAAAAATGTTACTAATACGTTAACACTTGCAGAACTGATTTAAGCTAGTTTTTAAAGCCGTCCGTATTACTTGCTGACGGCTTTTTTTGTAGTGCGAGTCTCCGACTCGCGTTTGACCTTACGCTTCCAGACTTGCTCTCGACTCGGGGAGCCGAGCTATGTTGGATAGTTGGGTTATTTAAACGATAAAAATCAACAAATTAATTTTTATCACAGCTGTCCAAAATAAATATAAACGGCTTAATTAATGTTGTTTCTGTTGAAGATAGCGACACAAATCAGGGATTTTCAAAAAACAACCCTTATGCCTATGTATTATTTTCATTTTTTTATAAATAGCCGCTATCTTTAGATAGTGGGTGATGAAATCCAAACAATAACGGGCTTTAGCCCTAAAATAGTAAATCCCGTTGCTGTGTTAGGCTAAAGCCTTAACACTTCTGTGACATTTACGGACCACTATCTAAAGATAGCGGCAATTCAAAAACATTATTTAGGACGGATGTGAATTTTTATCACAAAAAAATCAATTTTGACTTGCAAAGTTCGTAATATTATACGAAATTAATTGCCGCTGTAGTAGACTCAAGTTAACCATAGTTTAATCAACGACCTGATATAAATTTATGCGAACGAATAGCGGATACAATAAGTTCTGCCGTAACCTACAAATATTTAAAACTTTACTTAATAGGAAAGAACATCTACGCCTTGACAAATATGAGGTTTTATTCTATATTTTAATGTGTGATGAAGCTCACAAATGCTAACAAATAAAAATTATAGGAGGTGGCCTATGACATGATGGGATCAGGTTCTTAACAACTGGAGTAAACGAAGTTTTAATTAATGGAGGTTAAGGGATGTTCAAAAAAGTGCTTTTATTATTGATTGTCTTGGCTATGCCAGTATTCCTTTTTGCCCAGTCTTCGGGGAAGGTGGTTGGTATAGTTAAAGATAAAGAGACAGGTGAGCCTTTACCTGGTGTTAATGTTGTCCTTCAGAATACCTACCTTGGCGCAACTACAGATGTTGACGGTTATTTTGTGATTTTAAATGTTCCCGTTGGTACATATAACATCGAAGCCAGCTATGTGGGTTATACCAAAGCTGTGTTTCAGGGAATTCGTGTTTCCGCCGGTATTACTACGGAACAGAATTTTGAATTACAGCCGACGACACTGGAATTAGGCGAGGCTGTTGTAGTAGTTGCTCAGCGCCCGCTTGTTGAAAAACACGTTACGCAAAGTATTTCGCGGGTAACTTCTCAGGATTTAGAGGCTATTCCGGTTCGCGGGGCAAATGCTATTTTAGCGTTGCAGCCCAGCGTGGTTGTCCAGGATGGTAATGTGTACATTCGCGGCGGCCGCGCCGAAGAAGTTGGTTATTATCTGGACGGCGCTTCCACGGTTAATCCGTTGAACCGGCGGAATAACGTTCATGTCATTCAGGAAGCCGTTGAAGAAGTTCAGGTGCTTACCGGTGGTTATACGGCTGAATTTGGTAACGCCAATGCCGGTATTGTAAAATCTGAATTAAAAACCGGCGGTTCCGATCTTCATTTTTCAGTTGACGCCCAAACCGATAAATTCGCCGCCGAAGGCGAAAAATTCCTGGGCACCTATTCCTATCGCGAGCATATTATTACTGCTACAGCCAGCGGCCCGATTACGAAAAATCTGCGTTTCTTCGTAGCATATGAGAATCAGGATATAGGCGATACACAAAAACGCTTTAGCAGTGGTTTTGATTTTACTGCCAATAATATGACTAATCCTCTGGTTGATACAAGTCCGGTGAACCCCAGAAATGATTCTTCGAATCCAAATTTTCATCCGGATACTTTGAGCGCTTTGCACTATCCAGACGGTTTTACGCCGGATAACTGGTATAAACGCCATTCTATCAACAGCACCCTGCTGTATGATATGGATCAGTTTAAAGTGCGTGTGAGCGGTGTATGGACTTATAGTAAAAACTTTCAGACCAGCGTTCCAATGTTAAATATTCTTAATACGCGTCAGCAGCCCTATGTAGATAACACCATATTGCTGTCGACCAAGTTAACTTATGTATTGAATCCGACCACTTTCTTGGACGCCAAAGTGAGCTATTTTATGGATAACGGCTATCGTGAAGACGACTGGTTCGGTACGGATTGGCGCGCCTGGGCTGACAGCGCCCGTATCCATGATGAGCATGGTGTTACATACCGAAAGACCTATGATCCCGATTACAATTATCTGATCAACGGTTTTTCTTTCCGTCGTAACGGAACTTTGCTGGCCAATTATAGCGAAAATAAGCAAAATTATATTGGCGGCGCACTGAATTTTGTCAGCCAGATTAATAAGAATCATGAGCTAAAGTTCGGTTTGGACGCCCGCATGTACACGATTCGGCAATATAGCGTAGATCCAAGCCGCTTTATGAAAGACGCCTTAAAATATGGTGGCGAAGACAAAATACCGGCTGGCGTTCTTGCTGAAGATATCGGAAATGTCTATGGCTATGATCCTTATGGCAAGGAACTGGACAGCGGTTTTGACGGCGCAAAAAAACCTCTCTTCTTTTCCACCTATTTCCAGGATAAGATCGAATATCAGGACCTGATTATCAATGCCGGTCTGCGGTTGGATTATTTTGACACGAAAGATCATGTCTTGCTGCACCCGGATAATCCGGTAATTGTTAAAGATGAAGGCATTGTGGCTCCATCTGAGTGGAAAAATAAAGATCCTATGATGTTTGTCAGTCCGCGATTGGGCGTTTCCTTCCCGGTCAGCGACAAAACTGTCTTTTATGCTCAGTATGGCAAATTTGTACAGATGCCCAGCTTTAATGATTTTTATTATAGTTCGTATGCTTACGGCCGTCAGGTTGGCGGCGGTTATTTCTATACCACGCCGGTTGGCTTTAACATTGACCCGCTGCGCACCACGTCGTATGAGGTTGGCTTCCGTCAGCAGGTGGGTGATTTTGCCGCATTTGATATTACTGGTTTCTATAAGAATATCAAAGGTCAGATTCAGGCCGATCGTATTACGCCTGCTCCCGGCGCTGCCATCCAATCTTATAATGTGATTACTAATGGCGACTTTGCCACTACCAAGGGTCTGGAATTTAAATTAGTTCTGCGTCGTATTCATCGTTTACAGGCTCAGGTAAATTACACTTTAACAGATGCCGAGGGTACAGGATCAG
The DNA here is from genome assembly GCA_964536685.1 of uncultured Calditrichaceae bacterium. Taxonomy (GTDB): domain Bacteria; phylum Calditrichota; class Calditrichia; order Calditrichales; family Calditrichaceae; genus CAZIBE01. Next base: position 20,937 of record CAZIBE010000010.1, on the reverse strand, counting down.
GAAATACATCTTTCATTTCCGCTGTTGATCGTCTGTCCGCTCGTCCGACCATGTTGAATCCACTGGATTTTAACCAAACGCATCGCGGTACGGTTAATTTGGATTACCGCTTTGGCAAAAACGACGGCGGTCCCGTACTGGAAAGAATGGGCTTTAATATTCTTTACACCTTTAACAGCGGCCATCCCTATACGCTGGTAACCACTTCCGGCGGTCAGGCTGGTCCTTATTCAATTGGTGTAGACTATATGCAGGATACGCGTTCGCGTGTAGCTTTGGAACCCATCAATTCGTCATCAACGCCTTGGGTACATCGTGTTGACCTGCGCCTTGACAAATCCTTTGGTATCGGAGACAAAGTTACGGCTACGGTTTATATGCGTGTAAATAATCTGTTTAACCTCAAAAACGTTTTAAACGTATATGAGCTAACAGGCAGCGCCGAAGACGACGGATTATTGTCCGGTCTGATCGATCCTGCCAAGACGGAAGCCTTTATCAATTCCTATGGCGGCGAAGACTATGTCCGCATGTATCAGGCCATCAATTTGGAAAACGGCCAGGCTTACTGGAACTACCTTGGCAAACAGCTGTACGATCATCCGCGTCAGATCTTTATTGGCGTTAAATTTGCCTATTGATCAACAGCGCGTCTCGTAATGTGTAATATAGAATGAATTAACTGTGAGGAGATAAAATGAGAAAAAGGACGAAAAATATCCTCCTGGTGGTGTTGCTGGGGATGTTGATGATCCTCTATGGCACTGATGTATTTGCCCGGGCTAATTATAACGAGGTGAGTACATACAACCTACAAAAGATGGCCGTTGCCGACAGAGAAAGCCAGACGATGATTAACATTGGCAACTGGGGCTTCTGGGTAACGTATAACGGCCAGACTGCTGCGGATCCGTTTACGGGTGCTGGCGGCGGTTATTATCCACGAGGAACTTCGAATACGTTGTATATGGACGGTGTTATCTGGGGCGGTTATCTGCAAAACTCCGCGGATTCCACTATTGTTGCTTTTCCGGATTCTATTAATCTGCGCGTAGGTGGTATCGGCTATCGTATCGGTACGGTGCCCGGTTGGGTGGCTGCTGATGGAACACCGGTAAGCTCAGATGATAATGGTGCGGTTCATATCTATCGTATCCGTTCCGATTGGGCAACCTTAACGCCTTCTCAGGTGGCTCAGGATGCTGCGGAATTGAATAATGTGGCTTTAAGCGATGTTACTGATGCCATGGAAAATGAAGTGATCGCCCATTACAAACTGGATTGGAAAGAATGGCCGGTTGCCGAAGGCGCTCCGTATGTGGATGTGAACGGCAACGGTATTTACGATCCTGTTCGTGATGACGATGGATATCCGATTATTGCTAAATTTGATAAGAACGGAAATTTAGTAGAAGGTGGTGATTATCCCGGTATTGCGCAGGCTGAGCAGGTTGCCTGGTTAGCGGCAAATGATTTTAATGTTTCTGCTGTAAACAAGCATTCCGGCGCTCCGCCCATTGGCATTGAGCTGCAAATAACCCTGTGGGCATACAACCAGCCCAATAATGGTTTGGGTCAGATTGTTTTCAAAAAGTTGAAACTGATCAACAAATCCGGTACAACCATTGATTCCATGTTTGTTGCCCAGTATTCCGATCCGGACGTTGGCGATTACAGCGACGATCTGGTAGGTTGCGATGTGGAAAAAAGCTTGCATTTTGCCTATAACGGTAAAACTACGGATGCCGAATTTAACAAGTTTAAATTGCCTGCTCCGGCTGTAGGTTTTGACTTTTTCCAGGGGCCCATCATCAAAACGGATAATCCTGAAGATGTGGGTATCTTTGATTTAAAATACCGCACCGGATGGAAAAATCTGCCGATGACCTCTTTCGGATATTTTGCCGCTGGTGGCTCTATTTCTGACCCGCCTATGGGCGTGTATGATTTTACGCTGCAGTGGTATAATATGTTAAACGGCTATACGCCGACCAACGATTTAGCAAATCCGACGCCCTATACGCACGGCAGCGGCCCTCTGGCCGGACAAGCCACAAAATTCCCGTTGGATGGCGATCCGTCGTTGGATCCCACCGGCGCTGTCAGTGATATTGACGGACGCGGTGATAACATGCCTGCCGGCGACCGTCGTATGTTCGCCGCTTCCGGTCCGTTTACTATGGCTCCCGGGGACACGCAGGAAGTGGTACTGGCTATTATCGGCGGTTTAGGCGGTAACAATATTCAGTCCGTTGCCGACTTAAAGAGTACCGACGAAATAGCGCAGGCTGCGTATAATACGTTGTTTACGGTAATCCCCAAGCCGCCAACATCACCAAGCGTAAAAGCAGTTCCTTTTGCCGACCACATTACGCTGGATTGGGGCTGGGATCAGGATCGTATTAAGGATACGGAAGAAACGGTAATCATTGATTATGTATTTGAAGGTTACAATGTATATCAGTTGCCTTCGGCATCAGCTAAGTTGAACGACCCGCGTACCAAGCGTGTAGCAACTTATGATTTAATTGATGAGGTTCGTACCATCAAATCCAATCTCTTCGTTCCGGATTATGGCACGGTCGTTTATACGCCAATCGAATTTGGTACCGATACGGGCGTTAAACGTTTCTTTAGTTTCGACCGCGATTATATTAAGGGTGAACCGTTGCATAAAGGAACTACTTATTATTTGGCGGTAACTTCTTATAATTATTCCAAATCTAAACTTGGTAATGTAGTACGCGATGTTGCGCTGGAATCGACTCCGATTATCTACAGCGTTACCTTGCAGGATAACAAACCTGGTGACCGCATTGCAGTTAATACCGGTGATGTGCTGACTCTTGAGCACACGAATGGTACTGCCAATGCCACGGTTAAAGCAGAAGTTGTTAACCCGAATGAAATTACCGGTGACGATTATCAGGTATTCTTTACCTTGCAACACTGGTATCTGGATGTGGACGGTGTTTGGAAGAGAACCAACTATCCGGATTCGGTTGGTACTTCTTTAGGTAAAGTGGGTGATGTATCGCCGTCAACGGTAACTGCTGCGGCGATTACTTCTCCGACGGTCGGTACATTCGATATCGTCTTTACGCTGGATTTGCAGTCACCGGATTACGACTGGGTAGACGGTGTTAAATTAACCTTCCCGCCTGATTTGACTATCAATAGCTGGCAGGCCGTGACGGGTGCTTATGGAGATTATCCACAGTATGGTCAAAACCTGGTCAATCCAAACGGAACTTATGATGCCACAGACAACTCCATTACCTGGGGTGATTCTGCCCGTTCCACCTTTGGCGGGATAGAAGGCACGGTGTATTTTACGGTTAACGTAAATGCTTTTACGCCTCCAACTACCATTGGTTATCGTGTATATGATGACGGTTACGGTGGTAATATTGTCGATGCTATGGGAACTATTACCATTACTGAAATCGGTTATTCCTTTAAAACGGAAAAATACTGGAATGTTAAGGATAAAACGACCGATAAGGTGGTTATTCCGGAACGTCTGAATATGAATGATTATGCCGCGCCGATTGCCGACGGTTTACAGTTTATCGTAAACGGTAATTATGCCGCGCCGACCGATTTTGTCGATGTGCTGCATATTTCTCCTGATGGTTCCTCAACGTCTATAAATGACTTTGCAGGCAATTATGTTGGTGTAGGCAGCTATGCTATATATGGCTGGGGCGCTACGGCTAAGGCTGTTGATACTTATGGCGACGGAACGAACGAGCTAAATCAATTAATTAAAGATTATGAATGCCGCTGGAATGGTGTATATGAGGATACGCTTATTTTTGTCGGAACCGATACCATTGTCTTTCATAAGGTCAAAGAAGGCACCGGTTCCATGGCCTATCTCATTGGCTCCAGAATCTATGATATTGCCAATCATCCTCTGAATCCGAATCCGGGTGTAAGCGCTGGATTTATGATTCGTATTCCGTTTGAAGTTTGGAATATCGAAGATGATATGCAGGTCAATATCCTGATTTACGACCGTAAACAGGATGTTCCTGACGGTACTACCGGCAAATCGTATGATATGTGGCCGTTCAATCCGACAGATCGTATGTACACCTACTTCCTGAATTCGCCTTACAGCGTAGAAATTCCTGCGGATTCAACCATTCATAACCATCTGACCTGGAACCTGGTATGGTGGGATTCCGATTATCATGACGGCGATGTAATCCGGGTAATCTATGCTAATCCGTTACAGATTGGCGTGGATACGTGGGATATGTCGACTGCGGCCTATGTGTCAACTCATAGCGAAGATTTGGCTAAACAGGATGTGGAAAAAGTCAATGTATTTCCGAATCCGTACTATGCCAATAATCCGCTGGAAACGGATCGTTTCAACCGTTTCGTGACATTTACTCATCTACCTAAGAAGGCCACTATCAGAATATTCAATCTGGCTGGCGTTCAGGTACGCAAACTGGAAAAAGATAACGATGATCAGTTCCTGAGATGGGATCTGCTTAACGAAAGTAATCTGCCGGTTGCCAGCGGCCTGTATGTTGCCCATGTTGATATGCCTGATTTAGGTAAGACAAAAGTACTTAAGGTAATGATTATTCAGAGTAAACAGATTCTTGAGTACTATTAATAGGTATTAGATTGAGTAAAATTAAATGAAACAAGGTAGGGAGTAAATTATGAGAAAAATAAATAAAATGAACGGGATGTTATTTCTCGTACTCATTCTTCTTCTGGTATCGCTGCCTTTGCATGCTGGTGACGGCGCCCGGATTGGTACGGCTGCCGGCGTTCAGGTGCAGATCCCGGTTGGCGCCAGGGATTTGGCCATGGGCGGCGCTGATATCGTATATACCCATGGGGTAGATGCTATCTTCTGGAATCCCGCTGGTTTATCCAGCATGGAAAATAGCGCTACCGGTACGTTTTCCACTGTAACTATCTTTAACGATATTAAAGTGAATTATCTGGCTTTAGGCGTTAAAATGGGTTCTTTGGGTCATTTGGGCTTTAGCATCAAGGCCTTTGACTTTGGGAATATTCCTGTTACTACAGTGGCAGATATGGATGGAACGTCCGGTATGACTTTTTCGCCTACGTTCTCGACTATTGCTATGACTTATGCGAACAAGCTTACCAGTACGATCCAGGTTGGCGTTACAGGAAAAATGATTTATGAGGAAGTTCCGCGTGCCAGCGCAACAGCCTTTGCTTTTGATATTGGTATTCAATACCGTAATCTGGCCGGACTCGAAGGCGTGTCCTTTGGTGTTGTGGCCAAGAACATCGGAACGAATATGACCTATGCAGGCAGCGGTTTGTTGACAAAGGTTGATGATCCGACCAGCAGCGACCAGGAATATATGTCGCGCCAGGCGGCAAATAACCATTTGCCTGCCAGTCTGGATTTAGGTTTGTCTTACAAATATCAGGTGATGGCTAATAACGACCTGATCGTCAGCGGTGTTTTCCAGAACAATAACGTTGAAAATGATGCGTTTAAATTTGGTCTGGAATACAACTACAATAATTTTGTAGCGCTGCGTGCCGGTTACAACTATCTGACCAACACAGACAGCAAAGATCAATTATATGATTTCACGGTCGGCGCTGGTTTGCAGTATCAGTTAGGCGGAGCTATAGTGGGTCTGGATTATGCATTCCGTAATTCGCAATATTTTAATGCGAATAATATGTTTTCACTGCGGATTGCCTTCTAAACGACCTGTTGGTTGATATTAAAGGCCGGAGCGTTTACGCTTCGGCCTTTTTTTGTTTGAACCCTTACAAACCTCCGTGCCTCTTTATGGACAAGATTCGTAAGGATATTCTGGAAAAAGGAGAAAAAGCGTTCCGAAACCGTTAAGGTTTCGCAACGGCAAAAAGCTTAATCCCAGGTTGAAAAAAAGCTTAAAATACAGTACATTCTTTTGTTGCAAATATTGGTAACCACGGACCTTGCTAAATACGAGGTGAAATTTGTTTTTAGGTAAAGTTGTCGGTTCGGTTTGGTCCACAAAAAAAACGGACAATCTGCAAAATTTACGTTTTTTAATCATTCATCCCATAAATCTAAAAAAAGCGCCCCTGACGGATGTGGTGGTCGCCGCCGATGTGTTAGGTGCGGGCGTTGGCGAAACAGTCATTTGTGCTTACGGTCATGCTGCCCGTCAGGCTATTTACCCGCAGGATCCTTCCGGATTAAGCATTGAAGCCGCAGTCGTCGGCATTGTAGACCGCATGGATGTGGACGAGGACTATATAAAATCCCTTGAAGAGAAAGAACATTAAGAGAGAGATAAAATGGCACAATTAAGTGAAGATCAAATTCGCCTGATTGCTGAAGAGGCAATAAAAAAATTGGGTAAAACAGCGTCGCCCGAAGCGGTGGAAAAAATTGTCAAAGAAACTGTGCAACGGGTAACGCCCGCGCCCGCCGCCCAAACGTCTAAAACTTCAGCCGGGCCCCAGTCCTCAGCTAAATCACAAAACCGCATAATCGTCACGGCCTTTGGTCGTAACCGCATTGGTATTTTAGCCGGACTAACCGGCGTTTTAGCAGATCATGGCTGCGATATTCTGGATCTCAGCCAAAAAATTCTACAGGATTTCTTTACCATTATGTTACTAGTGAATATCTCCGATTGTGCGTTCGATTTTGAAGGCGTCAAAAAACAAGTGATTGCCAGAGGGGAAGAACTCGATTTAAAAGTGATTGTTCAACACGAAGATATTTTTAACGCCATGCACAGGATTTAAATATGCAATTAGCTCTGGAAGAAATATTAGAAACAATCCGTATGACAGAAGTCGAGCACTTTGATATCCGCACGGTTACCATGGGCATCAGTTTACTGGATTGTCGCAATGATAATGTAGATATTCTTAAAAAAAATATATACGAAAAAATAATGCGCATCGCCGCCGAACATGTAAATACCGCCCAAAAGATTGAAAGCCAATACGGCATTTCTATTGCTAATAAGCGAATTTCCGTAACGCCTATCGCTATTGCCGCCGGCGGTTTGCATGTGGACGATTACATAGAAATTGCCCAAATCCTAGATAAAGCGGCTGACGAGCTGGGCGTTGATTATTTAGGCGGATTTTCGGCATTGGTGCAAAAGGGCTTTACCCTGGGCGACCGCAATATGATTCGCGCCATTCCTGAAGCGCTATCTCTGACTAAACACGTCTGTTCCAGTATAAACGTGGCCTCCACAAAGGCAGGCATTAATATGGACGCCGTTAAGATGATGGGCGAAATTGTTAAGGCCACCGCCGAAAAAACAGCTGACCGCGACGCCATCGGTTGCGCTAAGTTGGTAGTATTTGCCAATGTACCGGAAGATAACCCCTTTATTGCCGGCGCTTTCCATGGCGTTTCCGAGCCGGAAGTCGTGGTTAATGTGGGTATTTCCGGCCCGGGTGTTGTACTGCGCGCCGTGCGCGAAGCGCCCCAGGATTTGAAGTTTGATCTGTTAGCCGAACGCATCCGCAGCATGGCCTTTAAAATTACACGCGCCGGCGAATTTATCGGTAAGCGTGTGGCCGAATTGCAAAATGTACCCTTTGGCATTGTGGATATTTCTCTGGCGCCGACGCCGCTTCCCGGCGATAGTGTGGCCGATATTTTAAAAGCTATGGGGCTGGAAGATGTGGGCGCCACCGGGACTACTGCCGCTTTAGCCTTGTTGAACGATTCTGTTAAGCGCGGCGGAATGATGGCTTCATCCCATGTGGGCGGAATGAGCGGCGCCTTCATTCCCGTATCCGAAGATGCCGGTATGATTGCCGCTGTGAGTAAAGGAAATATTCCAATCGAAAAATTAGAAGCCATGACAAGCGTATGCAGCGTAGGGCTGGATATGATTGCTATTCCCGGGAAAACCCCGCCGGCGGTTATTTCCGGCTTAATTGCCGACGAAGCGGCTATCGGTATTACCAATAATAAAACCACCGCCGTACGCGTCATTCCGGTGCCGGGTAAAGATGTGGGCGATTCTGTGGATTATGGCGGACTCTTAGGCGAAGCGCCGATCATGCCGGTATCTCAGTTACAAAATTCCATTTTTATTAGCCGCGGCGGCCGATTACCTGCGCCTAACAAAGGAGTGAATAATTAAGCTTTTTAATTTGTTTCTGAAGCAAAGATAAATAAAATAATTATTGAAGATTTAAGGAGATTTAAATTTATTAAAAATATTTAGGTTTGATATCAATCGTAGACTGGTCCGCCAACTGGCGTGACCGCGAGACGCCGATACTTGGCATTATAAACGTGTCCCGGGGGTATTTATTAATCACTCGGTGTTTTTGGTACTTTTAGGAGGCTAATAAAAGACGACCCCAATATGAAACAGAAAATCAAAATAGCAATCGCCCAAATAGACGCTGTCTTAGGCGATTTAGACAAAAATCTTGATAAACACTATCAGCTAATCGAACAGGCGATCGACCAGCGGCAGGACGTCATCGTTTTCCCTGAGCTGTCTTTAACCGGTTATTCGCTGAAAGACGCCGTTTATGATGTGGCCTTTTCGGTGGATGATGAGAAGTATACTAAACTACGCGCTTTGAGTAAACATATCTCTATTATAGTAGGAGCGGTTGAACTCAGTAAGCGTTACGAGATTTTCAACGCGCTTCTGTTTTTCGAGGACGGACAGCTGTTGACACGACATCGCAAGGTATATCTGCCTACCTATGGTTTATTCGAAGAAAAACGGTACTTCAGCGCCGGAAACCGGTTCAGGGCTTTCGATTCTAAATTCGGACGTTTGGGCCTGTTGATTTGCGAGGATGTCTGGCATCCCACGTCAGGTGTAATTTTAGCGCAGGACGGCGCCTCGGTGATTTTTGCGGCGGCCGCCGGCATTGCCCGCGGATTGCAATCAGAGGATCAGCCGGAGAATATTCAGGATTGGGAAGCGCTTAACCGCTCCCTGTCCATTTACACCACATCCTATATGGTATTTGCCAACCGTGTGGGCGTTGAGGATGGTTTAATGTTTTGGGGCGGCTCAGAAGTTTACGGACCGTTGGGGCGTCGTTTATCCAAGGCATCCTATTTTGAGGAAGAAATGTCGTTTTCGGAAATAGATATGTTAAAGCTTAAGCATGCCCGCATTAACACCACTCTCTTAAGCGATGAAAATCTACATGTGGTCATTGAGGAATTCTCTCGTATTCACGGCGATCGCAAGCAGTATTGACCGGCAAAATTACCGGTTAACCGGCGCAGAAATTTTGTGCCAAATACGGGATTACTCATAAAATATTTATTGCTATGGCAGCGTAAATATTCTATATTGAATGCTTATTTTAACGGTTTTAATGAGCAAACAAAAAGAATCAAAAAAAAGAAAGTTTGGCAGACAAGTTAGAGGAGGTATAATGGACTTAAAGGAAATCCGTCAACTGGTTAAAATGGTTGAAAACTCCGAAATTACTGAGATTGAAATAGAAGAAGAAGGTAAAAAATTACGCATCACCAAAACATTCTCTGCGAGTAATGGGGGAATTCATATTCTGCCGGCTCCCGCGCAGGCTTATCCCGCCGCACCGCCGGCGGTAGCTCAAATGCCGGCCGCTGCGCCCCTTTCTGCCGAACAATCCGTTGCCGCTGCGCCGGCGCCTGCCGTCAGCGATAAAATTGTCGAAGTGCGTTCGCCTATGGTAGGTACTTTTTACCGCGCTCCCGCTCCTGATGCCGATCCCTATGTAGAAGTAGGACAGACTGTTGCCGTAGGGCAGACTTTGTGCATCGTAGAAGCCATGAAGCTGATGAACGAAATTGAATCGGAAGTCGCCGGTAAGGTAGTAGAGATTATGGTAGAAAATGCACAGCCCGTGGAGTTTAATCAAGTGTTGTTTTTAATCGAAAAATCCTGACCTGACGATGGAAATCAATCCGAACGCTTACAATACAAAAAAATCCATATTAATAGTTGAGAGCAACTTCGGGATAGTGTAAATTTATCTCTTGCTCATATTGTGTTGAAACAGAATACGGGAGGCTTTTTGTTTAAGAAAGTTTTAATTGCCAATCGCGGAGAGATTGCCTTAAGAATTATTCGCGCCTGTAAAGAACTTGGAATTTCTACGGTTGCGGTGCATTCGGAAGCCGATGCGGATTCCTTGCATGTGCGCTTTGCCGATGAAGCCATTTGCATAGGACCGCCGGCCGGTACGGAGAGTTATTTAAATCCCGTGCGTATTATTGCGGCGGCGGAAATATCGGGAGCGGAAGCAATCCATCCGGGCTATGGTTTTTTAGCGGAAAATGCAGAATTTTCCGATATGTGTAATTCCAGTGATATTAAATTCATCGGCCCCAGCGCCCATATGATTCGCAGCATGGGCAATAAATCTCAGGCCAAAGATATGATGAAACAAGCCGACGTTCCTGTAGTGCCGGGTAGCGACGGCATTCTGACCAGTATCGATGAAGGGCGTAAACTCGTCGATGAAATTGGTTTTCCGGTGATTTTAAAAGCAGTATCGGGCGGCGGCGGCCGCGGGATGCGGATTGTTAATTCTATGGAAGAATTTGAAGTGAATTTCCAGATGGCCCAGGCTGAAGCCCAGGGCGCTTTTGGCGATCCCAATCTGTATCTGGAAAAATACATTAAAAATCCGCGTCACGTAGAAATTCAGCTTATGGCCGATCAGCACGGCAATACGATCTACCTGGGCGAGCGCGAGTGCAGCATTCAGCGCCGCCATCAAAAGCTGTTGGAAGAAGCGCCATCGGTGGTGGTAGATGAAACATTGCGCCAAAAAATGGGTGCAGTGGCCGTTGCCGGCGCCAAAAAGGTTGGCTACGAGGGCGCAGGCACTATTGAGTTTTTAGTGGACGAAGATAAGAATTTTTATTTTATGGAAATGAATACGCGAATTCAGGTAGAGCATCCGGTAACAGAAATGGTTTATAACCGCGATTTACTGAAAGACCAGATTCGCGTGGCTGCCGGAGAAGAATTAGGTTACACTCAGGATGATATTCGGATTACCGGTCATGCCATTGAATGCCGTATTAATGCTGAGGATTGGGAACGCAATTTTATGCCCAACCCCGGCGAAATCGTTAGTTTTCATGTTCCGGGCGGCCCGGGCATTCGCGTGGATACGCACGCTTACCAGCGTTACCACATTCCTCCGTTCTACGATTCGTTAGTGGCTAAGCTGATTGCCTTTGGCAAAGACCGCGAGGAGGCCCTGGCGCGTCTTAATCGGGCCTTGGATGAGTTCATTATCGAAGGTATCAAAACAACGATTCCGTTTCATAAAAAATTGATTAACAGGCCGGAGTTCATCGAGGGCCGTTTTGATACAGGTTTTCTGGATCGAATTGATTTGAACGAATGATTTCTTAAATGTTGGAGGTTTGTAATGAACGTACCTGAAGGATTAAAGTACACCAGCGATCATGAATGGGCAAAAGTGGACGGCGATGTGGTTGTTGTAGGCATTACCGACTATGCTCAGGGGGAATTGGGCGATGTGGTCTTTGTGGAAATGCCCGAAGTAGGCAGCGAAGTGGACAAAGGCGAAACGTTCGGTACCATTGAAGCTGTAAAGGCTGTTGCCGATTTATTCAGCCCCGTAGGCGGTGAGGTTGTGGAAATCAATGAAATACTGGAAGATACGCCGGAAACGGTTAACAAAGATCCTTACGGTGAAGGCTGGATGGTTAAAATCAAAATGAATAATCCGGCCGAGCTGGATGAATTGATGGATGCCGCTGCCTACACGGAACATATCTCCTAATGTTACTGTTACAGCGCTTCTACTGTTTCGTAGCGTTATTTTGAGTTGTCGGTCCTATCTTTGCGAATGTTGAAAAGGTTCGCAAAGATGTAAGAAGCCGTTGCGAAATTTTAAACGTTTTGTAACGGCTTTTTTCTTTGTCCTTCAGTTGCAACCTTACGAACCCTTTGGGGGCTCGCAAGGCGCATTAAACGCTTAATGCGACTCGTAGCCCTTTAATCCGCCTTTAGGCACAATCAGCTTAAAGGAGGCGGGCGCTAATACGACCATGCGTTCTTCTACGTGAATATATTCCTGCCCGTTTTTACGATAAATGGGAATATTAGCCAGCTCAAACACTTCTTTAATTTTTGCCAGATAGTACTTCCACTCTTCCCCAGTAAACTCCCGCAATTTACCGTGAGCGTATTGCGCTTCAATCAAGCGATCTTCCGGATCAAAAAAGACGAACTTGCCGCGCGAGGCGCCGCCTAACATTTTTGTGCCCAGGTAGGGACGCTCATTAAAACGCAGCTTGCCCGTCTGGTCGAAATGTAATCCACCGAAAAAGAAATTACCGCCCATCAGTGATTCGCCGGCATACTTGGTGGCCGATCCCAAAATAAAGACTTCCAAATCCTGACAACGGCTGTCGTTAACGGAATTGGTCCAGGCGCGGTCGATGATGTTGCCCAAAATAACCACCTTGCCGCCCTTGGAAGCGTAACCGTTCACTTTACCGGCGTTTCCGTACACGTACAGATTTCCGTGATGCATACCCATGGCGCAAAAGTTTTGGGCGTTACCATGCAGCCGCAGCGTGCCGCCCTGCATAAAAGCGCCGAAATACTCGCCGGCGGAACCGTACACATCCACGACCACGTCGTCGGTGTCGCTGGCGCCCATTACAGCGGTAGAAATAAGCCGCTGACCGCGCGTGCGGTACAGAATAAAGGAGCGCCAGCCCAGCTCGTAAGCGCGGTTTAAAAAGGAAGCAAGACAGACGTCGGGGTCGGAACCTTCAGGGATAAAATCGCCCGCATCGATAACCAGCGTTTGGCCGGACTGCGGCGCGGCGTTAAAGCCGGCGCCTTGCTGACGCGAGGTGTGACAGTAAGCGGAAAAGACATCTTCAGCGGCGCGGCCTAACAATTTTTCGATGTAAAAATCGGCCATATCGATCAGCGAGCTTTGCGCTTTTTTGCCAGGGTCCAGTGTGCGCAGATAATCGCGCAGCCAGGTTAAAATTTGCAAGGCGGCGGCAAAGGAGTCATTATCGCTGCTTTGCTTGACCAGCTCATCCAACAACCAATGAAAATCCGCAAAACTAATTTTTGCTAATTCTTTAGTGAAAAAAATGCGGTAATTTTCCTGCCAGCCGTTGAATCGGCTGCTGTCCTTTGGCGGTTGAACGGCGTTGCGGCGTACGCTGTAATGCTGCCCGACAGGCGTCAGTTCAATGGGCGTACCGTAACGATCGATAAATTCCACATCGTAAATTTTGTTCCGCTCGTCAAAGGCGTAGCGGCTGATCATGCCGGAGCTGCTCAACGTCTGGTCGGCAGCAGCGCCCTCGATGATGCCCAATTCGTCCATTTTGCGCAGCATAGTGTGCAGCGCCTGTTCTTCGGAAGCGATCATGCTGAAAATGCGTTTTTTACCGTTCTGTTCGTCGTGCCAAAAGGCGGTGACATTAGGCCGCAAATCGGCCGGATCCTTTAAATCCACGCGCTCGGTTACGCGCTTTTCGGGGTTGTGCCGCAGGCACAGATACTGGTAAGGCCCGTCAGGCGAACTGGTGAACTCGACGCGCTGCACCTGCTCTAACTGAGGACGCAGCTCCGGCTGCACCAATTGTAAATCGTCGCCGGTGGTAGGCGAGAAGCTTTCGAACAGCGCCCAGTCCGGGTAGCTCCATTCTTCGGCTGTGAGGTGAAATTTCAGCGCAGCTACTTCCGTATCGGTGGTAGCTAACGGAGAGAGGTCAAACTGTTCCACGCGCTGTTTAAGCGCTTCGTAGTTGGTGGTTTCACCGTTGTGCGTTAAAGCGGTATGCAGCTTGGTAAATGGATGGGCGTTCATCTGTTCCACAACCGAACCGGTGGCCAGACGCACGTGAATGATGTTGTTCGGTGCATCCGGCGTTTTCCAGGGGATTTCGCGTCCGGCTGTTTTCCATGTGGCCATATTTTTACCGTTGGACATCACTGCGGCCAGTTTATTGGCGCGTTCTTTATAACGCTGCTTGTTATGCGCGAAAGGGAAGGCCTCAATAAAAGCGCGCAGCTCACGGAGGGCTTCTTCGCTGATTCCTTCCTCCTCCTGAGGCAGGGTGGAAGCGGCGCTAATATTTTCGGCGGATTGCCGGCGGAAATCCAGCAGCGAGCTTTCCTCGGCCTCGGAAACATACAAAATACGCGTTAAATTAGTGCCGTGATGGAAGACGAACACATCTTCGGCGCGGCTTAAAAAGCGCGCGTTGTCCTGATAATTTTCCGGCGTAACGCCCGGGAACTGATGGGCGAAAAAGCGATTCCAATCGTACTTAAACAAATGGTTGCGGATATAATTTTCTAACGCTTGCGTTTTAACGCGTACGAAAAAGCGGTAAATGTCGCCCGGATCGCTTTCCGGCCCGCCGAACTGACGATAATCCAACTCATTACCGTCAGCATCGCTCTTGTAAGGCTCGCGCGATTGTGCAACGTCCGAGACGCCAAAGTAGTCGAAATCCGTATCCAAAAATACCACTTTAATCTTTTTCATTAATTCGTTACGCAGGTAAATAGTCAACTGGCGCGCTTCCCGGCGCAGTTCAGCCTCGCTGAAATCCTTGCCCTCGGCCTGCCACTGTAATTTTAAATTTTCTTCGATATCCAGCTGGCGGTAACCCTTGATTAAAATACGGTAAGCGTATTCTTCGGCATGTTCCGGGAAGCACAGCGTTTTGGCGATACCGACGCCGTCCATTCCGCGGTTACGCATGGCGTTTAGTCCTTCGTCCAGCACGATGCCCGGGATGGGCATGGTACCGTTTACCGCAGCCACGCCGCAGTTGGTCTGGCCGGTCTGGTGTTGGATGCGCTCCATAAAAAGCTGCTCATCGCGGGCGATTTCCTTTTTGATCTCTTCGTTCACGCGGAAACGATGATCCACGCGTTCCTTGAGCCCCAGCCAGTGGATTTTGTCGAAGCGTCCGCGCAGTTCGCGGATATCGTTGAAACCCAGAGCCGCCAAGGCCCGGATTACCTGCATCTGCATGATGGTAAAGGCGTTGATGATTTGCAGCGTATTTTTATCGATGTCGCGCAGCTTTTGCATGGTTAAATTGCTTGTAGCGATGCCGCGCGAACAACCGTCGTGGCAGTTGCGGTTGCGGTCGCAACCGATGGCCACTAAGGGCGCCGTGCCCCAGATAACGCCGTCTGCGCCTAAAGCCACCGCTTTGATCACATCTTCGTACGTGCGGATGCCGCCCGAGACGATAAATTTAACGTGGTTGCGCAGGCCGTCCTGAACCAGTCGGTAATGAATAAGCGGAATGGCGTACTCGATGTGCATGCCCATTTGACCCTTAATAATATTGGGCGAAGCGCCGGTGCCGCCGCGCGGACCGTCCAGCCAAATCTCTAATTTCATGCCGTGCGCTTTGGCGTAGGCTTTCATTTCGTCAGTGTAGTCCTTTTCTTCGGTGAGGCCGAAGCGGGCGTTAACGATCTCCGTTGTGTTGTCCTTGCTGATGCGCGCCAGGCCGGCGGCGATAAATTCGATATCAATAGAAGGCGACACTTTGATGGCTATGGAAGCCTGCGGATTGATCATGTGTACGATGTCGATGAACGATTTCACATCCTCGATGGAATAGCTGTTATGAAAAGGAAATGGCGAAATGATGCTGGTGTAAGAGTGGACGATGATCGATTCCGCGTAGCGGATAATGCGCTGGAAGGTGATGTCGTCGATGGCGTTTTGTTCATGAAGAGCGTACACTGCTTCCTGAATATGCAACAGGTGCGTTTTTAAATCTTCGCTAACCGCCTGCAACTCCTGTGTTTTGTCCAAAACCTGTAAGCCCTCGGAAGCCACGTCTTTAAGCACATGGTCGCTTTTTAAGCTGTATTTCTTAAGAAGTTCATAAAAACCTTCCAATTTTTCTTCGTCTAATTTTTCCAACCCTTCGATCCCGCGCAGATAGGAAACCAGTTTGTTTACCTTTTGCGCCAGAATATGGCCGCCGATACCCATTTTAGCGCCCTGGCTGTAAGCGATGACCACACGCCGCGCTTTACGGATGGTCTCTTTACTGACGCCGAAGAGACCGGTTTTCATCTCCGTGGAAACGAAGGGCTGCTGATCTTCATCCACTACCACTAAAAAGTGAAAGGGCTTGCTGGAGGGGAAGTGTTTGATCTTTTCATAAACTTCAGGATGTGTCTGTGGCGTCATACCGTTCTCTTGTAAAATGGCGCGCATCTCTGCCACGGTGTAATCATGGTCGTTTTCAAAGAGCGGTTTTAACAGACGGATTTCATTTTCGGTAAAGAAAATCGGTTCGCCTTTGGAATTCAAAAAGAAGCTGGTGGGATAGCCGCCTTCGCCGGTGTCGTATTGAATACCCAGCTCGCGGGCGGCCGTTACGTGCGCCTTCCAGGTGTCCAGCCCGATGGAACCCACCGATTTGCCGCCAAACATCCACGGCGCTTCCAAAATCAATCCCTTATCCAGCGGCAGGGCGGTTTGCACTTTGTCCAGTTCACTCTCTTTAATATCCATGGGATCTTTGTTGTAAAGAATCTTCATCACGTCGAAGCCGTCGCCTAACAGACCGGTAGCTTTCACCTCTTTTAGGTTGAGCATTTCCGGATCGCCGGCGGCCATGCGTCCCATGGCTTCAATCAGATTCCCCGGCCAAACGAAATCGCTTTTGTACAGCGTCTGGTTCGTTTCGCCCAGCCGGTAAAAGTTATGCGGCTGACCGTTGTTAATGATTTTTGATTTTAAAAATGAATAAGGCCGCACATATTTATGGGGGATTTCCTCGGAGGCGATGTTCTGACGGTTGAGCTGAGCGTACTGCGTAATTAATTCATCATGATTAAAGATGTCCCGCTGCAGGCGATCTTCAATCTGATGAAAATCGATCAAACGGCCTTCCTCGCCGACGGTCTTTTTGATGTCCTTAAAGCCGGAAGCGCCCAGCACTTCCAAAATTTGAACTTTGCGCGACTCGGCCTGATTATTCAGCCGCTCCACCGCCTGATCCACATCCAAACTGAGCAGCTTTTCCGTAGTGGCCTTGTTTTCCGTAATGGCGCGGTAGGCGGAAGGGTCCAGCGCCAGCAGGGCGGCAAAATCGATCATGGTGCCTTCGGCGCCGCGCTGGATGGTTTTCTGCGAATCGGAAGCCAGGCGGATGCCGCCGGAAGCGATGACGCTGACTTCGTGGCGCCGGCCGATGCGCATCAGATAGTGGTGCAGAGCGCGCACGGCGGTGGAAGTTACAAAGTATTCTTCTTTGTTGCGCAAGCCGTGAATGTGCAGAATGTCGATGCCCTGGTTAAGCAGATGCGTCACTTTTTCCTTGATATCTGCGGTGGGCGTTAGCGAACCAATCAGGTCGTATTCGGAGATTTCCATATAGCCGCTAATCAGCGGCGGCTGTTCCTGAACTGCTTTGGCCGATTCGTAAATGTAGTTCAGCGTGCGTTCAATTTGCGGATGATATTCCACTTCAAATACGGGCATGCGCCACAAATCGCTCAGGAAATCACGGTTGGTGTGGGGATTGACAATGATACGGTGAATCAGTTCGTGGTCCACGCGCGGCATGATAACGGCCGGCAGACGGTCATAATTGCCTTCGGTAATGAAGTAATTATAGTATTCCAAAAGACGTTCCAGTTCGATAGCCACCAGCGATTTTTGACGCTCGGCTACACGGATGAAAGCCAGCTCCAGGCGGCCGTTGCTTTGCAGAGGAACCGTATTGTACAGAATGGGCGTCATTAGTTTAAGCGTAGGATGGATGGGATTTACCAGCTTTCCGCGATCGTCGAATTTGCAGTAATTTTCACGCTTGCCTAAGATGATCGACAGCTCTTCCTCGGGATCGCCCTCGTGCAGGCGGTTCTGCGCCGGTCCCACGATGTGAAAATGGGAAAAGCGTTCGGCGTCAAAACCGATGCCCATGTGCCGGTCGCCCTGACCCATACCGGAAACGGGAATCTGGCCGGAGGAGGATTCTTTATCGATCTCCATGATGATATTTTCGGTTACGTAACGATCGGCCATTTCGGTTAACTGGTTGGAGCGGTGTACCGTGGTGGTATCGTGTACGCGGGTCTGGCGGTTAATCCAATATTTCTTTTCATCCAAATCGGTGGCGTTGATGATCAGCTTATCCAAATGCAGGCGCTCTTCCTGGGCGATTTTATTCTGCGGACAATAGTTAACGCAGGCGTTGCACAAGGCGCAGTTTAAATCCAGCAATTCCGGAATCTGCCGCGGCCGGCCTTCGCGCGCGCCGTACATGCAGGCATTTTCGTTGCTGCACATGCCGCAGTGAATGCAGGTTTCTTCATCAATGAACAACTGGCCGTATTCAAATCCTTTGGGATATAGAATTTTTAACCCGTGCTGCAAATGGGATTGCACTTCGTTTTGTTCGGAAAGGGTGTGCTCTTTGTACAGCGGACTGTCTTTCATGATCTGCCAGAAGCGATCGATAAAATCGCGTTTTTCTTCTTCCTTTAAATGAAGCGCATTTTGGAAACGGTTGTCCTCTTCCACTAAGTCGAACAGATTGGTTAGAGGAATATCCGTCGGACAGACATTAGTGCAGTTGTCGCAGCGCGTACAGACCAAAAAGCCCAGCGCTTCCTGCTGAGAGATTTCTTCTCCGCTGGCCAGCCGTTGCGCGGATTTACGGCGCGTAATGGGCGTGGCGTAGCCGTACATGCCGAAGACATCAGACGTGGGGCAGACATGCTCGCAACTGTCGCACTCGGCGCAGGGAGCAATAAGTTCTTCGATGGGATCGCTTTTATGCGCCTTTAGCGCCGGCGGAATCATTTTTGGGAATAGATAGCCGCTGGCGTTCCAGACCGCGCGCTCGAAGGGATAGGACAGATCGAATTTTTTACCCTGTTGGCGCTTGTAAGTGGTTTTAACCAGCCAGCGGTTAAACACGGGTGAGAGCCGGTTGAACAGGCGAAATGTCCAGCGGTGGCCGCGGTTGTGGATGAACTTACCGCGGTTGAGGATGCCGGCCGGGTCCAGTTCTGATTTTAGCTGTTTTAAATTTTTTATATAGGCCTGTTCGGGACGCCGGAAATACTTTATTAACGGCAGATTCCAGATGCCGACGCCATAGGGCTGGGCGCCAAAGAGCATGGCCACTTCGTTCATTAAAGGCACCAGCGCAAAATAGATTTTATGGCGCAGAGTGCGTGTATCGGCCAGTACGATGGATTGGATCAGCATGTGACCGTCCGGCAGTAAATGCGCTTCGCTTTTTAAATCGACATTAAGCAAACGGCGCAAAAACTGGCGCAGCATGTGCTGGTAACGGTTGAAGGCCTCCAACGGCAGGATATTCTCGCTGACCAACATGGACGGTCCTTTTTGTTTCATCTGCACCGGTAAAAAACGGTGTTCCCAAAGTTTGTGCGAAAGCGCCGTAGAGAGCTGGCGTATCTTAAGACCATTGACGCGGTGTGTGGCGCCGCTTTCGCCGAAAATGCGCGTTTTAATGGCCTGCTGGTAGTCGCTGTTTTCATCGAACTGCATAACCACAATGTGCTTAGCGGATTTTAATTCTTCCAGCATTTTGAAATCCTGCCGCATTTCGCCGAGACGCGTCTGGTCGTTGTTCTTCAGCGCTTCCGCTGTTTTTCGCTCATAGTGTTCGGTCTCAATAGCGTAGGTTTGTTTAATGTAAGAATAATCGTAGTAAATGACCGACGTTGGCCGGATATTGCTCTGACGGACGGTTTCTAAAAAGCGCTGCACCTCTTCGCTGGATTCCAGGGCAAAGGCAAAGGGCTTATCCACAAAGGACTCTTTACGTATTTTTAGCGCGGCGCCGACAATGACGCCCAACTGACCTTCGCTGCCGATAAGCATTTCGAAGCGCGGATCATCCGCCGTTAGGGTGAGCAAATTACCGTCCGGCGTGATTACCATGAGCAATTCAATTGATTGACGCACGTGTCCGTATTTGTAGCTGCCCAGGCCAAAACCGCCGGTGGCAATCCAGCCGGTGATGGTGCCGCTGCCGGGATTGGTGATTTCCTGGCGTAAGGCCCATTGTTCTTTTTTTAAGAATTTCTTGGCGTCGGCAAAAGTGACGCCGGAAGCGACGGCTAACAGACCGTCTTCGGGGAAAATCTTTTTAAAATTAAGATAGGACAAATCCAGTACAATATCGCCGTTTAGAGGAACGCTGCCGCCAAAGGGCCAGGTGCCGCTGCCGCGGATAGTGAAACGCTGCTTTTTTTGAGTCGCCCACTGTGTGAACTGAAGCACATCTTCGATGGCGCCGGGACGGACGACAAAGCTGAGTTTGTTGTTCAGCAACATTCGTTTTATGAGCGGCGGAATGATGCTCGTGCCTGTATCGGCCGTGTACACCGTGTTTTGCACCTCATCGGGTAAAATAATTTCGCTGGCCGGAGAGAGACGCTTGCTCAGGCTCTGCGGCGCCGGGGACGGCTTTATGGCGGACGTGGCGCCTGCTTTAGGCAGATTTGCAAACAGAAGCTGCCGCGCTTTTTGCTGTTCGCGTACGCGTTCTATGATCGACTGGCGCATTAAAAACTGCTGTATTTGTTCATGCAATTTGCTGGGCGTAAAGGACATAAACGAATTCCTTCTTTATCTACACTTGGGATTTTGTCAAATGGAAATACTAACTTAGTTCATTTTCGGCGAACACGACATAAAATTTAATTATATCTGTATCCTTTATCAGGGCACTTAAAATGCAATTTATTTCGTAATTAATCCCGCTTAAAAGTCAGTTTAGGAGAGTGCACGTCTGGGATGGGGCAATATATAAAAATGCAGGGGATATTGGCAAAATTAATTACACAAATTAGATGTGAATTCACATCCGTCCTAAATAGTGTTTTTGAATTGCCGCTATCTTTAGATAGTGGTCCGTAAATGTCACAGAAGTGT
>CAZIBE010000009.1:0-62761 GCA_964536685.1 uncultured Calditrichaceae bacterium | reverse complement strand
ATTTAAGGAGTTTTTCCCATGTTTCAATGAATTAATTCAACTGGTCATTCATATTGGTCATTCATATAAATAACAATTTCCACTCGCACTCTCACTCTATCTCTCATGGCTGTTGGGAAAAGAGTAAAAGAGAGAGTAAAGAAGTAAAAGATAGAGAGAAAAGGGATTGTAATATCTGTAAATTTTTATTTACGTTTGTCTTGCCTGAAGGGGGACTGCATTGTATATTGTCGATTCGATTGATGCATAAAAATAAAATACAGGAGTAGTAATGTCTATTTTCCCTAAACGAACAGCTATTCTGGTGGGCGGCGGACCGGCGCCGGGGATTAACAGTGTTATCGGAGCAGCCACCATTCGCGCAATTCTTTCCGGAGCCGAAGTGATCGGCATTCAGGACGGTTTTAAATGGATTATGCGCGGCGATATTTCCCATGTTGTGCCTTTAACCATTGAATCAGTGAGCCGTATTCATTTCCGCGGCGGATCACATATAGGTATCTCAAGAGATAACCCCACTAAACAAAATAAATATCTGGAAAACACGGTTTCTTCTTTGCTGCGTCTTAACGTGGACCAATTAATCACTATTGGCGGGGACGATACCGCCTATTCGGCCTATCGTGTGGAACAGGTAGGCTCCGGGCGCATCCGTGTTGCCCATGTGCCCAAGACCATCGATAATGACTTAGACTTGCCCAATAACATCAGCACATTCGGATTCCAGACCGCTCGTCATTTAGGCGTGGAAATCGTAAAAAATATCATGACCGACGCTAAAACCACTTCGCGCTGGTATTTTGTGGTTACCATGGGGCGCAAAGCCGGTCATCTGGCCTTAGGTATCGGTAAAGCTGCCGGCGCTACGCTCACGCTGATTCCGGAAGAGTTCGGCCACCGCAAAATTAAATTTAATCAATTAGTAGATATCATGGTAGGCGCTATCATTAAGCGTCTTAGTTATGGACGGACTGACGGTGTGGCCATTCTTGCCGAGGGGTTGATGGAAAAAGTAAACTCGGAAGATTTCAAGGAAGTGTTGAATGTAGAACGCGATGCGCACGATAATATTCGTCTGGCCGAAATCAGTTTTGGCGAAATTCTCAAAAGCCGCGTTCAGGAACGTCTGAAGGAATTTAACATCAAAACCACCATTGTTCCTAAAAATATCGGCTACGAATTACGCTGTGCCGATCCCATTCCTTTCGATATGGAATATTGTCGTGATTTGGGTTTCATGGCTTCTAAATTTTTATTTGACGGAGGTTCTGGCGCATTGATTTCTATCCAGAACGGACGCTTTGTGCCGTTGTACTTTAAAAATATTCTGGATTCAAAAACCAAGCGTATGCGCGTGCGTATGGTTGACGTCGAATCGGAATCTTACCATGTGGCTTACCGCTATATGATTCGGCTTAAAGCGGAAGATTTTGAAGACCCTCATGAACTGGCCAAGTATGCTGCGACGGCTAATGTTTCTCTTGATGGATTTCAGAAACAATTTGAGTATTTAGTGAAGGAGCAATCTAAAAGTTTAGCCGGAGACGATGGGGTGGCTATGCAAAAATCTCAAAATCATCATGGGCATAAAAAAACAAAAGGATAAATATATACAGTATAAGAGTAAACTAAAAAAGGGGCTGAAAATACAGCCCCTTTTTTTATGTTTAAACAGCTAATTTGTTATTGACCGAAGAAAAATCCGATAGAGTTCATCGTTACCTTGATTACAGGGCTCCAGTATAATCCCATTACTAAGGTAGGGATGAGCAAAATCCAAATAAGGATGTTATGGTACAGGCCAACGCTGACTGCCGGAGCATCCTCCGGGCCGCGGTCTAAGAACATGACCTTAACAACATATGCGTAATAATAGAGTGATATTACGCTGTTAAGCACACCGATTACCGCTAAAATATACCACTGCTGTTTAATCACTGCGGCAAACAGATACACTTTACCTACAAAACCAGCCAGCGGCGGTAAACCGGTTAAGGAAAACATAAACACGCCCATGGCCACTGCGGCAAAGGGCGCCCGGTAGCCCAGACCCGTGTACGAGCTGATTTCTTCGCTTTGCAGTTTTGGCGTCATGGTTTCTACAATCCAGAAAGCGCCGAAGTTCATAAATAAATAGACCACCATGTAAAACATTACGGCGCCGATGCCCTGATTGTTAAAAACAACCAGCGCCATGAGCATGTAGCCCACATGCGCTATAGCTGAATAACCTAACATGCGTTTGATATTCTTTTGCAGCAGAGCGGAAACATTGCCCAACGTCATGGTAGCCACAGCCAGAACGGCTAACAACAGCGGCGCCTGAATGGGAATGTTCTGAGCAAAATTAGCTGCCCCGGCTGAACCGGGATGCGCTACTACCGTGATTAAAAAGCGAATAAACAAAGCCAGACCGGCGGCCTTGGGACCGACTGAAAAGAAGGCTGTAATCGGGGTAGGCGCGCCTTCGTAAACGTCGGGCACCCAAAAATGAAAAGGCACCATGGCAATTTTATAGCCTAAGCCAGCTAAAACCATAATAAATGCTACGAACAGAGGCAGGGGTTGCATATGGCTGTTTAGAATAGCCTGCTGAATAGCGTATAAATTAGTGTGTCCGGTCATTCCGTAAATATAGCTGAAACCAAAAGCCATCACGCCCGTACTGGCGGCGCCGTACAAAACATACTTAAGCGAAGCTTCATTGGATTTAACTTCCCATTTTTTAAAACCGGCCAGCACGTAAGATACCAGTCCGACTAATTCCATGGACAAGATGATCATTAACAGGTCGTTCACTTCTGCCATCAGGAACATGCCCAGCGTGACCACTAACAGTAATGTGTAATATTCGGCATGTTGGCGCAGGGTAGGCAGCGACATGAAAACGATGATCAGCGTAGACAAAGCCGTTAGCAATTTAAAATAAACGGCAAACGAATCCAGAACAATCATGCCCTCAAAGAGCGAGTTAAAACCGTAACCATATTGCTGATAGACTAAAAAGAAGGTAATCAACAGAGCCGCAGCCGTTAAATAGGCCGTAACGATTTTTTGCTCTTTCTTTAGAAGCAAGTCGACCACAATCACTACCAGAATGGACGCGGTTAAGAAGAGTTCCGGAATAAAATATTGGAGACTGCTTAGATTACTCATGAATCAAATCCCATTTCCTGTTTGCGTTATTAATGAATAAGCGTAATTAAATAATTCAACGACGTTTTCATCAGATTTAAAACGGGTAATGGATAAATTCCAAAGACTATGGTTAAAATAGCCAGAGGAACCAGTGTGAACAGTTCACGGCCGTTGATGTCGCCAATTGTTTCATATTTCGGATTTAGTTTACCCAGGAAGACCCGTTGTATGGTCCACAAAACATAGCTTGCCGTAATAATGATACCGAAGGCTGCCAATATTGTAAGTACGCGATATACAGAAAAGGCGCCGATAAAGACCATAGCTTCGGCGATAAAACCGGTAAAACCCGGTAATCCCAAAGCGGCAAAAAAGGCCAGGCTGGCAATGCCTGTGTATACCGGCATGCTTACGCCCAAACCGCCAAAACCTTCGATTTCTCTGTGGTGCGCGCGATCGTAAATTACGCCTACTAAAAGGAAGAGCATAGCGGTGATTATACCATGGCTGAACATTTGGAACACTGCGCCGTTAATACCCGCTTCCGTAAATACGGCCATGCCCAAGAGTACAAAGCCCATATGCGATACACTGGAATAAGCCACTAATTTCTTTAAATCTTTTTGCGCCATG
This sequence comes from uncultured Calditrichaceae bacterium, assembly GCA_964536685.1. Taxonomy (GTDB): domain Bacteria; phylum Calditrichota; class Calditrichia; order Calditrichales; family Calditrichaceae; genus CAZIBE01. Next base: position 58,990 of record CAZIBE010000009.1, on the reverse strand, counting down.
GCCACGAATGCGCCATACAAAATATTAATTACGCCGAGGATGGCTAAGGCATAGGATGTATATTTGGCCATATCCGGGAAAATCGGATAACTGATACGCAGCAAACCGTACGTACCCATTTTTAGCAAAATACCGGCAAGGATAACGCTGATGGCTGTGGGGGCTTCCACGTGCGCATCAGGCAGCCATGTATGGAACGGAAAAATCGGCACTTTAATGGCAAAACCGATAAACAGCGCCAGATACATCCAGAAGCGCACATCAAAGGCGCCAAGCCAGGCATTATGATTGCTCTGGTTCATCATGTGCAGCATATTAAATGTATGGCTGCCGGTAACCGGATCCTGCACGTTGAAGTAAAGCGCCAGCATAACCACTAACATCAGCACGGAGCCTAATAAGGTGTACAGAAAGAACTTGATAGCGGCATATTCACGGCGCGGACCGCCCCAGATACCGATTAAAAAGTACATCGGCAAGAGCATCACTTCCCAGAATACATAGAAAAGGAAGAAATCCAACGCGGCAAACACACCCAGCATGGAAGTATCGAGCAACAGAAAAAGAGCAAAATAGCCTTTTTGCGCTTTCGGAATATTCCATGAAGCAATCACCGAAATAAAGCCCAACAGGGTGGTTAACCAGAACATGGGGAAGCTAAGTCCGTCCAGTCCCACAAAAAATTCGATGTGAAACGCCGGAATCCAGGCCATGTGTTCGACAAACTGGAACTGGCTTTCATTGTTAATCCCTACCATGCCATAATTAAACTGCGTCCACATGTATGTGGCTATTAAAAATGGTATGAAGGAAAAAATAACTGAGATGATTTTGATTGCGGATAAATTCTTTTTAGGAACAAAAAGAATAATAAACGCTCCAATTACAGGTAAAAAAGTTGTAAGACTAATCAATCCCATGATTATATCTCCCAAATTAGTATGCGATGCCCATTAAATCATTGTCAGAATAATAATTAATACTGTTCCTAAAACAGCGCCTAAAATGTAATTTTGAATTTGTCCGGTTTGAATCCTGCGCACGCCGTCGCCGAAACCGCGAATCACAACTGCGACGCCGTTGACCAAGCCGTCGACCACATATTTGTCGAACAAACCGTCAAAAGCCGAAAAATTGCGCACCACCCAAGCCGAACCGTTTACAATACCGTCGATGATGTGGCTGTCGAACCAGGCCAGACTCTCATTCCACAGCAGCAGACCGTTAATCACTGTGGCGTTATATATCTCATCAATATAATATTTATTTAATGACAAATTGTACAACGGTTTGATTTTTTCGGTTAATTTTTCCACATCTACCTTTTTCCAGAAGTACAGGGCAAAGGCCAGTAAAATGCCGGTTAACGCGAAGATAATAGAAATAATGATGCCGTTGATATGCGCCGCATGTTCGGCGTGTTCGGTCATTGCATATACCGGGTGACCAAGCTGAACGGCTACGGCAGAGATGGGTTTTTCGATTAGATGATGAAACCATCCGCCTTCCGCGCCCATAAAATTAAACGACGGAAGCGTATAGAAGATGTAAATACTCAGGGCCGCCAGTGTCATCAAAGGAACGGTCATTACTTTGGGGCTCTCGTGAATATGCTGGTACAGCCGCTCGTTCTGAGGCTTTCCGTAAAATGTTTTGATGATCAGGCGGAACATATAAAAAGCAGTTATCAGAGCCGCCACAAATCCAAATGCAGGCAACAGATAATGAATGGGATTGGACTGCGCCATGGCAAAGGCCAATGATCCGCCTAAAATGGCGTCTTTGCTTAAAAATCCCGAAAAGAAAGGAATGCCTGAAAGAGCCAGAGAAAAGATTAAAAAGGTCCAATAGGTAGCCGGCATTTTATTTTTAAATCCGCCCATTAAACGAATGTCGTTGGGATCGTCGTGAATGCCTTCTTTCTCCATGGCGTGGTGCATGGCATGAATGACCGAACCGGAGCCTAAAAACAAACCGGCTTTAAACATGGCATGCGTTACTAAATGGAAAAATCCGGCTGTGTAGGCGCCCACGCCCATGGCCATGATCATATAGCCCAACTGACTGATGGTGGAGTAAGCCAGTACGCGTTTAATATCGTTTTGTGTGATGGCGATGGTCGCTGCAAACAGCGCTGTAAATCCGCCCACATAAGCCACGACTAACATGGCGTCATAACTGAGCATAAAATTCAAACGCGCCATTAAATACACGCCGGCGGCCACCATAGTTGCGGCATGGATTAACGCGCTAACCGGCGTGGGACCTTCCATAGCGTCCGGCAGCCAGACATGCAAAGGAAACTGCGCCGATTTGCCAACCGCTCCGGCAAACAATAAAATGCCGGCAGCCGTCAGCCAGCCGCCGCTGAGTACGCCCTGACTAATGCCCTGATGGATTTGTGATAGATTAAACGTGCCCAGTGTGGTAAAAACAATCAGCAGGCCGATTAAAAAGCCGAAGTCGCCAACGCGGTTGGTAATAAAGGCTTTTTTACCGGCGTTGGCCGCGCTATCCTTGGTAAAATAAAAACCGATTAACAGGTAAGAACAAATACCAACCAGTTCCCACATAATGTAAATGCCGAACAGGTTGTCCCACATAACCAGACCCAACATGGAAAAGCTGAACAGGGAAAGATAGGCAAAAAAACGGTTGTAAAGCGGATCGCCGTGCATGTAGCCGATGGAATACACATGAACTAAAAAACTTACCGTAGATACGGCGGCAATCATAATCACCGCCAGATTATCCAGATAGATGCCCATATCCAGCTTAAACTTGCCCAGATCTATCCAGTTTACACTGGCCTGTATGGAAAAATTAGGATCAAAATTGCCCAACACGCGAATGAGCATGATGATGGAAAGGACAAAGGACACGCCGATAGCAGAAACCGACACCCAATCTCCTTTACGCGGCAGACGTTTGCCAATCAGGATATTGATTACAAAAGCCGCCAGAGGCAATAACCAGATAAATAATGCTGTTTGGATCATAGCTTCCTCGAATCCCGAAGTTAGTTTTTCATTTCATCTACTTGTGTTACATCAACGGTGGCCTTGTCCCTGAAAAGATTGAGGATGATGGCCAAAGCCACGGCAGCTTCGGAAGCCGCCAGAATGATAATAAAAACAGCCACTAACTGTCCGTTGATATAAGAATCGATATACCTGGCAAAGGCGATGAAATTCAGATTCACCGAGTTAAGGATGAGCTCAACGCCCATCAGGATGCCTACGGCATTTTTTTTGTAGAGTATGGTAATCACTCCCAAAGTAAATACAATACCGGCAATGATCAGATAGGATTGTAACTGTATCATTTTTTAATATCCTCCGTACGTGCAAGATAAACAGCGCCAATCAAAGCTCCCAATAGCAACACAGAAACAATTTCGAACGGCAGCAGATACGTGCTTAAAATAGACATTCCGATAGTCGCCGTCGTAGGAACAAACGCTTTCTGGACAGCCGGCGCCCATGGGGAAGCGAAGATCACCAAAGACAGGATAAAAGCAACTGCCACACCGCCGATTAAAGCTGTTATCAGGGGATTGTGCGCGGTTTTACGTGCTGTGTCGTAGATTTTGTGCGTCATCAGTACGCCGAATAAAATTAAGATTAAAATGCCGCCCACATAAATGATAACCTGTGTTACGGCCAGAAAATCGGCGCCCAACATGACATAGAAGCCGGCGAAACCTAACAGAGTGGCCATTAGGGCAAACGCCGAATGAATCAGCTTATTGGAAAAGGTTACCACCGCAGCAGACAGTACTGATACAATGGCAAGGAACAGAAAAATCAGCTCTCTTGGTTCCATATTCTAAGTTCTCCAGATTGATTTTAGAACTCAATAAACAACAATTCAACGCTATTCAACTTTACTAAACCTAACAGGTTTAGTAAAGGTATAAACGTAACTTTGTTCGCTCACTTCTTGCTGCCATCCCCAGCATCTTTGGCAGCAGCCTGCATTTTGGCCGCTTTAGCGGCCGCCAGGGCTTCTTTTTCTTTACGATCCCGCTCGCGCAGGGCTTCGGCTTCTTCCTGGGAATAGCCGGTGAAATGCACCAAGAAATCGCTACGGTCGTACGTGGAAAACTCATATTCCGGCGTCATGTAAATACACTCCGTAGGACAGGGGAATACACAGTCTGCACAGTAGCAGCATTTAGCCATATCAATATCGAACTTAACCACATGCAGACGCTTTTTTTGCCCGTTGGAAGTAACGCCCAGATCTTCTTCCTTGCCGGCCTTGACGGTTTCAATATCGATACAATCCACCGGGCAGGCGCGGGCGCACTGCATACAGCCGATGCAATCGTCGATATTAACATATAACTGTTGACGTGAGCGGGGCGGCAGTTCTTTCTTTTCGTGCGGATACTGCAGCGTTACTGAGCGTACGAAAAGATGGCGAAAAGTAACGCCCATACCAATCATTATGGTTACAATCGCCTGATATATATTGCTAAAATATTCTCTCATAAGACATCACTCTATTTTAGTTATAGTACTTTCCAGAGACTAATAATTAAAATCAGGGCAAAGGAAAAGGGAGTTAACACCTTCCAGGCCGTGTACATTAATTGATCCACACGAATACGCGGCAGTGTCCAGCGCAGCCACATTTGTACGAAAACAAGGCTCATGGCCTTAAGTAAAAACCAGATGGGTCCGGGGATGAAATCCAAAAAGGCAAAAGGCGCTTGCCAGCCGCCCAAAAAAACGGTGGTGGAGATAGCCGAAACCACAAACATGTTAGCATATTCCGCTAACATAAAAAAGGCCCAGCGCATGCCCGAATATTCCGTATGAAAACCGGCTACCAATTCGGACTCTGCTTCCGGAAGGTCAAACGGAGTACGATTCACTTCGGCCAGCGAGGCAATGAAGTAAATGATAAAAGCGATAAATGTCAACGGGAAAAAGCGAAAGGCATTCCATGAAAACAGGGTACCTGCCTGACTATTAACGATGCCCTGCATGTCCAAAGTGCCGGATACCAATATGGCGGCGATTAAGGACAGCGCCACAGGAATTTCATAGGAGACCATCTGCGCGGCGGAACGCATGGCGCCGTAAAGCGACCATTTGTTGTTGGAACTCCAGCCGCCCATTAAGATGCCTATGACCACCAGCGAAGAAACGGCCAGGGCATACAGAATGCCCACATTCAGGTTTGCCGGAATGAATTTTCTGCTCCAGGGGATTACCGCAAAGGTGGCCATGGAGGCGGTGAATACCACATAAGGCGCGAATTTAAACAGAAACTTATCGGCCTTTTCCGGAACGATATCTTCCTTTATCAGCAATTTAACGGTGTCGGCTATAGTTTGCGCCCAGCCGTGCCAGCCGCCCACCTCCATCGGGCCGAGACGGTCCTGCATATGGCCGGAAATCTTACGCTCTAACCAGATGCCAATCAGCGCGAATACCGCAATGAATAAAAACGCGCCCACAGCCAATACGGCGCCGATAACCGAAACGGACAACCATGCCGGCCATTGAGCTAATCCCGGAATTAAATCAAAAAAGAAGGTAATGATCGGATCCATATTTACCCCAATCCTTATTTACGATCTATGGTCTTTGCTACACTCTAAGTTTATTGCATGAAGCCCAGTATTTGGTAATACGATTACACCATGTCATTCCCCTGAAAAGGGGAATCCAGAAAAACGTGTTCTGGTTATCAAGTGAACCGGATGCCCAATCAAGTTGGGTATGACACCTATGCTGATATCTCCCTTTGGGAAAAAATCAACATTATCTCTACGTCAAAGATTACTTTTTGCAATTGGAAACTGGGAATTAGGAACTTGTATCATGTTAAATGAAAATTGAGTTCCCAGTTACTAATTCCGAATTATTATTTTAATGATTCGGAATTTTAAGCAACAATTATGTACATCATTTACCGGTCAATTTCACCCAGTACAATATCCAGGCTGCCGATGATAGCAACCAGGTCGGCGATCATCGTACCGTTGGCGATGGCCGGCAGTACGCTCAGGTTGGAATAGGCCGGAGAACGCACTTTAACGCGGTTTGGCATTTTACCGCCGTCGGAAATGATGTAATAGCCCAGCTCGCCGCGCGGCGTTTCCGTATGGCCGTAATATTCGCCGGCCGGCACTTTAATATTGCGCGGTACGGTTTCTTTGGCGTCGCCGGCAGGAATCTGCGAAGCAGCCTGACGGAGGATCTTTACCGATTCGTACATTTCAGCCACACGCACCCAATAACGATCCCAGGTGTCGCCCACAGTACCCATTTCGCCTTTACCGACGCAAATGTCGAATTCAAAGCGATCATAAATGGAATAGGGATCGCTGCGGCGCAGATCGTACGGTACGCCGCTGCCGCGCAACGACGGGCCGCTCATACCGTAATTAATGGCTACATCCGCCGGAATAACGCCCACATCGGCGGTACGATCAATAAAAATTTTATTAAACGTTAAAATATCATTGTATTCTTTTATCTTTGGTTCAAAATAATCGCAGAATTGCAGCACTTTATCCGTCCAGCCTTCCGGGGCATCGTATGCTACGCCGCCCACCCAAATAAAATTGTACAGCAAACGCGCGCCGCAAATTTCTTCGAATAAATCCAGAATTTTTTCGCGATCACGGAAACAATAGAGGAACGGTGTAAAAGCGCCCACATCCAGGCCGTAAGTGCCCAGAGCGATTAAATGGCTGGCGATACGGTTTAATTCGGCTACGATAACGCGCAGGTATTCGGCCCGTTCATTAACTTCCAGATTCATCATCTTCTCCAGAGCGACGGCGTAGCCGAAGTTGTTGTTCATGGAAGCGATGTAATCCAGGCGGTCGGTAAAGGGAATTACCTGATGCCAGGTGATGTTTTCGGCATGTTTTTCAAAGCAGCGATGCAAATATCCGATGTGCGGATCGGCGCCGGTGATGATTTCGCCGTCTGTTTTTAGAATGACCTGCAGAACGCCGTGCGTGCTGGGATGCTGCGGTCCCATACTCAGCGTCATCTCATCGGTTTTTAAATTATCGGGAACGATCAGTTCGAATTGAGACGAAGGAAAATTATTTTGTTTCATCGTTTTTACCTTTCATATCTGGATGCAAAACGGGAATATCATGATAATATTCCGGCTGAACATAGTCTTTACGCAGGGGATACCCTACCCAGTCTTCCGGCAGGAGCAAGCGGCGTAAATCGGGATGGTTGGAAAAAACGATTCCATACAAATCAAATACTTCACGCTCGTGCCAGTCGGCCGTGCGCCATAGATCGGCAAGGGAAGGAATTTCGGGATGCTCGCGTTCCACGGTCACTTTTAGCACGATGCTGTGCTTTTGTTTCATTGAATACAAGTGATAAACGGTGCCTAAATTGTCACCGTAATCGACTCCGGCCAGATTCATCAGAAAATCAAAATCCATGTCGTCGTTATCACGCAGATACTGGCAAACACCGTAAAAATGTTCGGGTTTAATCTGCATGTAGGGCTGCAGGACAGAGTCATTAAACTCTAAAATTGCTTCCGGAAATTGTTCATTAATCCGGGCCTGAATTTCTTGAGCGGTCATAATCTATTTCCTGTTTATGCTGTTTTAGCTTTACCTTCGTTTTTGATTTTTTCTTTTAATTCAAGAATGCCTTGCATTAAAGCTTCCGGACGGGGAGGGCATCCCGGCACATAAACATCCACCGGGACAATCAGGTCGACGCCTTTTAAAACGTGATAGCCGTATCTCCAGTAAGGGCCGCCGCAATTGGAGCAGCTACCCATGGAAATGACGTACTTGGGTTCGGCCATCTGTTCGTACAAACGGCGCAGCATGGGCGCCATTTTAATGGTTACCGTTCCGGCGACAATCATTACATCGGATTGACGAGGCGTGGGACGGAAAAACATGCCAAAACGGTCGAGGTCAAAATGCGAAGCGCCGGTGGCCATCATTTCGATGGCGCAGCAGGCCAAACCGAAGCCCAGCGCCCAGGGAGAACCCTGCCGGCTCCAATTAAACAAATCGTTGATTTTGCCAAAAAATATATTGTTCTCTCCTTTAAGATCGAGCCAGCTCATGATTATTCTCCTTTCTTCTTCGCCAAATGGGCCAGTTGCGGATTCGGTTTAACCCAGGTCAGATCGCCTTTTGCCCAAACATAGGCCAGTCCGACCAGTAAGATTACGATGAAAATGAGCATCTCGACAAAAGCAACCATTCCCATTTTATCGAATACCACAGCCCAGGGGAATAAAAATAATACTTCCACGTCGAAAATGATAAAAATCAGGGCGATTACATAAAAGCGAATGTTAAACTGCACCCAGGCGTCGCCTTGCGGAAGCTCGCCGCATTCATACGGAATATATTTTTCCGGATAATCTTTGCGTGGTTGCAGAATGCGGCTGATCAACAGGGTGATGCCAACGATTAGCAATCCCACCAATAAAAACAAAAGGACAATATAAAAACCGACCATTTTTAAATTTTCCTTAATTAAAGTAAGACTCATTTTTTGATTTAAAAATAAGAGATTAATTTATTTCATTGAAACATTAAAATCAAAGCAAATTTAAAGTTTTTTTTTAATGCTCCTTATCCCGGAAATTTCGGTGATTTTTTGATTTAGGAGGGTAGCAAGCATACCTGTTGATTTTAGATGCGTGGCGTAAAAACTTCGAGACGCCGATAAATCGCCTTTTCCAGCATGCCGTGTGTTTTTTTATTTTGAAAACTGAAAAAATGTTCAATCTCTTTACCACAGAAACCATTGGAAACAGTTCCATACTCATGTTAACTTATTAATCGTCCGCGATTTAGATCGTGGACTAAAATGCCAAAAAATCCAGGAAAAACGTTTTAACGTTTTCCGAAGAACTTTTTAGAGTGAGATCAGATATTGAGGCGGAATAATACAAAGAGCGAAAGGAAGAGAACGATGAATTGTGGTTATATAGGAGTGAAAATTCCTGCTATTAATCTTAAAATACTGAGCAAGAGAAAGAGTATGAAGTACGAGTAGAAATACAAAACAGGTGAAAATCTGTTAGAACAGGTTTTCGACCAATTAACCAGCCAACAGCTTAAAAAGCTGAAACTTAAGACCAATATTCAAAGAACCGATTGCTTTGCCGCCGCTTCTAATATCCGCAGTTACAGCCGGATACAATTGCTTGTTGAACTAATTCTTCGCATTTGGCGGATATTAAGCGAATCAGATAAAAAGCGCTTCAAATCCCGTTTTGAGCGCTATGCCAACAAAAGCTCCGGCCAGTATATTTACAACCTAAACAGCGTCGATTTCCCAAAGAGTTAGAAGAACTTGGCCAATTGTATTATTGGATTGATAGGCACATGAAGGCGCATTACAACCAGTACGATATTTTCCGCACCTTTGAACGGGTTCACACCGAACACTTTAGCGTTGTTGCCGATAAAATTAAGGTAAAAAGCAATGATGAATTAACCTCGGACAGCGTGCAGTCGCCGGACGATTTAGACGCCGCTTACCGTAAAAAGAATCACATAGCAACCAAAGGTCAGTCGGTTAATATCGTAAAGACGGCGCATCCGGAAAATCCCATTAACTTAGTAACCGACGTTGACGTCAATCCGGTCAACCAAGACGACAGCGTGGTATTAAACAGCCGTCTTGATAAGTTAAAAGAGAAGATGCCGGATTTACAGATATATGACTACCCAACCACGTATTTTTGTTCAAATGCTCTACATGTCTGCTTACAATTTCAAAGAACGTTTGCAAAATACTCTATAATTTGGCTAAAAATCACCTAAACCGAATCAAGCTGAATTTTTTCATCAATGTTCAACGCTTTCGGTTGATAAAAGTCGGCTTCTGAAAAATCCAGTTTTTAGACTGAACTCAAAGATTGCATATTTTACTTAATTTCCATTAACCTATTTACTTAAAAATATTTTTCGTTTGCCTTATTTTAATATTATCTCTAATCTTCAAATCGTATATCTCATCTTAAAAACATCAATTATTCAAGCTAAAGGGGTTATTTATGATGCCGCTTAGGATTTTATTGGTACTTTTACTAGTTCTGATTTTCCAAAAAGAAACTGTTTCGGCGCAAACTGTTCCTCCTGATAGCCAGATGGTAATGAAACAGGCATTGCGTGTTTATCTGGACTGCAACTATTGCGATCGCGATTATATTCGTACGGAGATTCCCTTCGTGAACTACGTCCGTGATCGCCATGATGCGCAGGTTCATATCTTAATTACTACGCAATCCACCGGCAGCGGCGGTACCGAATACACACTTACACTGTTAGGCAAACAGAATTTTAGTAATGTGAACGATACATTAAAATACGTTACAGAGAAAACAGCCACTTCCGATGAAATCCGAAAGGGACTGGTGCGCACACTTAAACTGGGATTGATGCGTTATGTTATTCACACGCCTGTTGCCGACAACATTTCCGTGCAGTACCAGTCACAGGCCACTACGGCTAAAGTTAAAGATAAATGGAATAACTGGGTGTACGGCATCAGCGCTAATACTTTTGCCAACGGACAAAAATCGACCAATTCCACTTCTGTATACGGCCGTGTCTATGCCAACCATGTAACCGCGGACTGGAAAATACGTCTCTCGGCTTCCGGCAATTACAGCGAAAATAATTTTGAATTTAACGACACGACCACCATATCCAGTTATTCCAGATCGAAAAACCTGCAGGCTTCCGTTATCAAGAGTCTGGGCGAGCACTGGTCGGCGGCACTGTTTGCCAACTACAGGACGTCCATTTACAGTAATATAAAACAACGTGTGCAGATATCGTCGGCCATAGAATACAGCATCTTTCCTTATTCGGAATCCACCCGCCGTGAGCTGCGCATAGAATACGGCCTGAGGGAAAGAGCTGTAAAATATCTGGAAGAAACCATTTACTATAAAACGTCCGAAATGTTAACGCAACATTACCTTTCTGTAACGGTAACCTTTAAGCAAACCTGGGGTTCTGCTAATGCTTCTTTTGACGCATCGCAATATATACATGACTTCAGTAAAAACCGTTTGCAGCTATTCAGCAGTTTGCGACTGCGTCTGTTTAGCGGATTCTCATTGAATTTATTCGGCAATATTTCACGCATTCACGATCAGTTGGGGCTGCCCCTGGGAGATGTCAGTCAGGAACAAGTGCTGCTGCGGCGCCGGGAACTGGCCACTACCTATTCTTACTTTGTTTCGTTTGGCTTCAGCTACACTTTTGGTTCCATATATACCAATATCGTCAATCCGCGCTTTGGCAGCGGCGGCGGGCAAACCTTTTATTTCAGCATGTAGCAGGTAAGATAATAATTTCGTTGATTTTTATTGATTTGGGGTGCGTGTTTTCCTTATACCAATCATTAAGTAAGGTGAATAGAAAAAACATAAAATCGGAAATCTCCGTTACCTTTCATTGGAAATAGTAACGGAGTTTTTTTAAGCGTTTAACAGAATAAATGAGTTCCCTCTAAAAAGGTCTCTCACGGTCTTTTTCCCACCACGAAGTGTCCCGATGGGAAAATGACAAAAACTGGTTTTTAGAGCAGACTCAATTACATATAAATCTTTCTGAGCTTTCAAGCGTCTGAGGAGAATTCTCCTGTTGCCGATTTCATCTTACTAAAAACTCTCCATATTCTGAATATCTCTGAAAATGAGTATTGAAAATTGTATGCTCCCCTGATATGTGGGGTCTAACAAGTATTAAGTTTAATGAAAATAATACAAACTAGTCCTCTCTTTCGTCCCTCCATTCGATGGGGAACAGACCCGATTTATCGGGTCAGGGAGGTCTAAAAAGCGTTATTTAGCTGCAATCCGTAAGTTCAAGCCGAATACATTTGTACAACATTGGTCATTAAATTAACTAAATCATGAATTCTGTAGGTCGTTCAGAAATTTATAAATTATCCCTTGCAATTTGCGCGATCATCTTTGTAGATTAGGTAAAAACCATGGAATAAATAATATCCGATGAAAATTTGCAGTGGGAAAAAAAATAAATTCTGCCAGGTTTATCTTGACAAATTAATTTTCTGTATTGCCCCGGACGGTCCTTAGAATGTTATTCCTTAAAAACTATAGTCTTATCTTGTTTTATAGTATTGATTGTGAAAAATATACCTATACTAAGGAGTGAAATTATGAAGGATTTAAAACGACCAATGATAATAAAATTTATGTTTTTAGGCATGCTGTTAGTCCCTTTGTTTTTATCTGCCCAATCCACTTTGGATTGTAATCTTTGTCATAGCGCTAATCACACTTTGTGGATGACCAGCCGCCATGCTGATACACAAAATGATGTAGCGGCAGAACTTGCCGGCGATTGGGCAGGATTGCCGGCGGATTCTGTAATACTTGGATCTGGCGCCGAAAATTGTGTAGCATGCCACGGACCAGTGGCTGTTTCCGTGAACGGTGGTATGACTGAAGTGGAAGTGTTAAACCATTTTTTTACGACTACAAATGGTTTGTTTACGGATTCAACACATGCAGTTGATTCGACGAATTGGCCGCACGTATTCTGTACGACCTGTCATGACGTCCCGTCGGACCATCCGAGTACGATGCCCGTACTTTCCATTTTTAATTCAACAACCGCCCAATACGATACGGTATCTAAATCTTCCGTATTATGCGGACAATGCCATGGAACTTTGCGATTTGCCGATACGGATCACCGTGTAATGGATGCCTGGCTTTTAAGCCGGCACGGACATGGCGGGCAGAAAGATATTGCCGGCGAACTGGCGGCGGAATGGAGCGGTGTGTCTCCGGATTCGGTGATTAATGGTAGTGAGGCTGAAGATTGTATTGCCTGTCATGCGCCCACGGCCGTCATGTTGAATGGCGGGATAACCGAGGCAGAAGCCTTAGGGCAATTATTCTCAACTACCGACGGCGTTTTTAACATAGATACTGCACCCATAGATACCGTTCATTGGCCGGATGTGGCTTGCATAACCTGCCACAATCCTCATCAACCCGGAGCAATCTCGCTGTTCAATTCAATCAGCGGCGGATATGAAACAATGGGTTCTGCTCAGGAATTGTGCGGTCAGTGCCACGGCAATCTTCGCTTTCCTGATACGGATCATTTAAGCTACAATATCGAAGCCGGTACCGGGGGCGTAGGCGTAGATGATCAGGTGACTATGACGGGCGTCCAATGTGTTGATTGCCATATGCATATCGGAGTAGCAGAGGGCAGCAATGCCTCCATGTTTGGCGGCCATCGCTGGTCTGTATTCATCAGCGAAGAAGACGGCAGCGTTACAGCCTCCTGTACCTCCTGCCATTCAACGATGGACGCTGTTGCTGCCGAAAATCAGGTTGTAGCATGGATGAATGAATTTGCGCAGCTCGATTCTATTGCACGCGCAAAATTAGTCAAAGCAGATACAGCTATGGTGGGAAATACCGATCCTGTTAAATTGCAATATCTGGAAGAAGCCCATCATAATCTTGATTTTGCCGAGTTCGACGAAAGCGGCGGTGTACATAATCATAAATATGTCATGGCTTTACTGAATGATGTGGTAGAAAAAGCAGATATCTTAACAGGAATTAAATCAGATAATCCTGTCGGGCTAACCACGAGTTTTTCACTTATGCAGAATTATCCGAATCCTTTTAATTCAACAACTATGATTACATTCAGCATTAAGAAAGCGGGATATTACACATTAAATATTTATAATGTTAATGGCCAATTTGTTAAAACACTACTGAATGATAATTTGAGGAATCAGAAATACCAGATAAGAGTACAGACTCCGAATCTGGCGAGCGGCCTTTATTATTACGAGTTAAAAGGAGAAGGTTTTAGGCAGGTTAAGAAATTTGTGCTTATGAAATAAGTCCTGCTACGCATACAGTTTCACGGATAAATCTCCATTTCCAGATAATCGGAAATGGAGATTTCTATTTTTAAAATGGGTTTCATACGTTGGCGCACCGAAAAATCGGTATTGTTAACCAGACCCCTCCTTGTTATTCCCGTGAAAGCCGCGCCGAAGGCATGCCTGCCCCTTTGGGGTCCCTTGGGGAAAATCCTGAAAAACTGCCCCATTGCCAAGAACAAACTCGATGCCCAGTCAAGCCGGACAAGACATTTAGCCGGTCTTGTCATTTCAACGAAAGTGGGAATCCAGTCCAGATAAAGGCAGTATTGCGAAAAACACACATCATAGCCATCTCTTGGGGGATAGAGAAACACGGGGGAAACGGTCTAACAGTCCTCCTGAGTGGACAGTGCCACTTCAACAGCATAGGTGAGTACTGTCGTGATTTAGCAAACTTCCCTGGCGTTCAATCGAGTTGGAAATAAACCAACAAATTGAGACGCACTGTTAATTTATATCTCCACTACCACAGCAGGTTGTAACATAAAAAAGAACCATAAAAAGCTTGCCATATAAATTTGTAATTAAATGGGCAAATTCTTAAACTATCGGCTTGGATTTATACGAATATCGCAAGTAAATTGAGGAGTTTATCATGGTTAAGCATCATATTAAAGATATGGATTTGGCCCTACAGGGCAAAAAACGTATTGAATGGGCAGATAATGACATGCCTGTTCTGCGTGAAATTCGCAACCGTTTTGAAAAAGAAAACCCCCTGGCCGGTAAAAAGATGTCGGCCTGCCTGCATGTAACCGCAGAAACCGCCAATTTGGCCCGTACCCTTAAGGCGGGCGGAGCCGATCTGATTTTAGTGGCGTCCAATCCCCTTAGTACGCAGGACGATGTGGCCGCATCTTTGGTGAAGGACTATGATATTTCAGTTTTTGCCATCAAAGGCGAAGATAATGACACCTACTACGACCATATTCGTACGGCAATCGAGCATGATCCTCAGGTTACCATGGACGACGGCGCCGATTTGGTCTCTACCTTGCATTCTGATTATCCGGAAAAGATCAATCAGGTAGTCGGTTCGATGGAAGAGACGACAACCGGCATTATTCGTTTACGGGCTATGCACAAAGACGGCGCTTTAAAAATCCCCGTATTTGCCGTGAACGACGCTGAGACTAAATACCTGTTCGATAACCGCTACGGTACGGGGCAGTCCACTGTGGACGGCATTATCCGGGCGACGGATTTTCTGATTGCCGGTAAAAAAGTA
The DNA here is from genome assembly GCA_964536685.1 of uncultured Calditrichaceae bacterium. Taxonomy (GTDB): domain Bacteria; phylum Calditrichota; class Calditrichia; order Calditrichales; family Calditrichaceae; genus CAZIBE01. The sequence continues at coordinate 43,825 of CAZIBE010000009.1, read as the reverse complement.
GTTGTTGCCGGTTACGGCTGGTGCGGCAAGGGATTTGCCATGCGTATGAAAGGCATGGGCGCCAACGTCATCGTTACCGAAGTGCATCCTATCCGCGCTTTGGAAGCGGCTATGGACGGTTTTTGGGTGATGTCTATGAATGAGGCGGCTAAAATTGCCGATTTGTTCGTAACCATCACAGGAGATTTGCACGTGCTGCGCAAGGAGCATTTCCAAAAGATGAAAGACGGAGCAATTGTTGCAAACAGTGGCCATTTTAATGTTGAGATCAATATAGAAGAACTCGAAGAACTGGCTGTAGAAAAACATGAGAATGTACGCAATTTTGTGGATGAATATGTCATGGCCGATGGACGCCGCATCTTTTTACTGGCTAACGGCCGTCTGATAAATCTGGCTGCCGCCGAAGGTCATCCCGCCTCAGTGATGGATATGAGTTTTGCCACGCAGGCGCTTACCACGGAATATATGGTGTCGCATAAATTGCCTGTAGCGGTGCACGATGTGCCGAAAGAGATAGAGGACTGGATTGCCGTTACCAAGCTTAAAACCATGAGTATCGAAATTGACGAACTAACCGAAGAGCAGAAACAGTATCTGGCTTCGTGGGAAATGGGCACCTAATTTTAATTATGAATTAAGAATGAGTGAGTCTGCTCTAAAAACCGGTTTTTGTTATTTGGAATCCCGATTCATCGGGATGAGAAATCTTATATCCTCAATAAAAACAATAGATTTCTCGTTGCCTTGCTCTTCACGGCGCAAGCCATTCCCTTGGGAAATGACAAAATACGGTTTTTGGAGTGACACATTAATAGTGAGAAATTAGTCGTCAGAAAACAAACGCCTCAGGCGAACATTCTGGAATAAGCTGAAATTTTTTTTAAGAAGTTTTAGAATTTAAAAGATTCTTTCGGGGCGGTGAATGGGAATTATTATTGCCTCGGGAGAATCTTTTTTTGTTTAAGTGCATCTTATAAACATGTAATTAAACGCATCTTCTTTTGAAGTTGTGATTAGGATTAAATTAAATAAGAAATGAAATATAGATGAATTCGGAACACATACGCAATATCGCCATCATCGCTCATGTGGATCATGGCAAAACCACATTGGTGGACGGTTTGCTGAAACAAACACATATTTTTCGTTCGAACCAAAAAGTTCAGGAACGCTTTCTGGACTCGAATGATCTGGAACGTGAGCGGGGAATCACCATTCTCTCTAAAAACATTTCGGTTCATTATAAAGACTATAAAATTAATATTATCGATACGCCGGGACATGCCGATTTTTCTGGCGAAGTGGAGCGTGTTTTAAAAATGGCCGATGGCGTACTGCTTTTGGTGGACGCTTTTGAGGGCACCATGCCGCAAACACGCTTTGTACTGCAAAAGGCGCTCAATCTGCATTTGCATCCCATAATCGTGATCAATAAGATGGATCGTCCCCAGGCGCGTCCGGCAGAAGTACTGGACGAAGTGTACGATCTGTTCATTGATCTGGACGCCGATGATACCCAGTTGGAATTTAAAGTCGTTTACGCTTCCGCCAAAGAGGGCTGGGCCAGCAACGATATGGCCAGGCCAGGTAAAGACTTAACGCCTTTACTTCAAACCATTGTTGATGATGTGCCGCCGCCGGTCATTAAGGAAGGCCCCACGCAGATGCAAATTACTTCGATCGATTATTCCACCTATGTGGGGCGCATCGGCATCGGTCGCGTATTTCGCGGAACAGTTTTTGCCGAAAAGCCCTGTAAGCTGGTTCAGAGGGACGGAACAGTACGGGAAATTCGTATTAGGCAATTGTTCACATTCGAAGGCTTGCAGCGCCAGGAGCAGAAAGATGTGGCTGCCGGAGATATCTGCGCCATCGTAGGTATCGAAGATGTGAATATCGGCGATACCATCACCGATTTTGAGCATCCGGAGCCCATGCCCATTGTAGCCATTGATGAGCCTACTATCAGCATGACATTCACCATCAATACGTCGCCCTTTTTTGGCAACGAGGGCAAATTTGTAACCAGCCGCCATCTGCACGATCGCCTTTACCGCGAAATGGAATCCGACGTCGCTCTGCGCGTGGAAGAGGGCAGTAGCACTGATGCCTTCAAAGTCTCGGGACGGGGGATTTTGCATCTTTCTATTTTAATGGAAAATATGCGGCGTGAGGGATACGAATTTGCTGTCGGCCAGCCGCGCGTGATTTACAAGGAGATTAACGGCAAAAAAGCAGAACCGGTGGAAGAGTTGGTTATCGATGTTCCGGTCGAGCAAGCTGGCAAAGTAATCGAACTGGTTGGTCAGCGCAAAGCTGTGATGGTTAAGATGGAAGACAAAGGATCGCTTAAGCAGTTAATTTACCATATCCCTTCGCGCGGACTGATTGGTCTGCGTAATAAGTTGCTTACGGCTACTGCCGGCGAAGCGGTCATGTACCATCGGTTTTACCAATATGAATATTTTAAGGGATCGATTCCGCATCGCCAGAACGGAGTACTTATCTCCATGGGCAGCGGGCCGGTTAATACCTATGCGCTGGATGCTTTGCAGGATCGCGGTATCTTTTTTGTAGAACCAAACGAGCCGGTTTATGCCGGTCAGGTGGTGGGCGCCTATAATAAAGAAGGCGACATTGTCGTAAACTTGCAAAAAGCTAAAAAATTAACCAACATGCGTGCCGCGCATGCTGATCGCTCTTTAAAGATTGCGCCTGCGGTAAAGATGAGTTTGGAAGAAAATCTGGAATTTATCGACGATGATGAATTGGTTGAAATTACGCCCAAAGCCATTCGTCTGCGCAAAGTTATCCTCGACGAGCTGGAACGGCGTCGCAGCAATGCCGTCAAATTGGATAAAAAGAAAAAATAGTTAGTGCTTTTTAATAAAAAGTGACCGTTATTACAAGCGATTGCCGTTTATTTTCATATACTCAAAATGAGAGGTATCATTAAGCGGGTCAAACAAATTAATTTTATGAGAATAAATCGGCAATGATTCTTGTTTTAATATGGAAGTCATTAAAGAAGAAAGGACTCCTCATGCGTAGCAGAATATTCATCGCGTTTTTTACTAGCTTCATAATTCTATCTCAAGTTCTTGCCAGTTCAGGGTTCATCGGTTATAAATCGGGCGAGCTTGCGGTAAAATTTACCCCGCAGGCGCTGGAATTGCTCAACCATACTCTCTTTAGCTCAGGGAGAACCGGTCTGGCCGCTGTGGATCAAGTAAACGCCAAATATAACGCCATTACAGTTGCCGCTCATTTCAGGCTTACGCCGGACCAGGCCGATAATCCCCGCCTTCAGGGCCTTAACGGTTGGTTTAAAATTTATTTCGGCGGCGAAATTGATGCCGCTGCCGTGGCGCAGGAATACAGCGCGCTGAGTGAGGTGCTGCAATCTGATCCTGTTCCCATCAATTCGGCTTATGCAACCTCCAACGATACACGTGTGGCCGATCAATGGCATATCAATCAAACTAACGACGCGGATATCGATGCGCCTGAAGGCTGGGATTTAAACACTGGCAACGGGCAGATCATTGTAGCGGTAATGGACACCGGCGTTGAGTGGTGGCATCAGGATTTAGCCGGTACGAATGCCGTGAGTAGCGATCGCACTTCGATTAAGGGGAATATGTGGATCAATACCAATGAATTAAATAATACCAGTAGTACTATAGATGAAGACGGCAACGGCTATAATGACGACTGGGTTGGCTGGGATTTTGTAAGCAGTGTCACGCCGATTTTAGATTTAGGCGACGATTACAATACGGAAGATAATGATCCTCGGGATAAAAACAGCCACGGTACACACTGCGCCGGAAATGTAGGTGCTCTCAATAACAACAATCGTGGCGTGGCTTCCGCAGGAGGCGGCTGGGGCGAGGCGGCCGACGGTTCAGGCAATGGCGTTAAAATTATGGCCCTGCGTATCGGCTGGGACGATTTTCCCTCCGGCCGCGTCTCCATGGATTATGCTGCCAATGCCTTCCTTTATGCCGCGAATAACGGAGCTAAAATTGCCACGTGCAGTTGGGGATCGTCCGAATACGGCCCGCTAATTGACGCGATCAACACGTTCCTTTACGGAACTACCAGTCCAACTGCTTCCGATCCTAAAATTCGCCTTATCTTTAAAGCCGCCGGAAACGACGGTAACGAAAACACCGATTATATGACCGGTCGGGACGACATTATTTCCGTTGCAGCCACCGATGAAAATGACAATGGAGCCAGCTTTACCAGCTACGGCGCCTGGGTAGATATTTCCGCGCCCGGCAATAATATTTTGAGCACGGTTCCCAATAACAGCTATGATTCATACAGCGGTACTTCCATGGCCACGCCGATAACCGCGGGCATTGCAGCTAACCTGTGGTCGTATGATGTAAATTTAACAGCCTCCGACGTAGAAACCTATTTATACAACGGAGCGGAGAATATCGATAGTCATCTCGATTCTAAATTTATCGGTAAAATGGGAGCCGGCCGCGTAAGCTTGTATGGTTCGTTGGCTCTGATTCCGGTAAATCATACACCCAACGCTCTGAACGATGTCGCCGAATCGGCAGAGGATACGCAAGTTACGATTCGCGTATTAGCTAATGACAGCGATGCCGATAATGACACTTTGACTATACAGACGGCTTTTGGCATCCAAAACGGTACTATTAGTTTTAATGATAGTTTAGTAACTTACATGCCTGCTGCCGATTATTTTGGACCGGATAGTTTTCAGTATGTCATTAACGACGGTAATGGGGCTACGGATACGGCTAAAGTCAATATTACCGTGCGTTCCATTAACGATGCGCCGGTCATTAACGGTTTACCGACCGATGTAAATCTGGAAGCCAACGCCTGTACTAAAATGGGTATGGCACAATACGCCAGTGATGTAGATACGCCGGATTCGCTTTTAAGCTGGAGCTTTGCGGTTAGCGATCCCTCGGCTCTAAGTTATGAATATAACGCGCAAACGGATACTTTAACCATTTGCTCATTGGGAATTCCCGGAGATTATGAATTGTATGCCACGCTCACTGACGATAGCAGTGCCAGCGATACAGACACCATTGCCGTTCATGTCAGTTCTCCAAGCGCCATTACAGGAAAAAGTGGAGCACCGAGGCAGTTTGATCTGAGCCAGAATTATCCTAATCCGTTCAACCCGGTTACTACTATCGCATATGCTGTTTCGGCGCCCGGATTTGTTACTATCGAGTTATTTGATTTAGCGGGTAAAAAAATAGCCACGCTGGTTAATAGTGAAAAACAGCCCGGTTTTTATAGCTACACGCTAAATGGGGCGGGATTATCAAGCGGAATTTATCTGTACCGTATGACTGCCGGCAGGTATGTCCAAACACGAAAATTAATGCTGTTGAAATAAAAAAAACGCAGCCTCCTTCATCTTTTTTTGAAGGAGGCTTTTTTTTGTCTGAAAATTATTTCTTTAATTAGTTATGATTTTCATTTATGTTGAATGAGATACAAAGTTTCTGTGATATATAACACTTTAATATTGATAAGAACTTTTAATTTTATTTTGTATCGGCTATTCTTAATTAATATGCTACAATAGATGGAGGAGATTATGAAAACTTATTACAGGATGTTCATTCTGCTGATAGTTATTGGATCGTTTGTTTCTGTCAGTCAGGCGCAAGACCCGTTTTTATATGATACAACCCGTTATGGCGCCGGATATAGCAACGGGATAGCCTGGGGTGACTATAATAATGACGGTTACCAAGATTTTTATATTTCCAACGGACACCAGAATGCCAGCAGCCTCCAAAACACGAATTTATTATATAAGAATAACGGCGACGGCACCTTCGATTCGGTCGGCACGGCTGGCGCCATTGTCACCGACGGCTTTGTTTCGGGCAGCAGCACCTGGGGCGATTATGACAATGACGGCGATCTCGATTTATTTGTAGCCGAAGTTTACCGCGTTGCGGCTTCTTTCGGGAACGAATATACGACGATTTACTGTTTATACGACAATAACGGCGACGGTACATTTACGCGCACCGACAGCCACGGCGATTTAACAGTGGAAACCAACGAGTGCGGCGCCTCAGCTTCCTGGGCGGATTACGATAACGACGGCTATCTGGACTTAGCCATAAGCACACAATATATTAAATTTTCCCCGGTAAAAAACAACAATGCCCTTTATAAAAACAATCAGGACGGTACCTTTTCCAAACAAAGCAATAAGTTAACCGAACAACAAACACAGCAGGGTGGCGTTACCTGGGCCGACTATGATAAAGACGGCGATCAGGATGTGGTATTTGCCTCGGGATTAGAATATCAGTCCAGTTGGCTTTTTACCAATGTAGGCAGCGATTTCGATACGTTGAGGATTTTATCCAGTGAAGACACAAAAGGCGCCAGTTGGGGCGACTATGACAATGACGGCGATTTCGATTTACTGTTCACCATTAATGGCGCTAATTTAGATGCCGGCGCCGTTGCTCAGGAAAATGCACTGTTTAGAAATGATAATGGCACCTTTACTCAGGTAGCCGCCGGAGAACTTACCAGCGATACATTGTACACTTATACCAGCGCCTGGGGCGATTATGATAACGACGGCGATTTGGATGTGTTTATCGGAAACTCCGGCGGACAGAGTGAAATCCAAAAAAGTTATATCTATGTAAACAACGGCGACGGGACCTTTAGTAAGCTTTTAAATACCGTGATCTCCGATTCCGGCACCTATGTGCGTGTGGCGGCCTGGGCCGATTACGACAATGACGGCGATTTGGATTTAATGACCGGTCGCGATGGTCAAAACAGGCTATTTATTAATCAGGTGAATAATAGTAATCATTTTCTCAATATCAGGCTGAAAGGCTCCAAGGTCAATTCTTCGGCCATCGGCTCTATTGTAAAGGTAAAAGCCACGATAAATGGTACTGCGGTTTGGCAGATGAGAGATATTAGCGGGCAGACAGGCTTTGGCGGGCAAAATAGCCTAAGAGCTCATTTCGGTTTAGGCGATGCCACCGTGGCCGATTCTGTCGTAGTGATCTGGTCTGGCACCACGGATACAACGGTTGCTGTAAATGTAGCGGCTGATCAATTTGTCCTGTATGATGAAGCCGATCTTCCCAGCGCGGTTACCGACAGCCGAATAACTCCGGAAAGATTTTCGTTGGAACAGAATTATCCCAATCCTTTTAATCCTACCACAACGATTGGCTATAATTTAGAAAAAACCGGCAACATTACAATCGAACTATTCAACACTGCCGGACAAAAATTGCGAACGCTATATCAGGGCGTCCAAACCGCCGGTCGCCATTCCTTGATAGTAAACGCCGCTAATCTGGCCAGCGGAATTTATCTATACCGCTTAACGGCTAACGGCCATTCTTCTATCCGCAAGATGATTCTTGTAAAATAAGGCGACTCAAATGATATTTAAGGCTTCCCGCAGAATATACGGGAAGCCTTTTTTTATTTCCAAAATAGAAGACTGTATGAATTGGTATGGGAAAACGCTAACCCATTACAAGTTGGATTATGTGATTTTCTTATCCTGCTCACTCACAAAGCCTTAATCTCACCGCTTACCTGTATTTCAATGGGGATCCCCTCGATAGCCGAGGGGATAGAAGATCGGACAGTACCCGTCAATGACCGTACGGAGATGATGATTCCGGTTGCACCATCCGAAGTTTTCCCAATACCCACAGCGACTACTTCCGGAAGAGCCAGCCATATGGGTTCATATTTTCTTTTAATGGCTTTAATCTTTTCGCTTGTCATCTGTTTATCGAATAATATCAACCTTAAGCGCGTCAAAAACGTTTTGTATTCGATTCATAATGGTGCTGTTGCTACTTCCGGCAAACAGCAGGCCAACGATTTCTTTATCCGTATTCAGAATGGCTGAACCACTATCGCCGCCGGCGCTCATGTTTCCGGCCATCAACTGATCGACAAAAGTGGCCGTTTTATTGGAACCGTAACTCACTTGTACAGTCACATCGATTTGTTGAATAGTGCCGGTGGTGTAGCCGGTGGTGCGGCCGCTTTTCTGAATACTTAATCCCAGCGTTCCCTCGGCAACTCCGCTAATGGTGCCGATATGCAGAATTTCGTTTACAACATCGCCCTCGTTAATAGGTTCAGCTATGGCGCAGTCCACTAAATTATCCTGAGCGGCCGCCTGAGGAGAAACTTTTTGTGGATGCAGTCTTGTTTTACTGCCCAATAAGGCGGCAAAAGCATTCAAAATTGAGGCGGTAGCGCCCGCCACTTTACATGGGCTTGTTCCGCCATTTCCTTCGCTGTCCCAATGAATCGGGATGAACTCCGATAGTTTAGCAATTAAATCTTCCGGATAACTGCCCACATCGGCCGGGCCGGGTTGTAAAATAGGATCGCCAATTTCACCTGCGTTGCTGTTGGCTAAGACGTGATTATTGGACAGAATATACTTTTTGCCTGCTTTTTGCACTAAACAACCCAGTGTTCCGGCTGTAATATTAATGTGACCGATACTAACTCCGCCCGGAGCCGGACGGAACTTACCCGTCGGGTCCTGAAAGGCATAAATAATTCCCGTTGGAAACACATCGGTTTGGATGCCTCCCACGGTTTGCGGGACTAATTCCTTCGGCGACAAAGCTTTTTTGGTTTGCTTGCTGGCTACAGAAACAACAATAGCCAAATCTTTGGTAGGTTTGCCATTCACAATTTTATAACCAATTCCTGTGGCCACTACATTGGGCTTTTGAGCCAATTCATGGCGCGCTTCCTGCAGAATGGACCGAATATCCTGAATTTGTGCATTCATAACGGGGCCTCCCTTTATGTTGAAGTTTTTGTCTTTCTATCCGAATACGAAGAAGAATCTTAGTTAATTTGAATTTCCTGTGAAAACGATTTATGGGTTCGCTTTAAAAACTACGGTTCTTGATCATTTTCTGATTGAATGATAACCCATTATTAAAATCATGGGCTAAGATACGACAAAATTCAAAAAAACGTTTTAACGTTTTCCAAGCGTCTTTTTAAAGTGAACTCATTAAAATAACTTTAAAAGTCCATTTAGTCTGTTAGGAAATCTTCCGTGAGGTGTGAAAAAATCAGATGAGTGTTTCAATATAAGGGTTAGAGGAAGAAAAATGCAATGATTTAATTGTATTTCGGTTAAAACTTAACAAAGGAGGAGTGAACCAAGCTGTGCGATTAACTATTTATTGATGTTCCTTTTGCGTGTACTATTTTTCTGTAAAATAAGATAAAATTCACTAATGATTTAGATAAAACCGTCGACAAAACAAAAGCTAATCTAATATTTAATCGCCACGACCGGCGTGAATATTTTGACTAAAATTACAGTTCGTTCTTAAAAAAAAATGAGGTTCCGGAATTTTCTAATATTGAGTTCACTCTAAAAAGGTCTCTCACTGTCATTTTCCCACCACGAAGTGGTTCCTTTCCCGTAGGGATCACTCCGTGGCGGAAAACGGGACGGCCTTTGCCGCGAGGAGCAAGGGCAAGGCGACGAGAAATCCATTGTTTTTATTGAGAATATAAGATTTCTCACTACGTTCGATATGACAAAAACTGGTTTTTAGAGCAGATTCAATAGTGAAGAGGAAGGAAATCATTTTTTGCGCCGGCGGTATTTTTATTTACATCTGTTCCGTGAAGCAGGAACAGTGAGGTGGAATATTCCATGGTTAACTGGCTCCGAAATATATCCATTCGAAACAAACTGATTCTAATCATATCATTATCAGCTATCACCTTGTTATTAATCGGCTTTACCCTGATTGCCGTTAAAAGCCGATCCATTATTAAAACTTCATTGATAGAAAAGGCCCGCACTATAGCCAATATTACGGCAAAATACTGCGTCAGCGACTTAGCTTATGAAGACGAAGAATCCGCCAGGGAGACATTAAGCAGCCTAAAGGCGATAAACAGTTTCCGTTATGCGGTTCTCTTTAAAAAAGACAGCTCCCTTTTCGTAGAATATAGTGCCAATCCAACCTTAAGCTCGCCCCGGCTTTCCATCCTCAGAACAGGTTTATTCTTTTCGGATGAATCTCTGGATATCGTCACGCCGGTAAACTACAAAGGTTTTCGTTTCGGCACGTTGTATGTATCGTTTTCCACCGATGTAATGCATCAGCGATTCAATCAACTACTGATGACCTTAGTATTATTATTAGTAATTCTGATACTGTTGGCCGTCTTGTTTGCCCGTAGTCTGCAAAAAATAATATCCGTTCCCATTCTAAAATTAGCGTCAGTGACGCAAGAAATTACTTCAAAAGAAGACTATTCCGTACGCGTAAAACGTAAGGCCAATGATGAAATCGGCCTGCTGTATGATCGGTTTAATGATATGCTTGACCAGATTTTTAAAAGAGAACGCTTACGCAATGAAGCATTAAATGCCTTAAGGGAAAGTGAAGAACGTTATCGCCATGTAGTGGAACTTTCGCCCAGCGCTATTATAATTCATCGTAACCGCAAAATTTTGTTTGCAAATAAAAAAGCGTTGCAACTGTCCGGCGTGTCCAGCCCGGAAGAACTCATTAATCGCGATGTGATGGAGTTTGTACACATAGATTCTTTGCCGGTTGTACAGGAGCGCTTAAAAGAATTGGTAACGACCAATCATGCTCTTCCTCTAATTGAAGAACGCTTGGTAAATGCGCACGGACAGCCATTTGATGTGCTGATCACGGCTGTCCCTTTTCTCTTTCAGGGGAAAAAATCCATCATGAATGTCTTTCAGGATATAACCGAGATAAAAAAAACGCAGCAACAGATTCAGCAAAGCGAAGCGCGATTTAAGCAAATTTTTGAGCTTTCCAATGATGCCATGTACGTATTAGTAGATAACCGCTTTACGGCAATTAACCCAAGATTTACCGAAATACTGGGATACACAATAGAGGAAGTTACAACTCCCGATTTCAACCCGCTTACGTTAGTTGCCGAAGAGAGCTACGCCTTTGTGGAAAAGCGGCGGAAAGCAAATTTAGCCGGAAAGTTTGTTCCGGCTCAGTATTCTTTTAAAGGGCTGTCTAAAGAAGGTCGTAAACTTGATTTGGAAGTAAATCTTTCTAAAATCAATTGGGGCGGTAAACAGGCGATTCTGGGAATTCTCCGAGACGTGACGGAAAAGAGGCAGCTGGAAGAGCAGCTGCGGCAATCTCAAAAGATGGAAGCCATCGGAACGCTGGCCGGAGGCGTGGCCCACGATTTTAATAATTTACTGACGGTGATTAGCGGTCATGTGGAGCTGGCTCTTCTGAAAATGCAGGAACATAATCCGCTTAAACGGCATATAGTGGAAATCGAAAAAGCCGGCAAGCGGGCGCAAAATTTAACGCGCCAGTTGTTAGCTTTTAGCCGTAAGCAAATCGTTGAATTACAAACCGTTAATTTGAATGAAATTATCGTTGACATGGGTAAGATGTTAACGCGCTTAATCGGCGAAGATATTCAAATGGAATTGAACCTGGCTGAAAAGATTGCCTTAATTGACGCCGACCCCGGACAGATCGAACAAATTATTATGAATTTAGTAGTCAATGCACGTGACGCCATCTCTGCCAAAGAAGTTAGCAGTGACCGGCGTATTGTCATTGAAACCTCTACGGTGTATCTGGAAGAAAATTTGGAATTTTTGCAGAACGATATTCAGGAAGGGATGCATGTACTGATTTCGGTGAGCGATACAGGTATAGGTATTGATGATAAAACTAAAGAGAAAATCTTTGAACCATTTTTTACGACTAAAGGTATGGGAAAGGGCACCGGTTTAGGCTTGTCTACAATTTATGGCATCGTAAAGCAGAACAAAGGACAGGTCCATGTTTACAGCGAGTTAGGTAGAGGCACTACTCTAAAAATATACTGGCCGGCGTCTCAAACCAATCTTAAAACAAATGCGGCTGTTCTGGAAAGCAGCAAAATACACGAAGGCACAGAAACGATTTTGTTTGTAGAAGATGATAACAGCGTGCGAGAATTTGCCGTTTCTGCTTTGCGCTCTTTGGGCTATACCATTCACGAAGCAACCAGCGCCATGCAGGCCATTCAGATGATCGTACAGAAAAACCTGACCTTCGATTTACTGATTACCGATTTGGTTATGCCCGAAATCAGCGGTAAAGAATTGGTAGACAAGCTGTCGATTTCCGACCCGCATCTAACCGTTTTGTTTACCTCCGGCTATACCGACGGCACTATTGCTACGGATGGTTTTTTAGAGGAAGGAGTGAATTTTCTGCACAAGCCCTATTCGGTGCAGCAGCTTTCTGCGAAAATCCGCGAAATTTTGGATAAAAAGTAGCAGCCTGTGTATTTCATTTTCTATTTAGTTCCTGCGACAACAAATACGACGGAATGAGCAAGCAACGCTCAGAATCCATTTTTATCGGTCATTGGCTGTTGGGAATTTCTCTTTTGTCATTTTTTTTCACGTTTTCCATCTTTATTGCGCTGTATGATCATAATTCAATACATTCCGTTTTGTTGGTCAAACAGGCAAATTCTATTTTATGTTACGTAATAAATATTCAACTTGGAAATTATTTGAGGCTCGCTTTCTTTGCGCCATCGCGGTTCTCTTTTTTATAATTACGCCGGTTCAGGCTCAAGCCACGGCGTTCCCTCTAAATGCGCTCCATTTTAAGGGCGACTTTCGGCTCTCCCAAAGCGAATTACGCAAACTTCTCCCGTTGAAGAAAAATCAACCTGTTTCTCAGAATACCTTGTCTAAAAAAATTCGCCGGTTGGTGCGAGCCCTCCATGACGAAGGCTTTCTATATGCGAGAGTGGATTCGTTTCGAACGGTCTTAACCTCAGACTCCAGCCATGTAAATTTAACGGTGTTCGGCAGCAGCGGTCAACGTTTTCGCCTGGGTAGAATCTCCATCAAGGCGGATTCTTTATCAGCGGATTTATATACTCGTCAAATCTCATTGCGCCAGGGCGATTTTTATCAGGCGCAAAAAATTCAGGCCGATATTCGGCAGATGCTCATTTTTGCCGCCGACAGCGGTTATCCCTTTGCCGAGGTGAACATTGACGGTCTTACCATGCGCCGGGAGGGCAAACAAATGCTTACGGATATTTCTTTGTCCGTGCATGAACATCAAAGAATATTCATCAAGGATATCATCGTTAAAGGCAATATTTACACCAAAGCCTATGTGCTGCTGCGCGAGCTGGATATTTCGCCGGGCATGGTCTATTCCGAAAGCGCGATAGCCCGGATAGCGGAATGCTTAAACCGCTTGAATATTTTCAAAAACGTCGGTCAGCCGGAAGTCATCAAAGCATCGGAGGATAGCGTATATCTGGTTATCCCCGTTACCGAAGGCAACGCCACTAGCTTTGACGGCGTGCTGGGCTATATTCCCAAACCGCAGCAAAAGCCTGCTACGCAGAGTAAAGGCTATTTTACCGGTTTGATTAATATCGCCTTTAAAAATCTTTTTGGCACTGGCAGAAAGTTTACGGTGCATTGGCAAAAACCGGATCAACTCTCCGAGGAATTTCGCTTTTCCTATCTGGAGCCGTGGGTGATGAACTATCCGTTGAATCTTGGCGCGGGGCTGGAACGTACGGTGCGTGATACTACCTATATCCAATGGAGCATGCATTTACGCGGAGAGTTGCGTCTGACACACAATTTGTCGCTGATTCTGTCCGTAAAAAAACGTTCGGTTATCCCCGATTCCGCTGCCAGCAGGGATTTTCGCCTGCCGCAGTCTTCTGCGGTGGATGGGGAAGCGGGCGTTGTGTACGATACACGCGACTCCCGCGCCAATCCTCGTTCGGGAATCTACTATAAAAGCAGTTACATCTTTGGATTAAAAACAAATAGCGGGCCGGCCTATCTTTTACAACAGGATTCCCTGGCGCATACGGAAAATTTACACAGTATGGTTTTAGACGCGGAAGGCTATATAAATTTCTGGAAAAATCAAGTGCTGAGCGCCGCTGCACATTTACGACAGATAAAGGGCCGCCAGTTGACTATCAGCGATTACTTCTGGTTTGGGGGCAGCCGTAGTCTGCGCGGCTATCGTGAAAATCAATTTAACGGTAATCTGGCGGGCTGGCTGAATCTGGAATACCGCTTTTTAACCGGTCGTAATTCCCGTTTGTTTTTATTCAGCGACTGGGGTTACTATCAGAACAAGTTGAACGGTTTCAGAGAGGAATGGCTTTACGGATATGGAATGGGATTGCGTATGGACACGCCTTTAGGAATCTTAGGCGTGGATTACGGTCTGGGCAAAGGGGACAGTTTTTCGCAGGGGAAAATTCATTTTGGTTTGATTAATACATTTTAGGTCTTTAGGCTGGAATCATAGTATTTTAATCTCTGTGAAAACTATTAGAAACCGGGAATTGGGAACTTGAACAATGAAAAATGACCAATGGCCAACCCGGTATAAAAATTGATTCGGAGTCCCCAAATAATTTCGTTCCGAATTCCAGGCTTCGGGTTAGCGTTACAGAATTTTAAAATTTTAAATATCTTATCGGGAAATTGAATAGTATGTTTTTGACAATCGTTAAATATTTACACCTAAGTTCGCTGTTTATTTTTTTAACGGTATCGTGCTTTTCGTTAAGCGGCAGAGGACATCCCCCATCCACACCGGCTCTAAAAGACTACCGGCGTGCGCTGCACTGGATGGAGCGGGGCGATTTGTTGCAGGCCGAAGCATTTTTCCGTTTTGCCGTGGCTAAAGATTCTCTTTTTCCACCGGCCTATCTGGGACTTGGTCAGATAAATTTACAGCGCGGCAAACCAACCGAAGCCCGCCGCTGGTTAGAAAAGGCGCTGCGCATCGACAAAAATTATCTGCCCGCCGGCTTGTTGCACGCGCGTCTTTTATGGAGACAACAAGAGTATGAAGCGGCGGAAATGGATTTACACCGCTGCCGGCAGCTGTTAAACCCGGGAACATCCAAAACACTGCAGGCGGAAGTTTATTTATTAGAAGGCCGCGTTTCCGGCAAACTACTTAATTTTACCCGCGCGGCGGAGTATTATCAAAAAGTATTACAGCTCTTTCCCGGGCATCCCGAAGCGCGCAAAGAATTGGAGCAGATGCAAGAATATCTAAAGTACAGCAAGGGATTGAGCGCCGCGGTTAAAGCTATCATTTTTAAAAAACAAATTACGCGCGCTGATTTGGCCGCCCTGCTTGCCGTTCGACTAAACTTTTTAATAGATTCACTCGACGCAGAACCCGTAAGCGGTGAGACGGTGCCGCTCCAAACGCCGGTGGAACGGGCTGTGCGCCAAGGCTGGCTGCCTCTGCTGCCGGACAGCTCGTTCAGGCCCAATGATGTAGTAGATCGCGCGGAATTAACATTGTTTTTGTGTCATATTTTGCTGAAGTACCGCTCAGAAGCAGTGTGGAAGGGGCGTTATACCGGGCGCGCTTTTGACGATGTGGCGGATTTTAATCCGCTGTATCCATTTGTGCAACTGGCCACGGCTTTTAATTTGTTGGATTTTATCAGCGGTAATGATTTTTTTGCCCGTAAACCGGTCAGCGGGCTGGAAGCCTTTAGAAGTTGCCAGCGTCTCAGAGAATTACTTAAAGCGCCGCCCTTTCCAGCGAACCGGCAGGGGCAGGAAGGCCAGCACAGCAAATAGCGGTAAATAAACCATATGGAAAAGCTGGAAGGGCAGATAATATTTTAACAAGTGCGGCATCTTTAACCGGCGCAGTTGTTGTTTGATAATCAGATAATTCACGCCGAAGGTCAGACCAATGCCTAAAGCTGCCGGCGTAGTCCACAAACCGCTTACAAATACCAGTAAAATACTAATGTGTGTGAGCAGCGATAACCCCATAATAAAATAGCCGTAGGGACGCGCTTTTCTGCCGCCCTTCACCCAGCGCAAACGTTGGCTGATAAAATCTGTAACTCGTTTAACCGGTCTGCTGAAAATGGTTGAAGCGGCGTCCAGCGTGTGCCTGATTTCCCACTCCCCCTGCGCGCTGAGAGCGCGCATCAGGGCAAAATCCTCGGTAATGGAAAAGCCAATACCTTCAAATCCGCCCACACTGTCGTAAGCGGCGCGGCGGAAGCCGAAATTGTTGCCTAAAACGGAAATAGGCTTGCCGGCATGGCTGGCAAAAGCTGCTACCGTTTGCAAAAAGAGCCAGTCCAGCGCCTGTAGCTTACCGAAAAAATTTTCGGACGGCGCAACCAGAGAAAGTGACGGCGGCGGCGCCAGCATGGTCAAAGCGCCCACCAGCGCGGTGCTCTGGCTAAAATATTCCACATGGGTGGCAATCCAGCTTTCAGGTACGATACAGTCGGCGTCGGTAATTAAGATGATTTCTCCGTTTGATTGTTTAAGTCCCTGCGCCAGAGCGTTCATTTTACCCGACAGACCGTGAGCATCCTCTTTTATCGAAAGGAGATGGAAATTAGCGTGGGATTGGATGAATTTGCTTACTAACGAAGCCGAATTGTCGCCGGAACGATCATCTAAAATGTAGACCTGGTAAAGTTCAGGGGAATAGCTTTGCCTGGCCAGCGATTTCAGACAGGACAAAATATGTTCGGCTTCATTGCGCATGGCGATAAGCACATCCACGCGCGGTAAAACAGCGGGGGGCTCTTTAGGTGGCGCCGCCTGGCTGATGAGATATAATGCGCTGAAAAAGTAGGCAATGCCCAGCACAAAAACGGCAAAGCTCAGCGGCTGAAAGGCTGTCATAAATCACCCGCCTGTGCCGCTGTGCCGGACGGCACGCCAAATTCCGCCGTCTCTTCCGCCCAGCGGAAATAGTTGAACTGCCCAAGAAAGCCAAATACGATGATATAGGGGATGTGCAACAAAAAGGCCGCCGGAAACATGCCCAGGTTGCGCCGGTCGTTGAGTGTGTCCGCCGCTTTTTTCATGAAAATAAATTCGAAAAGGCCCTTTAACAAAAAGGCCGCCGCTATCCACGGCGCCCAGGCCGGCCGCCAAAAGGACCAGATAACGCCGGATAGCAATAACACGTTCAGTAAGTAAAATGCCAGCAGGCCGGCCGTCACGCTGCGCGTATAATTAAATCCCTTACTGGCGTAACGCATGCGCTGGTGTAAAAATTTGCTCCATAGCCGCGGGGGATTGTTGTACACATGGCTTTGAGCGCAGGTAGCGTAGGTAACCCGATGGCGACCGCTTTCGCGCACCAAAGTTAAAAACAGATCGTCGTCGCCGGAGATAAAAGATTTGAATCGGCCGAATCCGCCGATGTCGTGGTACAACTGTTTACGATAGGCCATGTTGGTGCCAACGCAGGTTACCGGATAACCCAAACCTGCTGTAGCGGCGGCCACGGCGGCATGGGAAAGGTATTCCAGAGCTAACATGCGTTTAGTGCGGTGTCCTTCAGGAATCACCGAGTACGGCGCATAACCGATAACCATATCGATGTCATCCGTAAAATAAGAAACCATAGAAGAAATCCACTCTTTACCTGGCCGACCGTCGGCGTCGGTTAGTAAAACTATCTCGCCGGAAGCCTGGCGAATAGCTAAATCGATGGCGCGCTTTTTAGGCGCAAAGCCGGACAGGCGCTCGGAAACCGTGATGACATGAATAAAATCATGATCGCTTGCAGCTTGTTCTAACAGACGTCCGCTGCCATCGCTGGAACGGTCGTTAACGTAAATAATTTCCGTCTTGTCTTTCGGATATTCCTGCCGGATAAGATGGGCAATGCTCTGCGGCAGGTGATGTTCCTCATTATGAGCGCAAACAATGACTGTAATTTTGGGCTGAGCCGAAGTTGTCGGCTGCAAAGTCAGCGCTTTAAAGCCCTGCTTCAAACGCATTAAAAACAGCCCGTAAAGCAGCGCCAGTAAAAGAAGGAGTAAAACATAACTTGTCATTTTGTTGGCCTTAGATTCGCTGATGCTGAAATTTAAGCGATCCGTACCAATTTTCAAAATTAGTAATGATGAGTCTACTCTGAAAAGGGGCTTGCCAAAGGCGCCCCTTGCGGGGAAAGCCCCAATTGTGTCGTAATTTGTGTGCTCCCCATCCTACTCCGAAGGAGTCCCTTTCGGGAAAGGATGAGGTTGGCCAAAGCTCCTAACTTATTGAAATACAGTTGACTAACTCCGCCATTTATGGCGGGGAGAAAAGCATCCCGCATTTTAAGCAAGCCCTTTAGGGCTTTTTAGGGTGTACTCAATGATTAACCTGGCAAAGGACAGGGCAAACCTCACTGCGAGCGTATAAAAAATTAGTGTTTATTTTTCGGGAATGAAATGTGGGCGTTTTGCGTCTGAATATTTGTTGCATGGATGAGTTCACTCTAAACAGGTGTCTGAAAAACGTTAAAACTTATTTTCTGTTTATTCAGACATTTTGGCCCACGATTGAAATCGTGTTCTATCAATAAGTTAAAATATATACTCAAATAGAAATGGATTGCATACAAACCATTTCGTCCTGAGAGTTGTGTGTTTTGTATGAAATCCCGATTTATCGGGATGATACCGATTACCTTATTTGCACCACAGGCGTCCATTCAGGCTAAACCATTTACTGATCGGTGTAGTATGAAACCGTTTCGAACGGTTTTTGTAGATACGAGTTGAGCATCATTTAGTTTTAAAGTAAACTCATTGATTAAATAAATGAAGGCGGGCTTACTTTTTATGGAGTATGGTTTGAAACATCTTTTCTTTTTTGTACTATTAATATCATGGCCGATAGCCGGATGTAACAGCGCCAACGCGCAAACTCAAGGAACGCCAAATATGCACAAATATACAAATCATCTGATAAATGAAACCAGCCCTTACTTATTGCAGCATGCTCACAATCCTGTGGAATGGTACCCGTGGGGCGAAGAAGCCTTCCGTCTGGCAAAAGAGGAAAATAAGCCCATATTGCTTAGCGTAGGCTATGCCGCCTGCCACTGGTGCCATGTCATGGAAAAAGAATCCTTTGAAAATGAAGAAACCGCCGCTCTAATGAACAAATTATTCATCAATATTAAAGTGGACAGAGAAGAACGTCCCGATGTGGATCAAATATACATGGCCTTTTTACAGATGACCACGGGCAGCGGCGGCTGGCCGATGACGGTATTCCTTACACCCGATAGAGAGCCGTTTTACGGCGGTACCTACTTTCCGCCTGAGGATCGTTATGGGCGGCCGGGTTTCAAGCGATTATTGCAAATGGTCAGCGATTTTTTCCACAACAACAAGCAGGAATTACATAAGAATTTAGAACAGGTACAACGGGCTTTTAACAAGCGCTTAAAAGAGGAGCGTTCCGGGCAGATTCCCGGCAGCCGGCAATTCAACCAGGCGGTGGAAGAATTAATGCTGCATTATGAACCGGATTTTGGCGGCATTGGCGGGGCGCCCAAGTTTCCGGCGGTGCAGGCATTGCGGCTCTTTTTACGGCGTTATAAAAATCAACAGGATGAAAACGCCCTGCATATGGTAACATTCACGTTAAAAAATATGGGGCGTGGCGGTATTTATGATCAATTGGGCGGAGGCTTTGCCCGCTATTCGGTAGATAAGCAGTGGCTGGTGCCGCACTTCGAAAAGATGCTTTACGATAACGCACAGTTAGCCGTGTTGTACCTGGAAACTTTTCAGGCCACCGGAGACCCGTTTTTTCTGGAAACTGCCGAGGGCACGCTCGGCTTTGTGTTAAACAACATGACGTCAGCCCAGGGCGGTTTTTACAGTAGTTACGATGCCGACAGCGACGGTGAGGAAGGTACATATTATCTCTGGCGTAAAGACGAAATCGAGAAAGTTTTAGATGGGAAAGCGGCACAGCTTTTTAATGCCCGTTACGGCGTTACCGGGAGGGGAAATTTTGACGGCAAAAATATTTTACATGTAGCAAAAGATGTCCGGCAACTGGTGAAAGAATTCGACCTTTCCTTGGACGGGGTGAGAAATTCTTTAAGCGAGTCGCGTCAGGCTCTGCTGCAGGAACGTCAAAAACGTGTGCCGCCGGCGCTGGATGACAAGATTATCGCTTCGTGGAATGGCCTGATGCTGTCGGCCTTTGCCAAAGCCTATCAGATTACCGGAAAGGCTCAATACGAAAAGGCCGTTCGCAACAATGTTCGTTTTCTGCAAAAACAACTTACTAAACACGGAGAGTTGTTGCATACATATAAAGACGGCCGGGCACGTTTTACTGCCTATCTTGATGATTACGCCGATGTAATCGCGGGTTTATCAGATGCCTACGAGGCGCTATTTGAAACGCCTTACCTGCAATGGGCCATACAGCTTGCAGATGTTGTCAATCAAAATTTTTGGGATGAAGAACATAGCGGTTATTTTTACACGTCAGCAGGGCAGGAAAAACTACTGCATCGTTTAAAGGATAAAGGCGATCAGTCTGTACCTTCGGGGACGGGCATCATGCTACAAAATATGCTTCGTTTTTATTTTTTAACCAATCAGGAGTTTTATCTGAAACGCAGCGAAACAATACTTGCCAAATATGGCCCCCAGTTTACCGCCAACCCTTACAGCTACGCCAGCTATCTCAACGCTCTGGATTTTTATCTGCAAAAACCGCAGGAAATCGTGTTGGTGCAATGGGCAGAACAACCGCTGCACCCCTTGTTACAGGCCGTTCACGGAAAATATCTGCCTAATAAAGTAATGGTGCTTAAACGGACAAACGATCCTTTACTGCAAATAGCGCCGGCCTTGCTGGAGGGACGTGAATCTGTGAACAAGCAAAATACCGTTTATTTATGCTACAACTATACCTGCAGCCTGCCGGTTAACAGTCCGAAAGAGCTGGTTAAATTATTATTTTAGATTATATTACGATTCGTTGCTAATTTCCACTAATTGCTCTACGTCACAGCAATTATCATTGAAAATTATAGGTTTAG
Source organism: uncultured Calditrichaceae bacterium (assembly GCA_964536685.1). GTDB lineage: Bacteria > Calditrichota > Calditrichia > Calditrichales > Calditrichaceae > CAZIBE01. The sequence goes on along the minus strand of CAZIBE010000009.1, from coordinate 22,883 downwards.
TAAAATACTAGCGGAATGCTGTGATCAAGGAAAACATAAAGCGGCAATTAGTGCTGTGATTGTGACGGCGATCGGTAAAGTTATTTGTAGTTGTGGCCGATATTGATAAACGGAAATAAAGGCCGAAGTTTGATTTCTTCATCTGTTGATTCATGAATTAGTAAAAAGTAAAATAGCACCGTAATCTTGGCAAGGGCGATAAAAGGCAAAAATCCGCCAAACTAACCGAAAATAAATAATTTCCGAACAGGCAGGTAGATGCGCCTGTTACCATAAATGGAGGTTTAATTATGAGTTTTGGGCGAGTAAGATTGAAAGCAGGGATTGTTTCCCTGATATTTTTTATGTTACAATTTTCCGCTCATGCCGGCGGTTGGTACCAGTATTCCCGGAACGATTCCATTGAAAAATTTGTTGATGTAGCGCCAATCAATACTATGTACCAACTGTATGCTTTAGGCACACAGGGACAGTTTGCTAAAAGTATGGATGGCGGCTTTCGCTGGGAATTAAGCGATATCGGTACTACGGATACAATGCGCGCTTTATCGGTAGCATACAACTATAATACGTATAGTAATGTTGTTATAGCTGTGGGTAATAACGGAAATGTATGGCGGTACGACGAAGGAAGCCAAGTATGGTCCTCTATCGATACTCTAAATGCAACCAATTTTAACACAGCATTCTACGATAATATGAACAGTCGCTTCTGGATTGGCGGGAATGGCGGCGTCATATATCGATCGGATGATTTTGGTCTTACCTGGGTAGCCGATTCCTCATGGATTGACGGTATCGATGTACAGCGCTTTGCCACAGACGCTTCCAATATCTATATGATCGGTAACCGCAACGACAGTACTTTTATTAATTACAGAGTCAGTTATATGATCACCGGAGGCAAATTCGATGTGGCCGATACCATTCCCAACGTAAACGTTATCGACCTTTATACACCGGCTGGCGGTGCAGAAGGCTATTTTAGCGAATTTTTACTTTTAGGAACCGAAGTATCAACCGGCAACGCGACTGTTTGGGGGATTTCCACCAATATGTATGCTGCGGAAATTTCCCGGAAAATTTTTTCCGGTAATCTGGGAACCGTGCAGTTCATTGATGGATTTGGTATGGATCCTAACTACGTCCTGTGGGTAACAAATGCCGGAGGAGAAATTTACGAATCACGGGATTGGGCAAATACATGGCAAAAAATTTACAAAGAACCACATAACAGTTGGTTGGGGCCGATGATAGCATCAAATTACGATACCGATCACGCAAGAGCATTCGGGGCTAACGGCATTGTTTTGCGCTATGGATTTGACATATTAAGCGCCTGGCCATTTTTAAACGATCAGCTTGTCGGTGCGGCAGATGTACTGAGTATTAATTTTTCCCAGATACCTAACCCGGAAAGTTTAGCCGGTGGCATAAAGGTCGTCAGCTCGATTTCCGGTATGATTGATTTCTACACAGAATACGATGCCATGGATTCCTCCCATATTATTATCCATTTATTACGGGAAAATAATATTACCGGCATTCCGGGTGAGCAGGTCAATGTGGTCATTGATTCCGAACTGTTTGAGAATTCTCCCCCCTACAATCCTTTTTCCAAGCCAATGAATTATTCATTCGATTTTGTACCGCAGCGTAATTCCGGATTTCGGTGGAAATCAGATATAAAACAGTTTATTCGCGAAGACGGACTCACAAACTTTGTAAGCGGTCTTTTTAATAAAGATGATGCCATTGATTGGATAACGTATGGCTTGGATACGCTCTATTGTTTTAATGGCGATACGCTCAACGGCCAGCTTTTAACAAAGGTTTATTTGCCGGGTCTGGTTAGTGTCGATATTAATATGAAAACACAATTGACTACAGCTGATCTCAATAATGACGGTTTATTAGACCTGATATTATACAATCATGACATAATTTATTTTTTACAGAATAACAGCTACGGTAACGCTTTTAATTTTTCTATAGCTCCTGTGCAATACGGAGACCGGGAGATCAACAAGGTAATTCCGTACAATAAAAACAATAATGCTCAAATCGATTTATTAGTTTTGGCTGGTTCACTCTATACTATTTTTGACGTTACTTTGGATAATACAAGCACGTTTACTTCTACTCATGAGATACAGACCGGTTCTTACCTTGGTATGACGGTTGGCGATATTAACAGAGACGGTTTTCAGGATCTGGTTCTGATTGACCCCAATGGCTCGCTCATTTTCTGGCGCGGCAATAGTTCAGAGCAATTTTATGCCGACGATAAAGCCTATAGCGGCAAGCAGGGCTATAAGCAAGTGCGTTTAGCTGATTTGGACGGCAATCACTATCTGGAAGTTGTGGCCGGAGATAATTCCCAGGTGGATGTGTACACATTATATCCGGAATCGGGCTGGGATTTTTACACCTATCCCATGCGCACCATCGCTTTTACTGGAAATTCTGTTCAAGATTTTGTGATACAGGATTTTGGCGGAGTCAAAAATGTTTCGGAAATTCATAACTATTATGATTTGGCTCTGTTAACACAGGACAGTATCGAAGTGTATGAGAATCAAACACTTGATTTTCATAATTACACATTTACAGCCCATAGCGATAAAAACGTAGCAACCGGTTTTCAGGCGAAGCAGATTTTGTTTGCCGATTTCACACATGATGGTCTGATCGATCTTTGTACTGCGAATCCGGGCATCGGGCAATTTTCCATCTGGAGAAAATTTAGCTGGCAACCGCAAATACTAAGTTTATCGCCGCGCGAAGAAGAAGTGCATTTATCTTGGACGCCGCTGCCTGATTCCGTTGGATTGATTGATTATTACCGTATTATGCGGGATTCAACGCCAAGCTTTACTCCCGAATCCTATACGCGGGAGACAAGCGATACTGTGTTTACGGATTACGAGGTCGGGCCCTTTGAATCATTTTGGTACAGCGTACAAGCCGTGTACAATGGTGGAATTGAAAGTGATTGGTCCGAGCCGATGCTGGCGGAAACGTTTATCGAGTTAAACGGCGCACAATCCGGCGTATTGGATCAAACAACGCGGCCCTATTTGGTGAAAACCGATATTTCCGTGGCGGCCGGTCAGAACTTGCAAATCCTTCCCGGTGTACGCATCGGTTTTACTGCGCAAACAGGTTTTGATGTGTACGGCGGTTTGCAGATAATGGGACGCGATACTTCAGATATGGTCGATTTATTTCCGGCAGAAATGGATTCTCTGCCCTGGAGGGGCGTTCATATTCACGCGGGAGCGGATACCGTTTATTTGGGATGGTGTTCTGTCGGCGGCGCGGAAACCGGTTTATTGGTTGAAAATCGCCCTCTGCAAATGAAAATAGGGGGGGTGATGCACAATAAAACGGGCATTGATTTTAGCGGCGACTCTCTGTTCATGGAAAATGTTATTTGCGATTCAAATCTGGTCGCCATGCATCTGGGAGAACAGGCTAGAGCCGGGCTTAAAAATATCAATATTCTGCATTCATTTGGCAATAGCATAGTTGCCGAAGGGCAGAACAGTGTAAAAATTCGTAACGCAATCATCTGGGCAAATCAACTGCCGGTAATGCGCACTTCTGCTTTATCTGATTTAAGCATTAGTTACTCCACAGTGGATAGTATTGAGGGCGACGTGCCGCGTTTTGCCGTGAGCCATTTACTGCCGGTGTTCATGCCGCCGGATTCCGGTTTTTATCGGCTGGACTATATGTCGCCCACTATCGACGCCGGCGATCCCAACGATGATTTTAGCATGGAACCCCAGCCCAACGGCGGACGCATCAATCAGGGGCTGTTCGGCAATCTCTTTATGGCCACGCCATCGTTACAGCCGCGCATCCGCATTAAACCGCGTCCGGTGGTTTTTGAGACGATTCCGGGGCGTCAGGATACCATAAAAATATTTATCCATAATTTTGGTTTTGTGCCCTTGGATGTGAGCTCTGTGACGCTGCAAAACAATGATCCGCATTTTCATATCGTCAGCGCTATGCCCATGCACATAGCGCCGGGCGATTCATTACCGTTAGCGCTTACCTTCCAGCCGGAAGCGCGCATGGCCTACCGTGATACGCTGCATATTATCAACAACGATCCTCATTTGAGCGGAGGCTTGTATTTGGCTGCTTTGGAAGGTTTGGGAGCCAACTCACCGCCGGTGATTAGCGGCCTGCCGTTAGCGCAAGCCAAAATTGCTTCATTATACCGTTATCAGATTCAGGTGACCGATGCAGATGGCGATTCCTTACTGTTCACGCCTGTCGAGCTGCCGCAGTGGCTCTCTGTGTCCGCTTCCGGTCTAATCAGCGGAGTGCCGGCCTTAGGCGATTCCGGCTTGCATCATGTGACGGTGAATATTAGTGATGGCTTTGGCGGTGAAGCGTTGCTCTCCTATGATATACAGGTAGGCAAGGCCGATTTGAAATACGGCCCCAATATTGTGATGGAATCATCATTTGGGCCAATTATCAAAGAATCTGCGGTACGCTTCCGTTTTTCAATCGTAGATAGCAATGTGATTGAAGGACTTACTCTGCCTGTTCCGATACGCGTCCATTATATGTTAAGAAAATTACCGGATGTCCAACCCATAAGTAATGTGGATACGGTGGCCGTAAACCAAATTACCTTTCCTCTGCTTGAGGATGGCGCATACGAACTTAAAATTGTGACATATTATCCGGCAGATCCAACTTTACAAAATCAACAGAAATTTGATTTTATCGTGCGCGCTGACCAGCGATCTATTATTAGATACCTCTGGTATATGGTTTCTTTCCCAAGAGAATCCGGCGTGAGTTGGGATGCAGTAATTGGGCGTAATGACTCTTCGGCTATTTTACTACGCTGGGATAATACAGAAAATAAATATTTACCGGTGGCAAAAGAAGATATACGGCCGGGAACGGCTTTTTGGATGATGCCGTTAAAAGAATTTTCCGCAGACATAAGCAGCATTCCCAGAACCTTTAGTGAAACGGCTTCGATAGAAATAACAGCGGGGTGGAATCAGATTGGCGCTCCGCGCAGTTATTCCACTTTCTGGCGCCAGATGCAATTCCAGCCGCAGGAGAGAGACGCCATGCCGTTCTTAGATGCAGTACAACAGGGTTATCTGAAACCGGCTGTTTTCTGGTTTGAGCAATCAAAAGAGGAACAGGGTTATGACTGGGCGATTGTGGATTCATCCACGGCAGCCTGGCCGTGGAAAGGGTACTGGTTGTATGCCGGGTCAGCCGGAACCTTGCATTTCCCGGTGCAACCGGCCTATGCCACAGATTCCATACCGTCTGCCATCGATCTGCTGGCTAAAACGTATACACAGACGGAGGACGGCTGGGAATGGAATATCGCCGTACAGAGCGCGGGATACCATGACGACAAAAATATCTTCGGAATCTCCGCAACTCCACAAGTTAGCGTTATGGAACCGCCGCATATGGGCGATTTCTGCTCCGTTTCATTCGCTTCGGAAGAGGGCAATTTAACGCAGCTGTTAAAAGGACCCTTCAGCGATTTGAAAGAAGTAAAAACATGGGATATGAAGGTAGCGGCACAAAATGTTAATGAGCAGCTTACCATAAGCTGGAAGCCCTTGTCCGGCGGCGAAGATCAGATTTACCTCTATTTGGTGGATTTGAAAAACGAACAGGTGATCGACATGAGCCGGCAAAACAGGTATCAGTTTACCCCGGGACAGAATATTTCCGCCTTTAAAATTTATGTAACTCAGGATGAATCGTTTAAACCGCAAATCATTCCGCTGCATTTTAAGCTGGCGCAGAACTATCCCAATCCCTTTAATCCGTCCACAACCATCCGTGTGGGTGTGCCGCAGTCGGCGGACGGTCAGCGTGTAACCTTGCGCATTTATGACGTCTTAGGACGTCAGGTGCGCACGCTGTGGACAGGAAATCTGAAAATGGGTTACCATGAGTTCAAGTGGAACGGCGTTAATGATCATGGCCGGCGCGTGGCTTCGGGTATTTATTTTTACCGCGTAAAAACCGCTTCCAACGCATTAATCAAGAAAATGATCCTTATGCGCTGATGCGAAATTTGCGGTTACTGTTAGTTACTTTATTTTTATCGATTACTGCGGCGGGGGCCATTGTGCGACCGCCGCAGTCTTTTTATACCGGATGGAAGCCGGCCGGCAAAACTGCAACCTATGATTCAACCAAATTGTATGTTTATATGGACGGCGCCGCCGAAATCTTTTTGGAGATGGGCTTTGCCGATCTACGCGTGCAGCAATATAAGAGCGCTGCAGGTAAAGAGTTAAGTCTGGAATTATTCCGTATGAAAAACGATACGGCAGCGTTAGGCATGTTTTTGTGGGAAGCGGGACGAAAAAGCTTGCATCCGCCGATCGATGTCCCGTGTAAAATAAATCCTCACCAGTTTGTTTTTTTTAGCCGGGAATATTTTGTGCGCATCGGTAATTTTTCCGGCGACAGCCTGCTTTTGCCGGTGATGGAAAAACTGGCAAAGACGCTTTTACAGAAGATTGGCTATGGCCGCGACCTGCATTTATTTGAACAATTGCCGCAAAAAGGACGCATCCTTTTTTCCGAACGGATTCTTTGCGGTGATGTGGCTTTGCGCCGGTTTTTAGGGCGGCCTTTTACTTTGCCGGCGTCAAAAGGAACCCTTTACGCGGCCGGCGCTAAATATTACAATGAAAATCGTGCTTTATTTTACCGGTTAGTGCTTTTTTATGCAAAGGCGGCTGCGGCGCGCCGGGCGTTAGAGGTTTTGGCAAAACGCTATGGAGGCGCCGTTACCGAGGTAAAAACCATCGAACGGCGGATAAATCCCCAGGGAATTCTAAAGGCCGGCTTGAAACAAAATCTTCTATATCTTAGATTATATTTTAATCAATAACTTAATTCATAGCCAAAAACCGACACAGTTTAGGATTACTCATTTAAATTATGTAAATTACGGCGATTTGTGAAACAGGTTTACGGATAATATTATGGAAAGTCCGAATGTTTAAGAATCTGATCTTCAGTAAGAGTGAAAATTTTTTTCTGCAAATGATTCGCTATTCCTTTGCCGGCGGCGTGGCTTTTGTGGTAGATTTTTCCATATTGGTTACGCTGACAGAATGGGTGGGATTGAATTATTTGCTGTCGGCTATTATCGGATTTACGGTGGGTATTGTCACCGTGTATCTTATCAGCACGTATTGGGTTTTTCCTGTTCGCACTATTAAAAACCGCCATAAAGAGTTTGTAGTTTTCTCAATTATCGGAATTGTCGGGTTATGCTTCAACGAGTTGTTTTTATGGCTTTTTACCGAATATGCCCGAATGTATTATATGATATCCAAATTGCTGGCTACCGGCCTGGTCTATTTTTGGAATTTTTTGGCGCGTAAATATATTTTGTTCAATAAACACCTATGAAAAAGAAAACCGCAGTGATCATCGGCGGCGGGCCGGCCGGCCTGACCGCAGCCTACGAACTGGCCGCGCGCACGGATATTCATCCCATTGTGCTGGAAATGGACGGCCAGGTGGGCGGCATTTCGCGCACGGTCAATTACAAGGGCAACCGCATTGATATCGGCGGACACCGTTTTTTTTCCAAATCGCAGCGCGTAACGAACTGGTGGCTTGACAAACTGCCCCTGCAGGAGAATGGGGACGACGCTGCAGCCGATAACGTAATGCTGACACGCTCCCGCCTTTCGCGCATCTACTATCTGGGAAAGTTTTTCGATTATCCAGTTACGTTGAATATGAATACCGTTGCCAATCTTGGCTTATGGCGTATGGCGGCCATTGGTCTGTCGTATCTGCGTGTGAAAGCGTTTCCCATCCGTCAGGAAGCCTCGCTGGAAGATTTTTTAATCAATCGTTTTGGCCGGCAGTTGTACCGTACCTTTTTTAAAGATTACACGGAGAAAGTCTGGGGTGTGTCCTGCCGGCAAATTAAGCCGGAATGGGGCGCACAGCGCATTAAAGGATTGTCGGTCAGCCGGGCGGTGTTCCATGCGCTGCGCAATTTAGTGGGACGCGACACCTCCATTACACAGAAAAAAACGGAGACCAGCCTGATCGAACGTTTTCTGTATCCCAAATTCGGGCCGGGACAAATGTGGGAAACCGTGGCAGGACTTGTTGAAGGCAGCGGGGGAGAGGTTCTGTTGCAACACAAAGTTTGCGGATTGCGGCACAGCTCCGGGCGTATCGACGCCGTACGCGTTAAAAATCTGCAAAACAATGAAGAGCGCTGGCTGAAGGCCGATTATGTTTTTTCCACCATGCCCGTAAAGGAACTGATTCAATATTTTGGGGAGGCCGCGCCGTCCGATGTGCGTACGATAGCCAACGGTTTGGTTTACCGTGATTTTGTGGTAGTCGGCTTACTGCTTAATAGAATGCTTGTAAACAACGACGGCCATAAGAAACCCGTCCGGCAACGCTTAATTCCCGACAACTGGATTTATATGCAGGATAGCGATCTGCGCATGGGACGTTTGCAGGTGTTCAATAATTGGAGTCCTTTTCTCGTGAAGGATCCCCAAACGGTATGGCTGGGACTGGAATATTTTTGCAACGAAGGGGACGAGCTGTGGCGGCAAAGCGATGAGCAATGGCGGAAACTGGCCGCAGAGGAACTGCGGCGGATCGGCTTTATCGAAAAAGAAGATGTGTTGGACGGCGTGGTTATCCGCATGTCTAAAACTTATCCGGCCTATTTTGGCGCATACGAGCATTTTGAGCGCATTCGCCGGTTCGTTGACGGCTACGAAAATTTATTTTTAATCGGCCGCAACGGCATGCACCGTTACAATAATCAGGATCACTCCATGCTGACGGCTATGACTGCTGTGGATAATATCATCGCCGGCATTAACGACAAGGCCAATATCTGGGCGGTGAACACCGAGACTGAATATCATGAAGAGAAGCAGTAGAGAGCTTTTTATTTTAGGCGGCGTATTCATCGCGGCCTTTGTACCCTGGGCGCTGCGCTTCTGGTCTGATCCTGATTTATCGTTAACCTGGAGCCGGGGCGTATTTTTAACTGATGAATTGTACCATGGCGGCAATGCCTTAAAAGCGGCGCTAAGCGGCCGCTGGCTGCTGAGCGATTTTAATTATATTTTTATGGATCCGCTGATGCCGCTCCTGCAGCGGGCGGCTTACATGGTTGGCGGCGTTTCTTTGCTTGCCGCGCGTTTACCGGCGGTAATCTTAAATATGGCGATGGCGTTCTTAGTAGCGCTGATGGTGTATGAGCGCAGCCCGCGGCATAAAGTACTGAGTTCGAGTATTGCCGTATTTCTTATTTCTACCAACTATTATTTTTTTATATACGGCCGGCTGGCCTTAATTGACTTACCCATGGCTGCGCTGGGATTGATTTCTTTTTATTTTTATTTACAGGCGTTGGCGGGCTCCCGCGCGCTATACTTACGCCGCTTTGCGCTTTCCGGCATATTCCTTTATCTATCGTTACTGATGAAGGCCTCGGCGGTTAACTTTATTTTGGCTTATTTGATTTTTACGTTGCTAACTGCCGCGCTTAGACGAATCGATAGAAAAACAGTACTGCGTACGGGAATCATAGTATTAACGGCGGCTTTGGCGCATTACGCCACGCTGCGCCTTATACGGCTGGTTTTAGCAGCGGAACAATTTTCTTTGCGCAGTGATACGCTGATTCGCTACAAGATGCCGCACGGCGTCGGGCATTTGCTGCGCCTGTATTTGACTTCTCTGGGCAACGGCTTTGTTTTGCACAACTGGGCTCTGCTCATTTTGGCGCTGTTTGTTTTAGGTGCAATTTTGCTGCAAATCCGCCGCGGGCGCAAGCCGCTGAACACTGACCTTTTGTTTGTTTCCTTATTCGTTTCCACGTTTGTTTTCCATGGTTTTTTCAATTATCATCCGGCGCGTTACTATATTATTTTATTGATCCCCGTGGTCTGGTTTGTGGCGACTATTCCCTGGAGGATAGAGGACCGGAAGTTGAGCAGGACAAAAGAGAAGTTGATTTTAACGGTAGCGCTGGCGTTGATTGTGGCGGCCAATAGCTGGAATCTGTATCGTTATGCAGGTCATCTGGCGCAGCCGCAATATACATTTGTGGCGACGGCTAAGGCAGTGGGCAGGGCTATTCAACAGGATGTTGACAGCCGGAGTTTTCAGCAGTGCATTTTGTACGACGCCGATGTGCACACCAGCATCCCATTTTATCTGGCTTTGGACTTTGAATACGGCAGGAATTTTGCGACGGCCTTACAAGAGGGCAAAAACGTCTTTTTGATTTCTTCCCGGGCGGAGAAAGAGTATCCGGTTTTAGGCGTTTACGAAATGTACCATCATTTTAAATTTTATCTGTACAAGGTAAAGAAGCCATGATACGGCGTGTGGATATTACAGACGAACGTTGGCAGTTCGGGATTGGATTGCTGTTACACTTGCTGTTTTTGGCAGTGTTGTGGCTATCGCCGCTGGCCCGTTACAATATTCAGTTACCGGAAGGTAACGCCCAGCACAATTTGTGGAGGGGCAGCGATGTGCTAAGCTACGTACAGCCGGCCCGCAATTTTTTACAGCACGGCGTAATTGGCCGCGGCTTGCAACCGGGTTTTTTACGCACCGCGGGCTATCCGCTATTTTTAGCAGGACTGATGCGGTTGTTTGGCAGCCGCTGGCTGACGGCGGCCTGGTTATTGCAGGCGCTTCTCTTTGCTTTCTTTTATCCGTTGCTGACCCGCTTTGTACGGCTGCTGTTAGGCGACAATAGAACGCTCATTCGCCGTGTTTTTCTTTTTAGTCTGCTTTCGGCGGCCTACTGGGCGCGCATTCCATTAATCTTAAGCGATACCTTTTTTGCGCTGTCATTTTATATCGGATTATTTTTGGGAATACGGGCGCTTGTCCGGCAGAGTTGGCCGGACGCGCTGGGACAGTTGTTCTTTTTAGGTTATGCGGCGCAGGTGCGGCCTTCGCTATTACTTTATCCGGTAGTTCATTTTATGGTTTTTATCGCTGTGTTACAAGCAAAAAATTTGCGCTGGAATGTCAAGCGCAGGCAAATCGCCGCACTGAGTCTTGTTTTGTTAAACGCGCTGGTATTGCTACCTTCGGCGCGAAACTACGTGAATTATGGTGTTTTTAAACCCACGGGCATTCTGGAAAACAATATGCTGCATTTTTTGGGACGGCAGGTGCTGGAAGATCGCGGACGTTTAGCCGAGTACGAAGCCATGGATCGCCGCTTGCAAGAGGTACCCGATTTTCGCGAGGAAATGGCCTTAGAAAAGACGTTCGCCCTGCAAATTTACGAGCGCTATCCCCTAACGACGCTCAAATGCATGTTCATGCCCAATTTGGCGGCCACTCTCTTTGGCAATAACTGGACGCAGGTGTTTAATTACTGGAACCGTCATTGGCGCGACAAACCGCTGAAAAACCGTCTGCCGCTAAAAAAGTTTCTTGCAGCGCGCGTCATCTTCGTTTTTATGTTCTTCGTTTATTTGTTGATTTATTTGTCGTTTGTTCTTTACTTGTGGAAATTGTTAAGGAGAAAGCGCTATGCCATCGTTTTTACCTTGCTGGCATTTTTTGCGTATTTCCTGCTGCCTACCGTCCTTGCCGGCGTTGTGCGATTGCGCTTGCCTGTTGAAGGATTTTTTGTGATATTTGGGCTGCGTTATTGGGAATTGAAAATTTAATTTATTGGATGTCCCGTGAATTTATTTGAATAAAGATACTGTTTTAGTATTTAATGAAAAAGGGAAATCAGAAATTGTATAATTCCCAATTCCTAGTCCTTGGTTGTTGAAAAAATGTTTTAGCTTAAATTTAAATGAGGCCTATATGAGTACCAAAGATACAGTCGTTTCTTTTGACGATGAAAAACTTATTTTAGTCGATTCTCAGGATAATGTTATCGGCTACGAGACAAAAGACAAATGCCATAACGGCCGGGGCCTTTTGCACCGCGCCTTTTCCATCTTTATTTTTAACAGTAAAAATGAATTGCTGTTACAACAGCGGCACGGTTCAAAACGTCTATGGGGCAGCTTCTGGTCAAACACCTGTTGCAGCCACCCCCGAAAAGGAGAGTCATACGAACAAGCGACGATTCGCCGCTTAAAGGAAGAGGTGGGGCTGAACACGCCGTTGAAATATCTCTATAAGTTTCAGTATCAGGCTTCATTCGAAGATAAGGGGTCGGAAAACGAGCTGTGTTCGGTATATATCGGAAAAACAGACAAACAACCGATCATAAACGAAACGGAGATTTCCGGCTGGAAATATATTTCTATTGATGATTTAAACGCCGAGTTGGCGGCCCATCCGGAGCGATTCACGCCCTGGTTCAAAATGGAATGGCAGCGCTTGATGGATGATTATCTTCAAGAGATTAAAGAAATGGAACCCCGTTAATATCGTTGACTTGCGGGAGCTAACCACCGGTAAAGAAATGGCCTGCTTATGCATACACATATGGAATGCATTCATTGCATCATTCGTCAAACCTTATCAACACTCAATTTAGCCACAAATAATGACCGTTTAAAAAAGAAGGCGCTGGCGGAAGTGCTTTCGTATTTGGCGCACCTCGACTACAAGCTGTCCCCGCCGCAACACGGCAAGTTTATCTACGATATAATTCACCGCATCACCGGTAATTATGATCCTTACGCGTCGTTAAAAACAGCTTACAATCAGGCGGTTCTTGCGGCGTATGATGATGTTAAAAACATGGTGCGGCAACAAGCCAATCCCCTGAAAGCCGCGGCAAAACTGGCCGCCGCCGGAAATATCATCGATTTTGGGCCGTCGGACAATAAACCGCGTATTGAGGCCATTGTAAACGAATTGCAGGAAGAGTGGGGTATCGATGACAGCGACCAATTTGTGCGTGAGCTGGCTCCGGCACGGGATGTTTTATATCTGGCGGACAATGCCGGAGAAATTGTATTTGACCGCTTGTTCATCGAGATCATGCGGGAAACGTTTCCGCGCGAGAAGATGAATTTTACGGTAGTTGTACGCGGTGCGCCGGTAATTAATGACGCCACTATGGAGGATGCCCGTCAGGTCGGTTTGACGGAGGTGGCGCGCGTAATAGGAAATGGCGACAGCACGCCGGGCACCGTTTTAAGCGCTGTATCGGATGAGGTGCGCCGATTAATGAAACGAGCCGACCTGGTGATTGCCAAAGGCATGGGAAATTTCGAAACATTAACCGATGTGCAGCGCAATATTTATTTTTTATTAAGAATTAAATGCGCGCCTGTGGCCCGTTTGGCCGGAGCAGAGGTGGGGAAATTGGTATTCGCAACCAAAAGGATTCGGGACAGCGCATAAGGTGATTATCGATTTCATCGCTTTTGTAACTAATTGTTTTTTTAGGCGACTTTTCTCAATTTTAGCGATGGGACCGGTTTTTAGAACGAACCCACAAATAGAAAGCTCCTCCGCAGCTATACTAATAAAACTTTGTGATTTAACCTGTTCTGCTTGTACATAAGTCCCGCAGGGATGAACTGTCTGAAGAACTTTCCATAAGCCGCGGAGGGGCGGAGAAAATGCTTGCACAACCATAAAAATATGATATGGTTTTGTGAAATGGGATACGTTCAATGGATATGTAATTCGCTATAATAAAATATATGATTAGTCCCTTTACTCAGCAAAAATATATCACAAAAACATGAAAAATGTTGATATTCCCTCACCCCTTCAATTTCCCTCTCCCATACTTGGGAAAGGGGAGAGGGCTAACTAGTGAAAATTAAATAAATTAAAATGAAAATTAGCTGAGCTAAAGACATAATCAATAAAACATTATTAGTCTCCCTTCCATCCAGGAGGTACAAATGTTACGCATATTAATTTCCTCTTTTACAGTGATCTTTTTGTTAACTATTAACAGCGCTTTAGCTGACGATGTGGTGTTTACAAAAATCCCCGCCCAGTTACAACTTTTTCCGCGTGACGTCCAGGATTCCGCCATTGTAGAAATCAGCGGTTACGTGCAAACGGCGGGATTTAATGAAATCGGTTTGCAGGTGTATAAGGATTCTTCTTTGTGGAAAGAATTCAGCCAAACCCTGCAATACGCCAGCGGCAGGGCCGAATTCTTTTTTGCGCCTAAAATTCATGCCGAAATGAGCGAGTACTATTTTCATATCCTGTTAGATGGCAGCCTGATCGCCCAGCGCGACAGCGTTGTGTGCGGCGATGTCTATTTGATTAACGGGCAGTCCAATTCCCATCCCAACGCAATTACTTATAATTTTAGTAGCGAGTTCTGCCGCAGTTTTGGCAGGCACACTAATTACAGCAATTACAATCCGGCAGATACCACCTGGGGCTTGTCCAACGGTCAGGGTGGGTGCGATTCCTGTTTGTACGCCGTGGGCACTTGGGGCCTGCGCTTGCAAGAGTATATGATTACGGAGTACGGCATGCCCACCTGTGTGCTGAACGGCGGCAGCGGTGGTTCGTCCATTTCCTACAATTTGCCGGATACCAGCGACCATATGAATTTAACCACCACATATGGACGGCTTTTATACCGCGCCACAAAAGCGCATGTGGCAGATGATGTAAAAGCTATTTTCTGGCATCAGGGAGAAAGTGACACCTATTCCTCGGATGATTCGCTCTATTTTGCCCGCTTCAGTCAATTGCGGAACGCCTGGCACGATGATTATGCGCCCTTAGATCGCATCTATGTATTTCAATTGCATCTGGGAAGCTGTGGCGGAGACGGCCAAAGCTATCTGCGCGGTGTCCAGCGCAGTTTTAAGGAGCATTTCCCGGAAGTGCGCGTCATGGCTACCAACGGTTTAATAGGCCATGATGGCTGCCATTACAATGACGACGGCTATTTGCAGATGGCGCAGTGGGTTTACCGGCTGGTACGCCGCGATTTTTACGCAGCCAGCGATACCATGAATATAGAAGCGCCGGATGTGCAGGCCATCTATTATGTCAATTCTGAGCAAAGCGTTATCTATCTTGATTACGATCAGCCGGTCATTTGGCCGGAGGACTCGTTAAATGCATCCATGAAAAACTATTTCTATCTGGATGGTAATTATGGATATATTAAGTCAGGCTACACTATAAATGACGGTTACACAGTGGTCTTGGAGCTGAACGGAAGCGCTGATTATTCAAAAATCACGTATTTACCCAATGCTGCATACAACCGTTTGCCAACGCGTATTTATGAAGGGCCGTGGATTCGTAACGAACGCGGTGTGGGCGCTTTATCTTTTCATGAACTGCCCATCGGGAGCGGACCATCAACGATTGTTCAGCATCATCCATATAGCTTTAAGCTGGAACAGAATTTTCCCAATCCTTTTAATCCGGTTACCAGAATCAGATATCAGATAACACGCACTATCCATGTTAAAATAGCGGTTTATAATATACTGGGTGAACAATTGGCGACTTTGGTTGATGAAAAACAAGCAGCAGGGGAGCATAGCGTTGAATGGAATGCCGCCGGATTTGCAAGTGGCGTATATTACTATAGACTGAAAACCGGGGAGAACTCTTCCCAGATCAAAAAACTTGTTTTACTCAAATAATTTACATACAATTGCCAACATGTTACTGCACCGGAAATTACCGGGCCCCCGGTTCTAAGTTATTTTGAAACTCATCGAAGTGCGGCAATCCCGGTGAACTCTAAATGTTTACAAACAGGTCTATATTTTTATGCATACATAAAATTCATTTCCATTGATTAATTTTATAACACCATATCGCATGGAAAATGTACGTCATAGTACACCCGCTGTACGATATGGTACAAAAGCTGGTTATATTTTTCAGTAACATGTGTAATATTAATATATTCTTACTGGCACGTTACTTGCTCTATACTTGATAGCGATTGCGTATTCAAAAGTAGTGGAAAGGTCAGATGATAAGATACGGATTATCACTATTTTTATTGTCATTATCAGTAAGTCTATCATTACGAGTTAACACCATTTTTTTAAAATATTTTTCATGCTATATACATAGTCGTACAGATTTCCGGTAATTTGTAACTTGCCTTTAGATAGAAATCGTTAGCTATCCAGAGGCTAATACATTAAATAAAATAAATGGTAGGTATTAGGTATGGAAAATTTAATTAAAGTTTTAGTTTCACTTTTAATGTTCCTTATTAATGCCCATGCTCAATATGAAGGCCCTGTTGCCCCAATAGATTCAGGTTACGGCGCTGACGGAAATCATTGTGTTTCAGTCATTTCATTTCAAAGTCCTTTATGGCCAAGTCGTACAGTAGATATCTTTTATCCGGCAGATATATCTAAACCTGTTCCAACAGTTTTTTTCTCGCATGGCTATGGAGGTAATGACACAACCAGATTTAGGTACATGTTACGACATGTTGCCAGTAGGGGCTATGCTATAGTTTTTTCTCCCTATAAGACTTTGTTCTCGAACAACGAAGAGCGGTATAATACACTATTTGAGGGATTTAAAAAGGCGCTTAGGGATTATCCTGGTATTATAGATAGTACAAGAATAGGTTTTGTTGGCCATTCCTTTGGCGGTGGCGCAACGCCAGAAATGGGGCAGCGTGGGTTTGTGGAGCATGGCTGGGGGGAAGACGGAAGATTCTTATATATGTTTGCACCTTGGTATTCTCTGGAAATAAGCCAGTCAGAATTGGAAAATTTTCCTAGCGATGTAAACATGCTGGTAGAATTGTTTGATGATGATGTAATAAACGATCATCGCATGGGCATAGATATATTTTATAATATTGGTATCCCTGATTCTTCCAAGGATTGCATCATGCTATACTCAGATACGGTTAGTTCATATCCATATGATGCAGACCATTCGGTACCAAACGATGTTGTTTTTAATGCCTATGATTATTACGCGGTATATCGTTTAATAGATGCTCTTATGGACTTTACTTTTACTGGAAATCCTGAAGCAAAAAATATCGCTCTTGGAAACGGTAGTAAGGAACAAATAGATATGGGGCCCTTTAAACCGCTTTTTGTTACCGACCATCCTGCACCTCAATATCAACAAGATAAATACCAATATCCCTGTAATTCTGACCAGAATCCGCGGAAAGATTATTGCACCGGTTTTTCAGACGTAAATAAGTATGGAAAAAAACGCGAGCTTGGTTCATTTTTGTTATATCAGAACTGTCCTAATCCTTTTAATCCGAAAACGACAATTAAATACCACTTAGCAAAAACAACTCATGTTGAATTGAGTATTTATAATTTATTGGGTCAAAAAATAGTTTCACTTGTCAATGAGGATCAATCGGCCGGTTTGCATCAGGTTGAGTTTATGGCCGAAGCGATTCCATCCGGCGCCTATTTGTGTGAACTTAAAATGAATATATTCAGACAGGTTCGCAAAATGGTATTATTAAAATAATACCAGCTAGCAAAAAATTCAACCGGTAGCCAGGCTAATATCTTTTTAATTTTTTTGGCAAATTGCCGAAAGGAGGATAGATGATAAATAGATTAAATAGTTTTGTACTCTTCTTTCTTGCATTATACGCATATTCATTCAGTCAAACAGAATATTGGGTACACCCGCAAGATACGGATCCGCAAATTTCAGCGTGGCTGGATTCCCATTACGTCTGTATTAATACCGACGTAGTTAATCAAAATCTCTTATACCTGTTTTTACCCGCTTCATATGGTAAACCAAAAAATACACAGTTGGTTACACAAGCCGCGGCTAATAATGGCTACTATTCGATTAATTTAAAGTATCCAAACTCTTGGACAGTTGGTTCACTTTGCAACTCCAGTGAAGACCCGGAGTGTTATGAAAAAGTGCGGCTCGAAATAATTGACGGTCAGGACAGGACTAACAAAGTAAATGTTAACCGCAGCAATTCAATTGAAAACAGGTTGATAAAATTATTAATTTACTTAAACAATAATCATCCTGAACAAAATTGGTCTCAGTTTTTAACAGCATCGGATGAAATAATCTGGTCAAAGATTATTGTTTCCGGTTTTTCACAGGGCGGCGGACATGCCGGGGTGATAGCAAAATACCATCTTGTAAGCAGAGTCGCTTTTTTTGCCTCACCAAAAGATTATAGCGATTATTTTAACGCTCCGGCTGCCTGGCTGTATGATACGCATATCACACCAGCAGAAAAGTATTTTGGTTTCAATCATTTTGAAGATGGTCTGGCCGAGCAATTAGAAATTTGGTCAGCTTTAGGCATGCCTGATTCGGCGCATGTGATAAATGTTGACTCATGCGGCTATCCTTATGAAGCTTCACATCAATTGATTACACATGAAGAACCGCGCGTTGAAGGTAAATATCATGCCTGTGTTGTAACTGATAATGCAACTCCGTTATTAATAGACGGAACCCCTTTATTTAAGGATGTATGGCGATATCTTTTTTCAGTGTCGGATACCGCTGTAAGTATTATCTCCCGTGAATCGCATTATCTTTCGGACTTCCGAATCAAAAACTACCCTAACCCTTTCAATCCACAAACAACCATCAGTTATAAATTACCGGCTTTAAGTAATGTTACTTTGAAGATTTATGATGTGCTGGGACATGAGGTTCGGACACTGGTGAACGGAGTTAAATTTGCAGGTGAATATTCAGTGGTTTGGAATGGAAAAGATAATTCAGGGCGGAGGGTTACTTCTGGCATTTATTTTTACAGTTTAAAATCAGATAATAATTTTTCACAAACAAAGAAAATGCTGCTCTTAAAATAGTGTCATATGACCATAGGATGTGATGGTGCCTTGCTGTATAAGTTTTTTTAAGGCATAGGCACATAGATAATAAGACTAATAAACAGAGGATATGGAATTGTGAGAGCTCCATATCCTCCATTATCTACACCGCCAGTTATTTCTTGATGAATCGATCCTCAGCAGAGCTCATCTCCGCAACCTGTAACAACTTCATCTATGAGATCTTTTAAAATCCCAACTCTTTTATCAGATAGTCGGCTTTTGCAAATTTTTGCGTAATAAACATAACATAGCGCATGTCTACCGCAATAGTTCGTTGAATGTTGCGGTCGAATTGCCAGTCGCTGGTCATGGCTTCATAATTTCCGTCGAATGCCAATCCTACCAATTCGCCTTTACTGTTCATTACCGCGCTGCCGCTGTTACCGCCGGTAATGTCGCATGTGTTTAAAAAAGCAACAGGAACATCGTTCAACTGCCGGTCATACCACCTGCCGAAATCCCGCCGGGCTTCCAGTCTGGCCAGTTCCATTGGCATATCAAAGGGCGGCTTTCCCGTGTTTTTTTCTATGACGCCGTGTAAGGTAGTAAACGGACTGTAAGTGACGGCATCGGCCGGTTTGTATCCCTTGATATAACCATAGGTTAAACGCATGGTACTGTTGGCGTCGGGATACAGATTTTTACCCTTCCAGGCATAGAGCATATCGAGATATTGACTTCGTAAATGGTCAATTTTGGCTCCAAATTCTTTTCTCTGTTCCTTTGTTGTTTCCATGTCATTATATAACTTTACCGCTAAATTGAGAAAGGGATCGTTCAATTTTTCCAGCTCGCTACTGGACTTAGAGAAAAGGCTTTGAGCAAACTCTAAGTCTTTTAGCTCTGTATTTTTATACGCCTGATCGACAAATTCGTCGATGGATTGGTGAGAGGCCTTAAGAATATCATCAATTGCTTTTACACGCTGGCTATCGGGAAGTTCTTGTGCTTTTTGTAAGACCCGTTTAAAAAGCGCCTTATCCAGCGGTTCGTAATAACTCAGGAAGCGGTATTTCAAACGCTCAACCATGCGTTTAATTTGTTTTTCGGAAAAACCAGGTTCCCGTTCCGATTCCGGTTTTTCCCTTTCCCGGGCTATACCGTAGGCCTGGTTAGCCAGAGACGCCAGCCCGCCGGCTTTATAACCAAAGGAATTCAGCAACTCATTATGCTGACGTGTTTTAGCCAACTTGGCATAAAGGTCTTTTATCTGATTTAATACCGTGCCGTAAGATTTTTCTAATTCGGGATTCTGATTAATGAAATACATCAAACGATTTTCAAAGTTTTGTTTCTTTTGAATAAAATGACTCTTTAACATGCCATCGCGCTTACCCTGATAATTTTTCAGCACATTGGCAATACCGGCATGCATCCCAGCCACTTTGATTTTTCCCTGAGGATCATTTTTGGTTAATTCGTCCATCAGATCAATAATTTCCTGAAATTCTTTGATACTTGGAACATAATTATAATTCAGATTCCAGTCTGCAGAGTAAGAAGTGCGCCAGCGTGTCGTGCTGCCGGGAAAGCCGATGATAAAATTAAAATCGCCTTCTTTTTGCGGTCTTCTGGCGATATGTAAATAATTTTTAGGGTGAACCGGCACATTATCCGTACTATAAGTAGCGCCGGAACCGTCAGGAGCCTGATACACACGCATGAAAGTAAAATCACCCGTGTGGCGCGGCCACATCCAGTTATCGACGTCGCCGCCATATTTGCCGATGGAAGACGGAGGGGAATAGACAATTCGAACGTCACGATATTTTTTGTAAACATAAAGTATGTATTGTTTGCCATTAAACATGGAGGCTACCCGTGCATATCATCACGGTCTTTTTCCTGTTCCTCTTTGATTTTAGCCATGGCTTCTTCGATTTTTCTCTCCCGCTGTACCAGGTCTTTAATGCCTTCGGCGCTCTGTAATACTCTATCGGTAACATCCGTCATTTGCAAAAGAGTGTAGGCTTCTACGCCAAGAGCCGGCAATTCTTTCTCACGGGACTCTGCTAAAAAACCGGTTGAGATATAATCCTTTTTTTCTTTGGCCGAAGCCCTCTGCAATGCTCCATACGCACAATGGTGGTTGGTTACCAAAAGACCTTCCGGAGAAACAAATGATGCCGAACAGCCGCCCAGCCAGACGATGGCGTCTACAATGCTGGTGCCATCAGGATTGTAAATTTCCTGATTGGATATTTCCAGACCCTTTCTTTGCAGGTTTAATTGTTTGAGCTGGTTTAACAGCCACATACCTTCATCGGCATGCACTGCGCTGATAGAAACAGATAAAATGAGGACTGCAACTAACATAAGACGTCTCATAAAAATCTCCTTTTACTGGTAGTATTTTTTAGTGAGATATAACATTCAGTATTCGTAAAAAATAAAAAAAGGTTGCAAAAAACTTGTATTAATAGAAAATATTGTAGATGAAGTACCTATTGCGGGTACATATAAGTATTGACCCGAACTATTGCGGATTATTTTAAAAAAGGTTGCGGAGACATTCTCCGCAACCTAAAGTTCTGATGGGGGCTTTAGCCGGCAATAAATTACCTGCTGCGCGTAATGGGACGCGTTTTTGTCGGGCTGGGGGGGCCCAATTGCTCTCTAAGCTGCACCTGTAAAACCAACGCCGTAAAAGCCTGCAATACTTCATCTGTTGTGAAATTGCAGTGCCCATAGCGCATAACCGGATAGTTATGATATAATCCGCTGATACCATTTTCGGCGACCTTTGTCCGGTACATGCGTTCGTGCCAGAAGGGAACAATCGGATCGGCGACCGTATGCATGGTAATCAACGGTTCACTGGGGATGCCGTTAGTCTCAAACTGGTGCTGCAGTTCGGCCAGTGCCTGCGCATCGGCGGTAAAACGCTGCACGTTTTTATTCAAATAAGCATCGTTGCTGGAACCACGATAGGTACGATCGTGGTTGTCAAAGGGATTACCGCCCACGCGTTCTACAAGGTCGTTGGTAGCAAATACGTTGTACCACAACACGCCGACAACCGTCTGGCCGAAAGTTTCCGGATCGTTCGGATCGACTGCAGCGCCGGACACACGAATAAGTTCCTGCGTACGTTCGGGATAGTCACTGATGGCCTGAATAACGGCCGGCATATACACAGTTTCCCAGTTATCCATCAATTCCTGCGGAATATTCATCGGGCTACCCGGCAAAACGCCTGGGAAAAAATAGTCGAACAGCACGCGAAAATCGCCGACATAATTAACTTGCTCGGTAAAGTCTCCGATGGGGCCGCAGACGGCCAGACCGCCGCTATAACAATTTTTCATTTCTATAGATTTTGTGGTGATTAAGCCGCCTTCCGAGGCGCCTACCAGATAATTGTGTTTAGGATCGGGATACATATCTTTGAAGAGCATCCATACTTCTACTAAATCGATAATACCGTCTTGTACTACCAGACCATTGGCGCGGTAGCTGGTTGTAGCAAACGCATAACCCATATCCATGATCATATCGGGGATGTAAGTTCCGTCCGAAGTATAAAGTTGATCCTCGGGGATGGCTACCGGTTCGGTTGGGGAAACATAACCATGAGCGTACATAACCAAGTCGCCGTTCCAATCGTCCGGCATGCATATGCGGTAATAGGCGCCGGATTCCATCTGGCCGTTAATGCATTCACCGCCGGCGGTTTTGTGTATTGATTGTATTTGGGATACGGAAGAGATGGATTCATTTACTGCTGTGGGCTGTTGTGAACAGGAAACGAAGAATATCGCCGCAAGTAAAAACAGAAATAGTGATCTAAAGATTAAATTAAAACTTTTCATAATGCCTCCTTTACCAGTTTTGAGTTAGGTCATTGGAAGAAGAGTGGTTGAATTATTTTACAGTAAATAATTCATAAAAACAAGCAGAAATGGGAAAAAACACATCTGTTTTTGAATGCTCAATTACAAAAACTACTATTATATAGAGGGGATTATTCTCTTGTTTTGCGCTTATAAACAGCCTGAAAGTACCATTATATTTTTTTGCACATCCGTCCTAAATAATGTTTTTTAATTGCCGCTATCTTTAGATAGTGGTCAG
>CAZIBE010000008.1:27842-68175 GCA_964536685.1 uncultured Calditrichaceae bacterium | reverse complement strand
ATAAAAACCTCTGTGCGCTCTGCGGCCTCAGTGGTGCATTAAATTCAGCCGCTGAGCAGACAAAACTTAAAATTTCTTTAACGGCGATAATGGCCAAACTCTAATTATGGCTTGCTTGTAAAGCGATTATTTGTTTAATTTACACATTATGAAACTTTCCTACGGATTTATCGAAACTCAGGGCTATATAGCGGCCATCGAAGCGGCCGACGCCATGGTCAAAGCGGCCAAAGTAGAGTTAGTGCGCTGGCGTCGTGTGGGCGGCGCGCTGGTCTTAGTGGTGGTGCAGGGCGAGCTGAGCGCCTGTCAGGCGGCGGTGGACGCCGGTAAAGCGGCGGCGGAACGCGTCGGCCGGCTGATTTCGGCCCATGTGATTCCCAATCCTTTTGACGATACACAAATGCTGGTAGATAACTGGCTGGGCGGTAAACGTAAAGCCGCCGCGCCGAAACCGGAGGCTCATTCATCTGCGCCTGCCGCAGGCAAAGGCCGTGGACGCAAAAAACGTTCGGCCGCCCGGCCGCGCGATATGCTTACGGAAATCAGCGCTTATTTGGCCGCCGTTAAGGATGGCTTAGGCGTCAAGCCGCTGGCCGAGCATTTTAAAATCGATACCGCGCAAATGCGCGTCTATTTAAAGCAGTTAATGGACGAACATAAAATCGAAAAGGTGCAGCAACGCTATTTTTCGCTTAAAGGTAAAAAAGGCAAATGAAATTCGTGGTGGTCATAAATAACAAGGGCGGCGTGGGCAAAACCACCAGCGCCGTCAATTTAGCCGCCGGTTTTGCCCGGTTGCGCCAACGCTGTTTATTGGTGGATTTGGATCCGTCGGCCAGCGCTTCGCTGCATCTGGGATTTAATCTCGAACAAAAAAAACACCAGACCATTTGCGATTTTTTCATCAATCCACAGGGCAAACTGTCCGATTATATCTATCCCGTGGACGACGGTTTTTTATACTGCCTGCCGTCGGAGCCGGCGTTAAGCGAGTTTTACGAGGAAATTCAGCAGGAAGAGGAAACGGACTCGTTCCTTAAGCGCGCTGATTTTCCGCAAAAATACGACATTGTTTTATTCGACAGTCCGCCTAATATGGGCAACCTGGCTTTAAATGCCTTGTCCATCGCCGACTACGTGCTGATTCCCATTCAAACGCAGTATCTGGCTTTAAGCGGATTGGAAGTAACGTTAAATACCATTGATAAAACGCGTCGCCATTTAAATCCCAAATTAAAAATATTGGGCTATTTCGGCACGCAATACGACCGGCGCACACGCGTGGCCAAAGAAGTTTACAGCCACATCAAGCAGCGCTTCGGCAGGCAGGTGTTTCAGACGGTCATTGGCGTCAACAGTAAACTGATTGAGGCTTACAACGCGCGTCGGCCTATTTTGCAGTATGCGCCTTCGGCCCGTGGCGCTAAGGAATATCTGGCCCTGGCCGAAGAAGTGTTGCAGCGTATGCACGTTTCCGGAGGAAAATACGGCACATGAAAAAACTGATTACCGAGCGCATAGTGCGCCAGGCCTGGCAGGATGGTATTAAAGAAATTGCAGCCCTGCGCGCCGAAACCATTGTTACGCCGGAAGCCCGCGGCTTGGCCAAGGATTTGGGCATTAAGTTAGTGGAAGACGAAGCGGCGGCGCCCTGTTGCGCGGAAACAGCATCCGGCGTCGCCGAGGTAGACGAAGCCGCCGTGCGGGCTATCGTTGAGCGCGTGGTTGAACGGCTGCCGCAATTCGGGCAGCAACCGGAAATGATTCGCGACGTGGTGATCGAAGTCATCCGGCGCTATGTTAAATGATGAAAGCTCATGTTTAAAAAGCTGATAGGGGACTGCAAAAACATCTGTGCAAAAAATCCGCCGCTGCTGGCATTTGCCTGCGCGCAGGATGTGCGCGTTTTGCAGACCGCCCGTTCTTTGAAAGACGAAGGTCTGGCCGATCCCATTCTAATCGGCAACCAAACAGCGATACGCGAGCTGGCAGAGACGCAGCATATTCCGCTGCGGGGCATTAAAATCCGTCAGCCCAAGCACGATGCGCAATTTGACCATTTGGCGCGCCGTTTATACGACCAACGCAAGCGCAAAGGACTGACGCGCTTTCAGGCCGAACAATTGCTGAATCATCCCTTGTGGTACGCGGCCAGCTTCGCGCAGCGCGGATTGTGCCATGTGACCTTGGCCGGCAATGCCGCCACGATGGTGGAATTAGCGGAAGCAATCATAAACATGATTGGCTCGCAAAGGGCGGAAGATTTCATTTCCAGTTTTTATTTGCTGGTTTCGCCGGATGAAAACACCATGCTGGCTTTTGCCGATGGCTGCATTATTCCCCGGCCCACGCCGCGGCAGTTAGCCGGAATTGCCGGCAGTACGGCAAGGGCTTTTACGCGCTTGACCGGTGTGGAGGCTCGCGTGGCCATGTTGTCCTTTTCCACCATGGGCAGCGCCCGCCACGAACGGACGGAAACGGTACGTGAAGGAGTGAAAATCGCCCGGCAGTTGTATCCGGGGATAGCAGTAGATGGCGAGCTGCAATTTGACGCCGCCTTTGTGCCGCAGGTGGCCAAAAGCAAAGCGCCGCAAAGCGCCGTCGCCGGGCAGGCTAATGTGTTTGTATTTCCGTCGCTGAACGCGGCCAATATCGGTTACAAAATCGCCCGCGATTTAGCCGGCTGGAAGGTGTACGGCCCCTTTTTTAACAATGTGGATGATCGTCTGCACGGCTTGCAGCCCGACGCGGATGCGGAAACCATATACCGCAGCGCGTTGTTGGCGGCCTGTTTAAGCAAGAAAAAAGACAGCACGCCAAAAGTGACGCATACATAGGAACCAAGAGCCAAGTACTAAGTGTTAAGTGGGAAGTACCGGGTATTAGGAAAGAGAAATCAAAAAACAGGAAACAGACAATCTAAAAAATCTCAGTGTTCTTTGCGTGCTCTGTAGTCGTAAAAACAAGAACAAAGAATATAGAAATTTGGAATTAGGAACTGGGAATTAAAAGTAAAGGCTAAAGATTAAAAAGTTCCGGGTTCCTCATTCCCAATAGATAAACGGAAGCGTGCTTTTAAAATTGTGAAAATGGAAATCTAACCTAAAAACAGGAGATATAAATGGAAGCATTAGGAATGATCGAAACCAAAGGTTTGGTGGGTCTGATTGAGGCGTCCGACGCCATGGTTAAAGCGGCTAAAGTAAAATTAGTGGCTTACGAACAGATTGGCGGCGGCTTTGTAACCGCCCTGGTTCGCGGCGATGTGGCGGCCTGCAAAGCGGCAACCGACGCCGGCGCGGCCGCGGCCGAACGCGTGGGCGAATTGGTGTCTGTACACGTGATTCCGCGTCCTCACGGCGATTTGGAAGATGTGTTTCCCATTAAGCTAAAAAAATAACAGCGCGTTAAAGCGGAAATCCGGAAAAAGAAAATAGGAATTAGAAACTCGGAATTAGGAACTGGAAACCGGGAATTAAGATTAAAGGCTAAAGATTAAAAGATGAAAGATAAAAAAGCCTCCGTGTTCTCTGTGTGTTCAATAGTCGGGATAAAAATTTTTCATATTGTACAACGCGGATATGAAAATCTAACTTTAAAACAGGAGATATAAATGGAAGCATTAGGAATGATCGAAACCAAAGGTCTGGTCGGTTTAATCGAAGCGGCCGACGCTATGGTTAAAGCGGCCAAGGTAAAACTGGTAGCCTACGAACAAATCGGCGGCGGTTATGTTACTGCCCTGGTTCGCGGCGATGTGGCGGCCTGTAAAGCGGCAACCGACGCCGGCGCAGCGGCAGCCGATCGTGTGGGCGAACTGGTTTCTGTGCATGTGATTCCGCGTCCGCATGGCGATTTGGAAGAAGTTTTCCCCATAAAGCTCAAGGGCAGCATCGAATAAGTGCAGGCGGAAAAGCGGGGACGAGCGTTGTAAACGGTTGTGGAAGGCAGATCTTTTGATAAAAGCTTCTGCACAACAGCGCGTTCTTCTCATTTTGATGAAGCTTGTGGCTCCGTCAAACTAACCAGATGTAAAGGAAATGATTCATGGCGTTAACAGAACAGGAAATTTCCCGCATTGTGGATTCGGTGGTGGCGCAGTTAGAAAAAAAAGCCCCGGGCGTTGTACATACGGCTTCGGCCAATTATCCGGCCGGCGTGTACGAAACGCTGGATGAAGCGGTGGCTGTAGCCCGCGAAGCGCAAAAGAAAATCCGCAATCTGGAATTTCGTGGAAAAATCATTCAGGCTATGCGTCGGGCCGGTGTGCAGTATGCCAAAGAGTTAGCCGAGATGGCCGTGCAGGAAACCGGCATGGGACGCGTGGAAGATAAGATTGCCAAGAATATCTCGCAGGCCGAGCGCACGCCCGGATTAGAAGGTTTAAAACCGGAAGCGCTGTCCGGCGATCACGGTTTGACCATTACGGAAAACGCCGCCTGGGGCGTGGTGGCTTCCATTACGCCGTCCACCAATCCGGCGGCTACGGTAATCAACAATTCAATTAGTTTGGTAGCGGCCGGCAATGCGGTAGTGTTCGGCCCGCATCCGGCGGCAAAAAAAGTAACGCAGCGCGCTATAGAAATAATTAATCAGGCAATTGTGCAAGCGGGCGGTCCGAAGTATTTACTGACTACCATCGCCGAGCCTTCCATCGAAGCGGCGCAACAGTTGTTCAAATATCCGGGCATTGACCTGTTGGTGGTCACCGGCGGCGAATCGGTGGTGGAAGCGGCGCGCAAGCACACCAATAAGCGCCTGATGGCTGCCGGCGCCGGCAATCCTCCCGTGGTGGTGGACGAAACGGCCGATATTGCCAAAGCCGGTAAAGACATCGTCTGGGGGGCCTCTTTCGATAACAACATTGTTTGTGCCGATGAAAAAGAAATCATTGCCGTGGACAGCATCGCCGACGCCCTGAAACGCGAAATGAGCAAAAATAACGCCGTGGAACTGAACGCGGCCCAGGCCGACCAACTGGCCAAAGTCATTCTGGAAAACTATCCCGGCCCTGATGCCGTCATCAACCGCAACTGGGTGGGACGCGACGCCGCCAAATTTGCCGCGGCGATTGGCTTGACCGTCCCCGCAGATACACGGCTTTTATTTGTGGAAACCGATAAAAATCATCCGTTTGCCCGGCTGGAATTGATGATGCCGGTCATTCCTTTGATACGCGCGGCCCATGCCGACGCTGCCATCGACATCGCCATCGAACTGGAACGCGGCTTGCGCCACTCGGCGGCCATGCACTCTAAAAACATCGATTACATGCACCGTATGGCCAATGAAATCAACACCAGCATTTTTGTGAAAAACGGTCCCTGTCTGGCCGGACTGGGTTTCGGCGGCGAGGGCTGGACGTCCATGACCATCACCACGCCCACGGGCGAGGGCGTTACTTCAGCCAAAAGTTTTGTGCGTCTGCGTCGCTGTGTGATTGTGGATCATTTCAGGATTGTATAAGCGTCCTGTCATTTTGAGTTTTCCGCTTTAGCGGGAAACGGGAAATCATAAATCCAGGTTTAAAGAAAGATTTCTCCCCGCCTTGGGCGCGTCGAAATGACGCATGGACATTTAAGAAGTGAAAATCTGATTGTTCTATCTGTAAAGGGATTTATGGGCGTTGATTTCGTCGGAACATCGGCGGATAACTCTTCGGCGTTTTCCGTAAAAAAAGATGCACTAAAGCCGATCGTCAAATGGGTTGGCGGTAAACAGCAGCTTTTGGCGCAATTTAAGCAATTTTTTCCCGAACATGTTAACGGATATATCGAGCCTTTTTTGGGAGGAGGCGCCGTTTTTTTCTATTTGTGGAATAGCGGCGCAGTAAATGACCGAATCATTTTGCTGGATAATAATGAAGAACTGATTAATCTCTATCTGGCGCTCCGCGATTATCCGGATGAATTAATCCGACTTTTAACTGTGCATCAGGCCCGCCATTCCAGGGAATATTATTATAAGATTAGAAGCGCAGATAAACAGGCTGAGAAATTGGATTCAATTGAGCGGGCTGCCCGCACTCTTTATTTGAATCGCACCTGTTACAACGGTTTGTATCGCGTGAACAGCAAAGGGCAATTCAACGTTCCCATGGGCCGTTACAAACAACCGCGTATTGTTTTTAAGGAGAATTTGTTGGCGGTTAGTTCGGCCATCCAAAATGTTACCATCGAAGTAAAAGATTTTCGGGACACGTTGCATATAGCTCAGCCGGGAGATTTTATTTATTTTGATCCGCCTTACCATCCGTTGAGCAAATCTTCTAACTTTACCCAATATACGGCGGATAATTTTACTGAGAAGGAGCAGCGGGATTTGGCGGAATTGTATGCCGGGCTTTCGGCTAAAGGCTGTTTGTGTATGCTCAGTAATTCCGATACGCCGTTGATTCGGGAGCTGTACGCGCCATTCAGGACAGAAACCGTGTACGCAAAACGAGCGGTTAATTCAAAGGCCAAAGGACGGGCGGCTATCAAAGAGCTGGTTGTTTTGAATTATTGAGGTTTATCTGAATCAAATAGGATAGTAGAAGCTAAAATCATTAAAACCGCTCCCCTTTAGTCCCCCCTCCCAGGCGTGGGAAGGAGGATAGCCGGGCGTAAGCGCGGCAGGGGGTCGGGAACAAACGGATGTGAACATCGTCTTCATCTTAGCTGTCATTTTTTACAAAGGTTGGATACTATCCCGTGCAGGATGGCGATGGCGGCGATTTCTTAGAATTAAAATTTCACATATATCAGGCGTAAATTTGGACAAAATTAATCAGCATTTACAAACCATAGAAAGCATCATTAATAATCCGGCGCCGGTTAAAGCGCCGCCCGGCTACCGGGTGGGCGTGGATTTAGGCACCGCCGATATCATGGTCTTTGTGGTGGATGACTCCGGCCGGCCGCTTTCGGCTTTTATGGAATGGGCCGAAGTGGTGCGCGACGGCGTGGTGCTGGACTATTGGGGCGCCACGCAAATCGTTAAAAAATTACTTAAGCGAACGGAACAAAAATTAGGCGTCGCCATCAAAAAGGCCGTAACTTCCTATCCGCCGGGCACCGATCCCGATATTTCGGCCAATGTGCTAAAAGCCGCCGAGGTTCAGGTGGAAGGGATTATTGACGAACCTTCCAGCGTTGTGCATTTATTGGGGATCAAGGAGGGCGCAGTGGTGGATATCGGCGGCGGAACAACCGGTATCGCCGTGGCGCGTAATCATAAAATTGTTTTTGCTGCCGACGAGCCTACCGGCGGGCGGCATGTAACGCTGACTCTGGCCGGCAACCGCGGCGTTTCATACGAAGAGGCGGAAGAAATCAAGCGCGGCGCTCAGGCGGCGGAATTCCGGCCGGTGGTGGAAGCGGTCTTTCAGAAAATGGCCGAAATCATTCGCACTTATTTGCAGGGACAAAGCGTAAAACGGCTCTATTTGACCGGCGGCACTTGTTGCTTCCCCGGCATTGACCAAGTATTTACACGGGAATTATCGGAGTACGAAATCATTATGCCGTATAATCCTTTATATTTAACGCCGCTGGCCATCGCCTCGTACCATTTAAACGGAAAAGCACACAAATGAACCGACAGGAAATGCTGGACAGAATCCGTTCCGCCGGCGTGATTGGCGCCGGGGGAGCAGGATTTCCCACATATAAAAAATTGGACGCCCGGGTGGAACACATCATTGCAAACGGCGCCGAGTGCGAGCCTCTGTTGTACAAAGATCGTACTGTCATGCTGCAGGAACCGGAGGCCCTGTTGCGCGGATTACAGATTATGCAGGAGATTACCGGCGCCAAACAGGTAACCATCGCTATTAAAGAGAAAAACCGCGATGTGGCCGAAAAATTAAACGCGCAGGCTAAAAAATTAGGTTTCACTTTTTTTATCTATGAAGACGTCTATCCGGCCGGCGATGAATATGTGCTGGTTTACGAGATTACCGGGCGGCGCATTCCTCCAGGCGGCATTCCTTTGCAGGTCGGTTGTGTGGTGGACAATGTGGAAACCATCATCAATATCGCCCGCGCCGTGGATGACAATCTGCCGGTGACGGAAAAATATATCACCATTACCGCTGCGGTTAAAGAGGCCATGACCGTAAAGGCGCCGGTGGGCGTTGCCTTTAAAGATTTACTAAAGCTGGCCGGTGGCGCTACGGTGGAAAATCCCATGATCTTAACCGGCGGCGTAATGATGGGCGGCGTGGAAAGCGATATGAGCGCTCCGTTGGCCAAAACCAACGGCGGGCTGATTGTTTTGCCTGACGATCACTATTTGGTCCGCCGTAAAACCACGCCAAAAGAAACGTACACACGCATCGGACACGGGCAGTGCGACCAGTGCTCGCTGTGCACGGAAATGTGTCCGCGCTACATTATGGGCTATCCCATCGAACCGCATAAAGTAATGCGTAATTTACTGATGACCGGCGAGGCCAAAGAGCGCGTCAGTTTGTGGGCCGAGTATTGCTGCGAGTGCAACGTTTGCACCATGATCGCCTGTCCCGAAGGACTCGATCCCAAAAATATCTGCGTGGACGCCAAACAGCTTTTGCGCGAGAAAAATTTGAAGCGCTCACAGGACGAAGTCCAACGGCTGTTCCGCGACGTGCATCCCATGCGTAAAGGCCGGGAGGTGCCCATCCAAACCGTTTACCGCCGTTTGGATTTAAATAAATACGACCGCCATGCCGAATTTAAAGCGCCGGCCCTTAGAGCGCAGGAAGTGATCATTCCCATGGATTCGCATATCGGTCAGCCGGCCGTGCCCGTGGTAAAGGTGGGCGATCGCGTACAAAAGGGAGCGGTTATCGCCACAGCGCCGGAAAACAGTTTGGGCGTGCCGGCGCACGCCAGCATCAGTGGAAAAATAACATTAATCGAAGCGCGCGGCATACACATCGCCGCCGAATAAAGAGGTAACAAATGACAGGCGCAGCAATAGGAATTGTGGAAACATCGAGCATCGCCCGCGGTTATCAGGTGGCCGATGCCGTATTGAAACGGGCGGACGTGAAAATTGTGGTCAATCGTACTATTTGTCCCGGTAAGTATATGGTGCTCATCGGCGGCGATGTGGACGCCGTGAACGCCAGTATCGAAACCGGCGTAGCCGTCGGCGGGCATACGGTTGTGGACCATTTTGTGATTCCTAACGTGCATCCGGAAGTTTTCCCGGCTATTAACGGCGTGGGCATGATGCCGGAGATCGAAGCGCTGGGCATTATCGAAGGTTTTTCCGTGGCTTCTGTGATTGAAGCGGCCGACGCCGCCGTTAAAGCGGCCAATGTCAAACTGATTAATGTTCATCTGGCCATGGCCATCGGGGGCAAGGGCTATGTGACCATGACCGGCGAAGTGGGCGCGGTGCAGGCAGCCGTTGAGGCCGGCGCGGCTATGATTGAACGCAAAGGCCTTTTAGTTGAAAAAATCGTCATTCCTTCTCCCCGCAAAGAAATTTTGGAAGAGTGGATTTAATTCCATCTGCCGGAGCGTCATCTCTAACCTTTAAATCCGTGCAGATAATCAAGCCGGACATGACACTATTACCTCCTCTTGTCATTCCCGCTTGAGGCTTTGCCTTGCAGGCGGCTCCAAGGGAGTCCCTCTGGGATAATCCACAATAAACCGACTGTGCTCATTGATTTAATTCTGTTAAATTATAAAATAATCAGCGCAAAATTTGCATTTTTGGCATATTTTGCACATATTTTGCTTTTGAAAATTAAAAATGCACAAGCCGGGAATGGTCATTAACTTAAAAATGAGAATATTACCCTACTGGTTTATCGGCGCGGTTTTGCTTTTAAGCTCCTGTTTGAACGATGCGCCGCATGATAATCCGCTGGACGCCCGAAGCAGCGCCGCCTCTTTGCTGTTAAGCGGTGATGTATTTACCTTTTACCAGCCCCACTCCAAAGTGCCCGGCGCCGTTTTGATGTTACAGCCGGGCAACCATGCCGCCCTTTCGGATGCCGGCGGACATTACCGTTTTACCGGACTTTCGGCCGGAACGTATCAGTTGACCTGTGCCGCAGCGGGATATGCCCGCGATTCACTGACTATATATTTAACTGAAACTACAAAAAAAGATTTTTATCTGGACCGGCTGCCCTATTTTAACAGCATTACTTTAACCACACACCACGTTTCGCGCTGGTTTCCGGTGGAAGATATTTATTATTTGCAGATACAAACCGTAGTAGACGATCCGGACGGCATCAGCGACGTTAAAACGGTTTATTATACAATTCCGGAAGACAGCTTCTGCGATACGTTGCAGGCTACCATTAATGCCGGTGTGTTTGCCCGGCGTGCAGGCGTGGAAAATCTGCCGGTTCAAAACATACAGCAACTTATCGGAAAGAAATTCGATTTTTATGTGGAAGATGATCCGGGATTCAGCGGTGAATCAACGGAGCATTATTTATCCCGCATCATTGAGGAAACGCCTGTTTTATTTTATCCCGTTGGTTTGGAAACGGTGGCCGACAGCGTCATAAATTTCCAATGGCAAAAAGTAAATTTGCCTTATGATTTTACTTTTACCATCGAGTTGTTGCAAAATAATCTGGGCGTGTTTAGTAAAATTGACGAAATAAGCGATCTTGCCGGAGAGGCAACATCTTATCTGTATCAAGCCCCGCTTACTGCGGGAGATTACCTGTGGATTGTTTATCTGGTGGATAGTTTTGGCAATTCCAGCAGTTCCAAGGAAGGCGCTTTTAGAATTCCCTGATATGAAATCAGAGAATGATATTTATTGTTCGAGGTGATAATGGCATTAAAAAATCCTTACCAGACGCTATTGCAGATCAGCGAGCAGATGAATTCAGTGCATGATATAAATGTATTGCTGGATCGGATCATGGACTCGGCCATGGAGGCTCTGTCTGCCGAACGGGGATTTATTTTGTTTAAAAGCGGCGACGACGAGCAGGCTTTCACGGTGGTCACGGCCCGCAACATCAGCAAAGAAACCATCGCCTCTATCCGGGATTATTCTTCCAGCGTGGTCAATCAGGTACTGGAAAGCGGCAAAGCCCTATTAAGCGTGGATGCTCAGGCCGATGAACGTTTTGCCGGCGCCGAGAGCATCGTTATGCAGCAGATAAAATCGGTGATTTGTACGCCGCTGATAAAGGACGGCCGCATTCTGGCGGCCATTTATATGGACAGCCGGGCCTCAGTGCGCCAATTTGATCGGGAAAGCCTGGATTTTTTACAGGCCTTTGCTTCACAGGCTACGGTAGCTTTAAGCAACGCCCGCATGTTCGAACAATTGCAATCGGAAAATTTAAAACTAAAACGGCAGATGTCCATCAATCAGGCTTTCCCGGAAATAATCGGGAAAAGCGAACCCATGTTAAAGATAATGGAGATGGTGCGTGATGTGGCGGATTCCACGGCGTCCATTTTAATCGAAGGGGAAAGCGGCACCGGTAAAGAACTGGTGGCCCGGGCGCTGCATTTTCATTCCGCCCGGAAAAACAAGGCGTTTATTCCTATTTTTTGCGGAAGTCTGTCGGAGGGTCTGTTGGAAAGCGAACTGTTTGGCCATAAAAAGGGCGCTTTTACCGGCGCCACCGAGAACAAACGGGGATTATTTGAAGAAGCCGACGGCGGAACATTGTTTTTAGATGAGATTGCCGATGTGAGTTTATCCATTCAAACCAAACTGCTGCGCATCATTCAGGAGGGAGAGTTTAAGCGCGTGGGCGAAACACAACTGCGCAGCGCTGATGTGCGTATTATTTCAGCCACCAACAAAGACCTGTGGGAAGAAGTTCAAAAAGGAAACTTCCGGGAAGATTTATACTACCGTTTGAATGTGATCAATATGAAAATTCCGCCCCTGCGTGAACGGCGCACCGACATTCCCTTGTTAGCGGAACATTTTCTGAAATACTATACGATAAAAAACAAAAAGACTATCAAGCGGATTAGCAGAGAAGCCTTTCAATATTTACAGGAATACGATTGGCCCGGCAATGTACGCGAGTTGGAAAACGCGGTGGAGCGGGCGGTTATTCTGGCGCGCGGAGCGGAAATTGACCGTGACTTATTTTCTTTCCGTAAAAGCGAAAACAAGTTGCCCATCGGCCAGTCTCTAAAAGATATTACGCGCTTTGCCGTTTTGGAAACCATCAAAATGGCCGGCGGGAACCGCACCAGAGCGGCGGAGATTCTGGGTGTTTCCCGGCGCTGGCTGCAGTATCAGCTAAAAGAGTGGGGCCTGGTAGATGGAAATTAAGGGATATACCATTGTCCGGGAGATCAGCCGCGGGCCGGTAACTACGGTTTATCTGGCCAGGCAGGAAGCGCTGGAACGGGAAGTTTTTCTGAAGGTGCTCAACGTCCACCTGAAGGATGAACCCGATTTACTGGAGCGTTTTCGGCGGGAAGCGAAAATTTGCGCGCGTCTGAGACACCCGAATGTGGTAAGCGTATTTGATTTTGGCGCCGCCGGGGAATCCTTCTATATTTCCATGGAATATCTGGAAGGGAAGAGCCTGTCCGAAATAATTCGTGAACATCAGCCGCTGCCCTTTGACGTTATTTTATTTATCACACAGGAGGTGGCCCGCGGCCTG
Source organism: uncultured Calditrichaceae bacterium (assembly GCA_964536685.1). GTDB lineage: Bacteria > Calditrichota > Calditrichia > Calditrichales > Calditrichaceae > CAZIBE01. The sequence goes on along the minus strand of CAZIBE010000008.1, from coordinate 55,583 downwards.
GTATATGCCCATAATTTTGGCGTGGTGCATCGCGATATTAAACCGGCCAACATAATGATAGAGAAAAACGGAGTGGTTAAAATAGCCGATTTTGGCCTGGCAACCAAAACCGACTTGCCTACCGTTACCATCCAGCACAGCGCCGTGGGAACGCCCGCTTACATGTCGCCGGAGCAGGCCAGCGGCAAGGAATTGGACAAGCGCACGGATCTGTTTAGTCTGGGTGCGACCATTTACGAAATGTGCAGCGGCCGTTCGCCTTTTTTGGGAGAAACTTTGGCCGAATCCGTTAACAAAGTTTTTACTTATGAACCGCCGTCGCTGCATAAGATTCGGGCCGATATTCCGCTCTGGTTTTCGCAAATGGCGGAACATCTGTTGGAAAAAGATCCCGGTAAACGTTTATCCGCGGCCGAAAGGATCATTCAATTAGCGGCTTCTAACCAGACCATTATCAAACAGAATGATTTTAAGGCCTTTCTTGAGGCCCCAAAATCATTTTCAAAACCGGGCGACAAAATCACAGACAGCAATAAAGAGCCGCAGAATCATGGCCGAAAAAAATGGATTTTTGCTGTTTTGCCAATAGGGCTGGTTGTACTGTTCTTTACAATTTGGTACACAAACTTCATGAGTGGAGAACCGGCTGGCGATAATAAGACTTCCGCTCTGTCGGGCGCCGATACCGCGCTTGTCCGTGACACAACATTCTCTAACGAGCCGCTGGCCGTGGAGGATAACTTTTCCCGCACTCCAGCCCGCGAAGAAACCGTTACGGAGGCGTCCGCTAAAATGCGCCGTCCCGCAGTGAAAAACACAGAGAAAGTGATTCCGCCGGCTGGCGGCCGTCTGATGATCATTTGCAATCCATGGGCGAAAATTTATGTGGACGATGAATATGTTGAGACCACTCCGCTGAACCGGGCGCTGGTTCTGGCGACGGGAGAACATATTCTGGAATTAAAAAATCCGAACTATAAATCGCTGCGTCAAAAAATTATGGTTGAACAAAACCGCAGCGACACACTCAGAATTAACCTGAAGCCGAACAGCGGATTTATTATGGTGCAGGCCCTGCCGTGGGCAAAGGTGTATCTGGATGATGTGTTTAAAGGAACTACGCCTCTTGAGGCGCCGGTTTCCGTAGCGGCCGGGAAGCATATTCTTAAACTGGTCAATCCGAATTATCAAACGATTTATGACACATTAACGGTTGTGTCCGGAGAATTAATCGAAAAACGAGTGCGCTTAAAGAAATAGTGGCATCATATTTGTAATTTAATGGTTGGTAGCTTCCCAAAAGGAGAAGAAAGAAGGAATGCCAAGACAAATACAATTTCATATATTACTGATATGCTTTTTCCTGATGCAGGGAATGGTTGTTGCCGGTCAATGGAAAAGCATTGCCCCTATGTCCACGCCGCGCGCCGGAGCTGCCGCCGCGGTGTGGGGAAATAAAATCTATGTTTTCGGTGGTAAATCCAGTGATAACCGTGTATTGAGCACCGTTGAATACTATGATTTATTCACGCAGCAATGGGACAGTTCGCAAGTGCCGGATTTTAATCACGAACGCTATAATGCGGCGGCCGTGGTCTTCCAAAATAAAATATATCTGATAGGCGGGCGCGGCCATAAAGAAGTAACAAAGATGGTGGAAGTATATGATCCTGTGCAAAATGTGTGGTCCGTAGTGCACGCTTTGCACGAAAAAAGGGAGGGCCTCTCTGCCGTTGTATTGAATAATCACATTTATGTGATTGGCGGTCAGGAAGAAGAATCTTCCATGATCGACGAAATCGAGTGGTTTGATGAGACTCAAAACGAATGGAATAAAGTTGACGCCGAAATGCCCTTTAAGCGCGTGGCCTCTTTCTCCGCAGCGGTGGGAGATACGGTTTATATGTTTGGCGGATATTACTATGGATTGACAAAAACACTTTACAAGGGATGGTTTAACGATCAGGGAAGTCATTGGTTGCAGGGAGCGGATATGCAGGAACCTCGGGCATATGGCACAACCGTTCAATTGGGCGACAGTTTGTTTTTAATCGGAGGCGAGACGGCCTCGGGAAAAACAGACAAGGTGGAAGTTTATAATTTGCTTACCGGAAAAATTACCGATGGTCTGGATTTACCTACGCCGCGCAGCGGTATGGCGGGGGGTAGCGTTGGCGACAGTGTTTTTGTTTTAGGCGGATACGCTCCATATACAGACGAACCGCTTAATACAGCAGAAGTTTTTATCGGCAGGCTCACGGGCATCGAAGATGTTCCTGCCAGGCTTCCTAAGGAGCATCTTCTCGTTAAGGGTTACCCCAACCCCTTTAACGGCCAGATTAAACTGCAGGTGGCTCTTGGCAAAGCGGGGCTGTATCAACTGGATATTTACAACATCAATGGACAACATGTTAAAAGTATTTTCAGCGGACGGCTGACTGCCGGTATACACGATTTCCGCTGGCAGGCCAAAGAAACTAATGAAAACAACGTTCCTTCCGGTGTATATTTTCTGCGTATTAATTCACGGCAACAGATGACTTCATATAAGATTGTGTATGTTAAGTAAACGCTGGTTTGTGGTCATATCTTTTGTGTTGGGATTGCAAGCAATTGCTTTTTCCGGTAATGCCTCGCAAGAGGCCTTTAAAGTGCGCCAGCTTTATGAATCCTTGCAGTTTGAGGAAGCGGTGGCTTTAAGCCGTTCTTTACTGAATTCCGATTATTCCTTTAACCGGGAAGAACTGATTACCATTCACCAGTATGCCGGCTATGCGTTTTTTAATCTGGGTCAGGCCGATTCCGCTAAATCGCATTTTCTGTCACTGCTGACTATTAATCCCGACTACCGTTTTGACCCGGTTAATACATCGCCTAAAATCATTCGCGTTTTTAAAAAGATTAAGAAAGCATTTTTACAGGAGCGGCTGAATGAGAACAGTCAGGCGTATGTTAAATATATTTTTTTAGAAGATCGTCGTCCCGGCGCAGGCTGGCGCTCGGCCGTATTACCGGGCTGGGGGCAATATTACAAGAACCAGCGCCAGCGGGGGAAGATATTCGGAGGGGTATTTTTTGCCGCGGGTCTAATCAGTTGTACAGCGGCTGTGATGGAAAATTACTATCACAACAGGTATTTGGACAGCACAGCGCCAACCACTATTAATAATAATTACAGCAAATATAATTTTTGGTTTAAAACACGGCGTTGGTCGGTATATTTAACCGCTGCCGTATGGAGCATTTCGGTTGCGGATGCCTTCTGGTTTCCGTACGATTCTACTAAGTTGGCCGTGTATTATAAGGATGGCCCGACTCTTTCCCTGCACATTAATTTTTAAAAATTTTCATATCCCCCCGACGCAACTGTCCGTGCCAGACGCCCTGACTGACTATTTCTGTAAAAAGCTCAAATAAATACGGATCCCATAACCCTCGTTGTGTTTCTTCCGCCATTATTTTTAACGCCCGTTGTTCGGTAAAAGAGCGCTTGTAAGGACGCTCTGTGGTTAAGGCGTCATAACAATCAACCATCCCCAGTATGCGGGCATGCAGGGGGATCTCGTTACCGGATAAGCCTGCGGGATAGCCGCTGCCGTCGAATCGCTCGTGGTGAATCTGTATGATACCGGCTACCGGCTTTAACGACGGGATGTGCGCGCACAAACGGGCGCCGATTAGGGAATGTAGTTTGATGATATTGTATTCTGCGCTTGTCAGCATTTCTTTTTTATATAACAGGGAGGGCGGTATGGCCGCTTTACCAATATCGTGCAGCATAGCGGCTTTTGTTAACAGCAGGACATCGCTGCCGGAAAGTCCGACCGCGCGCCCCATGTGTTCGGCATAAGCGGCCACCCGTTCGCTGTGTTGGATGATACCGGGCGCAAGAATTTGATGAGCAAGACCTAATAATAGCTTCTCGGCAAATGGCAAAGCGCATAAGTATTTGCCAAGTTCGTTCATTTTTTCAAGCCACATCGGTAAATGATACTGATCGGAATGATAGTCATTAAAGCGCATGGTTTCGTTCATGACAGGGAAGATTTCCTTAAAGATAAACGGTTGTGTTTGTTAATAAACAAAGCCCTGCCGGAAGCAGGGCTTTGCTGAAGTTTTGCCAGTATCCGGAGCAGGCGCTATTTCATCAAAACCATTTGTCTGATTTGTGCCTTTTGGTCAACCTGCAGTCTGTAAAAATAGATTCCGGAGGAAACCGACTGAGCGGCTTCATTTTGTCCGTTCCACTGAAAGCTGTAGCTGCCGTTATTCAGCACACCGTTGAAAATGGTTTTAACCTTTTGTCCTAACAAGTTAAACACTTCCAGTTTTACAGTTGAAAACGTGCCGGACAAAGTAAACGAAATGGTTGTGCTGGGATTAAAGGGGTTCGGGTAGTTCTGATTCAGCTTAAAAGAGCTGATGACCTGACTGGCCTGTCGCTGGTCGATGGCTGTAGCCGCACTAAGAGTCGTTTCCTGCAACTGCAAAGCATCCATACTGCCGTCCGCCGCAGGAACCGCCCAAACGGTGACTGGCTGGCCTAATGTCAGGCTGGAGATATCGATAGCTTCAAAATTGCTGTTTAAAACAACCGTAGAAGCGCTAAGTTTAAATTCCTTGTCAGAAACAATCACCGAGTTATTGGTAATGCCGTTTAACGAGCTGCTGATGTCAACAAGGTTGGGATCGTCTTCCACTTTGATATAAACAGCTTTGAAGGCGCCGTCGGCCTGTAAAACGCCTTTAACTTCGACAACCTGCTCTAATTGTAAGTCGCCATGAGCAATATTGGCGCCCTGCAAATCGTATACGATGGTGGTTGAATCTGTAAAAAATGTAATACCGTTTACGCGGATGGAGTCTGTCGTTAGGGCTTCGATAGCTCCGGTAACTTCGATACGATTGACGTTATCGTATTTGATTTTAACCATCAGAGCCTGGTATTCGCCCTGAGCGTTGAGGCGGGCTTTTACTTTTACATTCTGCCCCGCTTGCAAATCCGTAAAGGCAATAACCGCTTTGTTTACATCATAAAAGACGGTGTTGGAATCCACCATAAATGTAATGCCGTAAACGGTAAGCCAATCCGCGCCTAAATTTTCTATAGCGCCCTCAATTTCGAAAAACGAGGCCCATAAATCTTTCACTTTGATTTTGTAGGCTAAAATGCTGCCGTCATTTTGCAGCAATCCCTTTACTTTAACAATTTGGCCTTTTTGCAGTCCGCTGAGAGTCACGGGCGAAAAATGGCTGTCCATGATGACAGTGCCGGAATCCACGAACACCGTATAGCCGAGTGCTATAATAAAATCGACGCCCACGGAATCGATGGCTCCGGTGAATTCAATTTTTTCATAAGGAGCGTTGCCATCTTCCACTTCAATCTTTTTAGCCAGCAAACTGCCGTCGTTTTGGCGGTAAGCTTCCACTTCCACTTTCATGCCGGTCTGTAAATCAGCGAAAGAGGCCTGTTCGTTGCCTTTGATTTCAAATTTAGTCAGACTGTCCACGAAAATTTTTTGCCAGGCGACGACTATATAATCAACGCCGACGGAATCAACGAGGCCTTTGATTTCCATATCCATAGCATGTTCATCGTTCTGTTTAACTTCAATTTCCACGGCCAGATAACTTCCGTCCGCCTGCTGCAGGGCTTCGATTTTGACCAACAGGCCCACCGATAAATCGGAAAGTGACAAGTATTGATCGTCGCTTCCTTTGATTTTAGTTTGGCCGTCCACCCCAAAGGGCATGCCGTTCACCTGCACGCTGCTGTCGGTAAGCGCTTCTATCTGGCCCATAGTTTTAAGTTCGCTATGATGCTCATCGTTATTTTTCAATTCGATTCTTTCCGCCAGATAAGAGCCGTCGTCCAGAGCGCTGGCTTTTATTTCCACAAAATCGTTGACGCGTAAATTGGCAAAGATGATGTTTTGGTGATCTTTGTACTCAAAGACGGTATTTGAATCCACGCGGAAGAGGTAACCGTTAACCGTCAGGCTATCGCCGCCGATACTTTGAATAAAGCCTTCGGTTTTGATGAACGAATAGTATCCACTGTCCTGGGTGCTTATATAGTAAAAATAGCTTTCTAACTCCACTTCCTGATCGTTACTGTCTTTTAGCCGCGCTTTCCACTTCCATTTTCCGCTGTCTGCTAATTGGCTCAAATTGAAGGAAGCGGTAAACGTACTGTCGTAATGGTTGGTAAACGTGCCGGAGTATTCTTGATCCATTCCGCCATGCTTGTGTTCTTTGGTGATTTCCCATTTCATCTTCATCATCTGGTTGACATCAAGCGAGGTGGTGGTGACGTGCATGTAAAGGATAGCGTTTTCCTCAAAAAACGTTTGCGAACTGTCGGCGCCTTCCACGGACGAGAGAACAAACGAATTCTGGGCGCTTAGTACGCCGATAAAGAGAAAAGAAAACAAAACCAGCAACAGCCGGACCGGATTTGATTTGGTAAATGTTGAAACATACATAAGAAACCTCCTGTTTGGTTAAATATTGATTAATTAGTCTTACCCAAATGACAGCAATTCCGGTGCCATAAAAAAACAGAGCGTGCAGGTCCTTTAAAAACAGTAAATAATGACAGTTTTATTTTGACGCGGTAAAAGTACAAAAGTAAATTAGCGCAAATTTTGCGCTAAGAACTGAATTAACGTGCACAGTATTTTACAAGCGGGAAGAATAGGGCGTCTGTTGACGGGCGCGGGGCGTCATTGGTATTTCTGAAACGATTTGAGGATATTCCGCCGCATTCCGGCGCTGTGTTGCGGCCGGAATGAGAAGACAGCGTCATGCTACACATTTCTCGTCATTTCCACCAAAGTGGGAATCCAGAAATTAGCGGTACTTACAGATATAAGACTGGATGCCCGTCAGGAGACGGACAGGTACAGTCAAGCCAGTTGTAGCGAAGCGGAAATCCCGTTTTCGGGAGCATGACGCAAAAGTCTGCTCTATTAAACTTTTTTTTCTTTTAGCCACTCAATAATAGTGTCCGCCGTTTTTTGCCAGGTTTTTTCCAGCATCATATCATGCGCCGTGTTAGGGATGAATACCGCCTGCGCACCGTAAGCACGGGCAGTGGCGCGAACATTTTTCTTTGAAATCACGGCGTCGTTTTCCGCGCCCAAAACCAAGAGTGGCGCAGTTACCTTTTTAGGCTTTGGCAAATTAAAGAGCAGTAAATCCATATAGGCGCGGTAGGATTCATCCTGTAATAGATTAAAATAGCGGTTTAGGTTTTCACGAGCAAAATCGGGCGAGAAGAACATTTTGCGCGCCTTGGCGGGAGAGTCGATCACCGGATATAGGCTTAGTGTCAAGTTGGCTTTTAAGAACGACAGCGGTTCCGATTTTAATGTGCGCAGCGTGGCGCTGAATAATCCGGACGGCGGACCGGAAGCCAGCAAAACGGCAGCGGGAATTTCAGGATGTGTTTCTAAAAACTTTTGCACGATCATACCGCCCATGGAATGGCCGAGCAAAACCGGCGACTGCGCTAATTGTTCGACCGCCTGCAGGACATCTTGCACATAATCTGCAACAGAGGTCCGGCGCAGTTTACCGCTTCCTTCACTTTTTCCGTGTCCGCGTAAGCTTAGGGCGTGGGCTTCGAAGCCCTGTTCGGCAAAATAGGGCAAAAAATATTCCTGCCAGCACCAGGCGCCGTGCCACATATCGTGGACAAACAGTAGGGGTTTGGGATAAAGTTGTTTTTGGGGACTATACGACAGAAGTTCAATATACATGGCAGAACCTTTCATACGTTTTAAAATAATATAGGGAATTTTATGGTCTCTTAAAATTGAAGGAGGCTTTTGCCAGCGCTTTTTAATGATCAATGACCAATTTCTTTCAGCTATTAGTTATCAACTGTGAGCCATTTGCTATTAGCTTTTAGTTCTTGGGATCACTAATGACCAATTAATTACCGTTGACCTATGAACATAGATTAAATCGGACATGATGACATCTTTACTATTTTCTGTTTCCTGTTTTCATATTCCTGATTTACTGCCTGATACGTGATACGTTTTTTAGCAGTCAGCTCTCAGCTTTCAGTAATTTGTCATTCGTAATTATCCCCAATTTATCACTCCTCACCCCTCACTTATCACTTACTACTTACTACTTCCAAACCGTCCGCGTTCCTTTCCTAAAGGCAAAGGCACTTTTGATTACAAACTTAAAATTAGCTATATTAATTTTTTCATACAACGAACCTGACTAACCATTCGAAGGAGTGCGTATGCTTAAGAATCATCCTAAGGGATTAATGTCTTTGTTTTTTACAGAAATGTGGGAGCGCTTTGGCTTTTACACCATGTTAGCTGTGTTTACGTTATACATGGATGAAACGCTGGGTTGGAGCGACGCCCATAAGGGACAGGTTTACGGATTATATCTGGGTTTTGTCTATTTTACGCCCATCGCCGGCGGCTGGATTGCCGACCGTTTTTTAGGATACCGTAAAACAATTATGTTAGGCGCGGTTATTTTGGGGATTGGTTATGCCATGTTAGCTTTTTCCGGCCCGGAGCGTGTGGGGTTGTTCTATCTGGCGCTGGCTGTTATGGTTATCGGCAACGGTTTATTCAAAGCGAATATTTCGGTGTTGGTGGGTAACTTGTACGAGCAGGACAGTCCCTATAAAGATGTGGGTTACAACATCTTTTACATGGGTATTAATTTGGGCGCGTTTATTGCGCCGCTGGCGGCCACCTGGCTGCATGATATTTTTGGAAGCTATAATGCGGCCTTTATGGCCTCGGCTTTTGGCATGTTGTTCTCATTGATTGTCTTTGAGGTTTGGAAAGGGCATTACATGCATGCCGATCATGCCAACCCCAACAATACGGCGGAAAAACCGGCTGATCAGGGCTGGACGCCGGCGCAGGAAAAAGAGCGCATTGTCGCTCTGCTGATCGTATTTGGCGTGGTCATCTTTTTCTGGATGTCTTTCCATCAAAACGGTTTTGCGCTAACCCTGTTTGCCCAGCGTTCCACGGTGGATCAGTATCGCATTACACAAGACGATTTTGAAAGCTGGCCGCAGTTTAAACAAGCTGTGCTGAACGACAGCATTCCTCTTTCGCAAAAATTAGCTGCATTAAAACTATCGGATCGTCTTTCTCAGGAAGATATATTAAAACTAAATTCCGTGTTAAAAGACCCCGACCTGTTTTTTGTGAACAAGAAGCGTATGCAAAAACTGCCCTTTGAGAATGCTTCGCCCGAGAAATTGAAAAAAGATTTTTCACTTTTAGGTTTGACGACGGTGCGCATCCCGGATAATTACAAGGTTAATTTGATCCGTATTGCTGAAAAAGTGGATAAACTTTACGCTCAGGGAGATGAAAAAGAGATTAAAGAAAATATTCGTGATTTCCGCATTTTAAATCGTGAATTAATGACGGCGCGCTATCCTGTTTTAAAACAGGGACACTATCTGCTTAAAGCGGAAACGTACGCCACGTTTAATCCGTTGTTCATATTATTGTTAACGCCGTTTGTGGTAGGTCTTTTCAATTGGCTTAGAAAAAGGAAAAAAGAGCCCAGCACACCGGCTAAAATCGGTATCGGTATGGCCATTTCAGGCACGGCGATGATTGTAATGGTGCTGGCGTCGCACTTTGGCGGCAATGCCGACGCCAACAATATGAGTCCCTCCTGGCTGATTTCTTCCTATTTTATCGTGACCATCGGCGAATTGTTTTTGAGTCCCATGGGCTTGTCCTTTGTATCCAAAGTGGCCCCGGCGCGCATGCGCGGATTGATGATGGGCGGCTGGTTTGGCGCCACAGCCGTGGGCAACTATTTGTCCGGTTTCATCGGCAGCTTTTACAACCGCTTATCGCACGAAGCCTTTTTTGGCATTCTGGTAGTGTTGCTGTTCCTGTCGGCTTTGATGATTCGCTTGGTATTGAATAAGTTGAAGATGGCCACGGAAGGAGCGTAATGAGGCTTGTTGTTTGCTGGTACAAGTTTGCAATTTAATTGGGAATTCGGAACCGGGAATTATATAGTTCCAGCTCCCTGATTAACCATTGCAGGTAAACATTCTTAAAATTAATAGAAAGGTCTGTCGGGCGCGGCAGGCCTTTTTTACTGTTTCATTGCTGTCCAAAATAAGTTAAAAGTTGAAAAATATTAGTTGTTTTTTTAAGGAGTTACACACTATTTAAATAGTATTTATAGCTCAGCCCTATTTTTGACCCAACCCCTATCCCCTGGGAAGTAAAGGGGAAGGGGTAGCGTTTTTGCCGATTTCATTGTTTCTGAAAATCAATTTTGGACAGTGTGTTACTGGGTAAAACAATAATTTTTACAAACTAATTTGAACCACTCATAACTCATTAAACCACCAAGATGGACTTACAAAGTACGGGCGCTGTAAACTCAAACCAGGTAGTAGAATGAACTCCCGTTGTGAAAATAAAACTATAATCTTTCACAGGTTTTCATTCGCCGGATGAACTTCTTTTTTTACCTAACACGGACAAACCGGGACCAAAAGACCCTTAAAGCTGGATTGAAATAAAATCTTCCTCAATTCCTTGATACAAAATATTTTTGTTTTTTTTTAGTTTTGAGTGGGTAACATTATTTTGGTTCTGCTGGGTTTCTTGTGATTTCCGCTCATTATGCTGTATATAAAAAGTACTGGCGCTATAATCCCGACGAAATCCGGATTTTCACCAAAGACAGACAATTAGAGTGTATCCGAAGGATACAAATTTGAATAGCCACAGGTGATAACCTGTGGTTTGCCAAGCGCCTCCCTAAAAAAGACACACCGAAGGTGTGTAATGTGAACTTGCAGGCCGCCATAGAGATAGAAATATTGAGTCTGCACTAAAAACCAGTTTTTGTCATTTCGAACGTAGTGAGAAATCTTATATCCTCAATAAAAACAATAGATTTCTCGTCGCCTTGCTCCTCGCGGCAAAAGCCGTCCCGTTTTCCGTCACGGAGTGATCCCTACGGGGAAGGAACCACTTCGTGGTGGGAAATTGACAGTGAAAGACCTTTTTAGAGTGAACTCAAACTTTAAAAGTTTCGCAAAGATTAAAGTTCTCTTCACTAAACATAAACTTGCCATTGCCTTAAATATATCCTAAAATTGTGCCTTTCAGAATTAAAGGAATAAAAGTTATGTCTACATATGCGGAAAAGCTGGCCCGGGCCAGAACATCGCTGGAAAATAAAGAGCATCAGCAGGCCGTAAAAGAATATCTGGAAGCCCTGAAAGACGCTCCCAATGATCAGCAGCGCGCTTACATCTGGGCCGAAGTGGGTGTGCTTTTTTACAACATGGGCGCCTTCGATCGCGCCATCGAAGCCATCGAAAATACATTGAAATATGACGCCGGGTATCAGGAAAAAGAAGATTTGTATCGCTTAATGGGCTTTTCTTACAGCCAGTTGGGGAAGGACGAAAAAGCGCTGGATTATTTACAGAAATCGGCTAAAATAAACGACCTGTCGGAAAAACAGCAGATCACTCTGTACGAAATCGCTAAACTGCATTTTCGTCAGCAGCGCTACGACGACGCCAAAGTAATCCTGCAGGAAATCGAACCTTACTTTTACCAGAACAATAAGGAATACTGGCTGTCGGTGCTTTTTTACAAAGGCTTTGTTCTCTATTATCAAAATGATTTGGCCGCCAGCGAACAGGTGTTTGAGGAACTGTTAGAAAACGCCAAGGATAAAAAACGTAAGGCTACCGCTTTGTTCGGACTGGCTTTCATCATGTTTCAGCGCAAACAGTATCTGAATACCATTAACCTTTGTGAAGCGATAACCAACCACAATGAACAATTTTTTGATATGGAAACACTGGGCTACCTGACCGCGGCCTCCTTCTATCATTTAGGAAGAAAAGACGTCTTTGAAAAATATTACCAGCAGCTTGTGCGCAAATATCCCGACGGCCGTTATCGTGAAGAACTGGAAAAGTTAAATACAGCGGGGAATAATTAAAAATTACGAATTAAAAGCTCACAGCTAATAACTGAGAGCTGAAGGCTGAGAGTTAAAAAGCTTCCGGTGACAGGTAGTAAGAAAACAGGAAACAGAAAATAAATAAGTGGTAAGTATTAAGTAGTAAAATTAAGTTTATTCGTCAAACTCATCAGGCAATGGCCACGGGCCTTTGAGCATTACCAGAACTAAAAGCTGATAGCTGAGCGCTAATAGCAGGCAACTCCAAACGACCGAAATATTTCAATGAACCACCTGAAAGACAAAATATATAGCCTTGCACATTTTGATGAATTTGCCCAAAAACTCAACACCACGCAGCGCCTCCATCTAAACGGACTGGCCGGCTCGTTGCGCGCTTTTGTTACGGCTTACACGGTAGAAAAGCTAAGCCGTCCGGCGCTGTATATTGCTACTGATTTGGATTCGGCCGAGCGCATGCGCGACGATTTGGAACTGCTTATGGGTAAGGAACGCGTGGCCTTTTTGCCGGCTTTAGAGTTCGAACCTTACGATGAGCAGGAGCCAAGTCCCAGCCTGCTTAGTTTGCGTATGGAAGCCATGAAAAAGCTTACTGCCAATCCGGTTTGGGCGGCGGTTACTCTGGCCGGCGGCCTGGCCGAAACCTTACCGGAAATAGATGACTTCAATGCTTTAACGCTCAGGCTGCGTGTCGGGCAAACCATCGCCTTTGATGAAATTCTGCGTCTGCTTACGGAAATCGGTTTAAAGCGCGAAGACATGGTACAAAATGTGGGCGATTTTAGTGTGCGCGGCGGCGTTATTGATTTTTTTGCATGGAATCATGAAGATCCCCTGCGGCTGGAATTTTTTGGCAATCAGATAGAATCTATCCGCCGCTTCGATGTATTTACCCAGCGTTCCATCGAAGCGGCAGACGAAATCGTTATCTTACCCAATTTGTTTGCGAGCGGCGCCGGGGGGGCTTTTTTACTTCAAATCGTCCCCGGCAGTACGCTGTTTTTTTTAGAAGACGAAGCCATGCTTCTCAAACAGCTCAATGATCTGCAGGAGCGGGCGCGGGAACGCTATTTGACTGCCAAGTATGAAAACCGTTTTTATGAAGAGCCGCAAGAGCTATACTTATCGACGGGGCGGCTGCAAAAGGCGCTAACGGATTTCACCGTTTGCGAAAGTAATCTGATTGCCGACGCCAACGTTCCCGCGGTAACATTTAACGCTCAGCCGCATCCGGATTTTGGCGGCAGCGCCAAGCCTTTTCTGCAATATGCCAAAAAGAAAAGTACGTCAACTCCTGCGCCGCAAATCATTATTCAATGCAATTCTCGGGAACAGGCCGAACGCTTACAGGATATTTTGGATGAGGAAGAAATCCCCTTTTATGGCCGCTTTATGCTGCAATCGCTGCACAATGGGTTTGCTCTGCCTGATTTACAGTTGGAAATCCTCACCGACCACGAAATCTTTAACCGCTTCAAACGCCGGCGCACCTACCGCCGTTTTAAAAGCGGAGAATATCTGCGCCAACTTAGCAGCCTTAATTTAAACGATTACGTGGTGCATGTGGATTACGGCATCGGGCAGTATCTGGGTATGGAAAAAATCGACTACGGCGCTTCCACCAAAGAGTGCATTAAAATCGGTTACCGCGACGGCGATCATCTGTACGTGACCGTCGATCGCCTTAACCGCGTGCAAAAATACAGTTCCGAAGGCGGCGGCGCTCCGCGCTTAACCAAGCTGGGCTCGCATGATTGGGAACGCGCTAAAAATAAAACCAAGGAATCGCTTAAAAAAGTGGCTGCCGAACTGATCCGTATTTACGCCGCCCGTAAAGCGCAGGAAGGATATAAATTTACCGCAGACAGCCACTGGCAAAAAGAGCTGGAAGCCACCTTTCTGTACGAAGAAACGCCCGACCAGATGGAGGCTATCGTCCGTGTAAAGGAAGATATGGAAGACGAGCAGCCTATGGATCGTCTTTTGTGCGGCGACGTAGGCTTCGGCAAAACGGAGGTGGCCCTGCGCGCCGCCTTTAAAGCGGTTATGGACGGGAAGCAGGCGGCAATTCTTGCGCCCACGACCATTTTGGCTTTTCAGCACTACGAAACTTTTCGCCAGCGTATGCAGGAATTTCCCGTGGTAGTGGAAATGCTAACGCGCTTCCGCACAGCGGCTCAGCAAAAACGCCTTTTACAGGATTTGGCCGAAGGGCGTGTGGATATCGTCATCGGTACGCACCGCCTGCTCTCAAACGATGTGCGCTTTAAAGATTTGGGACTGTTGGTCATTGATGAAGAACAGCGCTTTGGCGTGCGCCACAAGGAAAAGCTAAAAAAATACCGCCTGTCGGTGGATATTTTGTCCATGACCGCCACGCCCATCCCGCGTACGCTGCACATGGCGCTGATGGGCGCCCGCGATTTGTCCAACATCGACACGCCGCCGGCTAATCGCCTGCCGGTGCATACGGAAATCATCAGTTGGAATGATGACCGTTTGCGGCAAATTATTTTAAGGGAATTAAACCGCAGCGGGCAGGTTTATTTTGTACACAACCGTGTGGAAACCATTCAGACGCTTAAAGAGATTCTGAATCAAATCGTCCCGCAGGCGCGTATTGCCGTCGGCCACGGCAAGTTGCCGGAGCGCCAGTTGGAAAAGGTGATGCTGGATTTTATGCAAAAAAAATACGATGTGCTTTTGGCTACCATGATCATTGAAAACGGGCTGGACATTCCCAACGTCAATACTATTATCATCAATCGCGCCGATAAATTTGGCTTGTCGCAATTATATCAGCTGCGCGGCCGCGTAGGCCGTTCCAAAGAGCAGGCTTACGCCTATCTGATTGTGCCGCCCATGGAACGCATAACCGACACGGCTCGTAAGCGTTTGCGCGCTATTCAGGATTTTACCGAGTTAGGCTCAGGATACAAAGTTGCGCTGCGTGATTTGGAAATTCGCGGCGCCGGTAATTTGCTGGGCAAAGAGCAGAGCGGCTTTGTGCAGAGTGTGGGTTTTGATTTGTATTGTAAGATTTTGGATGAAGCGGTAAAAGAGCTTAAACAGGGAGGCATCACCGCCGAATTGCCCGAAGAGCAGCAGGTTTTTACCGACGCTAAAATCGATGTGGATTACGATTTATTTATTCCGGAACAATATATTCCCACAGAATTGGAACGAATTACCGTTTACCATCGTTTAGTTAATTTTTCGGAGTTATCACAGGTGGAAGAGCTGCGGGAGGAGTTGGAAGACCGTTTCGGGAAATATCCGCCGGAGGTGGAGCGCTTTTTGAACACCATCGAGTTGAAAATACTAAGCAGTAAGCTATATGCGGCCCGTTTAATTTTGAAGGGGGAAATTCTCAAAATAATTTTTTCCGCCGAAGCGCAGCAGGACGACGATTTTTTTCAGCAGATAATTCCGCGTTTGATGAATCAGAAGATGACCGACGTGCGCTTTTTGGATCAAAAAGACCTGGCCGTGCAGATAACGCTTGAGGGGAAGGATCAGGCGCAGCGCCTGTCGTTCGCCAAAAAAATATTGCAATCTATAGTGGTTAATAGTTAAGTTTATAAGATTTTTAATGTGACATATCATATTCAACTAAAACAGGTTTCTGCAGAAATTGACGCATGTGATTAATAATCGGCGTGCCCATTTTGCGGATATAAGTACATTCAAAGTATTGGAGGCAAAATGATCAAGAAGTTGAGTTTAATTTCTTTATTTATCGCAGGGCTGATGTATTTCAGCGGCTGTGGCCCGTCGCAGAACACCGTGGCCACCGTTGGCAGCCGGAAAATCACCAAAAATGATTTTAAAGAAATTCTGAAACAGCGTTTTCCCGGACGCACCTCCTTTGCCAGCGTAGATTCCGCTGCCAAAATGCGCGTTTTAAATCAAGCTATTAGAGAAGAATTAAAAGTTAACGCTGCCTACGATATGGGACTGGACAAGGATGATGAATATGTAAGCCAGATGCATCTGCAAGAGGGAAGTATTTTAGGCAACAAGTATTTTGAACGCGTTATTGTAGATAAATTATTTCCCGAAGACGTGGTGCGCGCCGACTTTGAAAAACAAAAGGACGAAGTTAAAGCCAGCCATATTCTGATTGGTTATAGAGGCTCTCAGGGCAGTAAAGCCAAACGCAGCAAAGAAGAAGCTTTGGCGCTGGCCAAGGATGTCGCCAGGCAGGCCAAAAACGGAGCCGATTTTGCCCAATTAGCCGTTAAATATTCGGAAGACCCGTCGGTCAGCCGCAACAAAGGCGATATGGGCTATTTTACCTGGGGACGCATGGTAGACGCTTTTCAGAAAGCTGCTTTTAGCATGAAGCCGGGCGAAATTTCCGACCCGGTAGAGACGCCTTACGGTTTTCATGTTATTAAAGTGGAAGATCGTCGTCCCAACCCTAAATTTAATGAAGAGCAGTACGAATCCCAGAAATTGCCCATCAAAAAACGCCTCTATTTTACTATGAAGGACAGCGCGGTTTCCATGTGGAAGCACCATATGGAAGCGTTAAAGAAAAAACACGGGCTTAAATTTCTGGATGATAACATAAAAAAGGTCGCCGAGATCGGCAAAGAGAAGAAAAAAGGCGGCGATATTACGCCGGATGCTTTTTCCGATGAAGATAAAGCTATCGTTCTGGCCGAATGGGATGAAGGGAAAGTAACTTTAAACGACTTGTTTTTATTCTATTACGGCAAGCGTTTTAATTATTTGTTACGCGCCTTAGGCAGCGCTGATCAGTTGAAACGCGAAGCAGATAACGTGGCCTTTCAGGATATCATAATTTATGAAGCGCGCCAGATGGGTGTCGATAAAGACCCGCAAGTTAAAAGCAGGCTGGAGCAGGCCAAACGTCGCCAGCTGGGCGTGATGGCTTACCACAAAGGCGTGACCGATAAAGCCAATCCCAGCGAGGAAGATATCCGTAAATATTACGATGAACATGCTAATGAATTCACTCAGCCGGCGCAGATTGAAATTTGGGAAATCTATTTAAAAGACAAGAAGAAGGCCGATAAGGTAGCGCGTCTGGCAAGAGCCGGCCGGAATTTTGAAAAGTTAGCCGTTAAATACAGCGAAGACGCCATGACCAAAACGAAAAAAGGCTATATCGGCTATCGTGCGGAAAACCGGCGCGGCGCGGTTTCCAAAAAAGCCTTTGAAGTGGGCGAAAATAAAGTGGCCGGTCCGGTTAAATACCGTAACGGTTGGATTGTTCTGAAAACCGGAAAGAAAAAACCGAAAACCGTGCGCAGTTTCGAAAAATCCTATCAGCAGGCTAAAACACGCGCCCGCAATACGATGATTAAAAGTTTACGCGATAAGTGGGAAAAAGAACTGCGTGAGAAATATCAGGTAAAAATCAATCAAAAAGCATTGGAAAGCGTTTGATGAATTTCAGTAAATGGTTTAAAAGTTGCGGTCTGTTAGGGATCGCAACTTTTTTTACTCTGTGGCTGGGGGCTTGTCAACAACGCACTAAATTACCGGAAGATATGGTGGCGCAGGTAAATGATCATTATCTTCTTAAAAGCCAGTTGCAAAACAGCGTACCCGGCGATCTTGATAAAGACGTTGCCCTTAATTTAAAAAAACAGGTGTTAACGCGTTGGGTCAATTCCGAGGCTTTGTACCAGGCAGCCCAAACCGAAGGATTGACGCTGGATGAACGGGAGCGCTTTTTTGTCCAGGAATACAGAAAAGCCCTGATAGTCGAAAAGTACCTGGCTCAAAAGCTAAATCGCGATTTTAAAATCTCGCACCGCGAAATCGAGAATTATTACCGGGATCATAAAGACGAATTTATGCGCGATAAAGAAGAAGTACGGGTGGTTCATCTGTTTATGGAGCAAAAAGATAAAGCCATATTTAAAGAAATCCGTAACAGCGAAAATCTGTTGGATATCATTAAAAAATATTATTTTGATAAAAAATCCAATAGCGTACGGCCTAATGGCGATTTAGGCTATATCCCGCTGGCCTCTCTGGATACGCGCTATCAGAGGGAAATTAAACGGATAAAAACCGGCGCTATTTCCCGGCCGATTAAAAGTGTGGATGGCTACCATTTTTTTCAGCTGCTGGATCGCCAAAGCAAGGGGAGCTATCGGGAACTGGATTTGGTTCAGGACGAAATCATTCTGCGCCTGAAACGGGAAAAGCGCGAAGTAGAAAAAGAACATATAATAAAACTGGCCAAAGAAAAAGTACAGATACAAACATATCTCAGTAAGATAGAAGAGTAGGAATCTATGAAGAAAATTCTGATATTGTTCATTTTTTTAGGCGCTCTGACGCATTCCGCTTTCAGCCAGCAATTGGTTGATGGTATTGCTGCTGTTGTCGGGAAGGAAATCATCCTGCATTCCGAAATTGAACAATATGTGCAAAATTATGCGTTGCAAAATCGCATCGACCTCCGTCAGAATCCGCAATTACTAAATCAACTGCGTGCAGAAATGCTGAACCGTTTAGTCGAACAAAAGCTGTTGCTTACTAAAGCACAGGAAGATACGGTACAAGTAGACGACCAGATATTAGACCAACAGGTAGAACAACGCATCCGCTATATGGTAAATCAGGTCGGTTCGGAAGACAAGCTGGAAAAAGCCTTTGGCAATCCCATGAAGAAAATTCGCAAGGATATCCGCAAGGTTGCCAAAGAGCAAATGATGGTGGAACAGGTTAAGGCGACCATGTTACGCGGCACTAAAGTATCCCGCCGTGAGGTAGAGGAGTTCTATAAAACCTATAAAGACAGTTTGCCCGTACAGGAAGAAAGTGTGGATATCAGCCATATTCTGATGCAGGTCAAACCATCGGAATCTGCTACTAAAGCGGCTTACGAAAAGGCTGAGAAAATCCTGAAACAATTAAAGGACGGCGCTGATTTTGCCAAGTTAGCCAGCGAGTATTCAGATGATCCGGCGTCGGCTAAACGCGGCGGCGATTTAGGGATGATTAAACGCGGCGACTTTGTGCCGGAATTTGAAAATGCCGCTTATAAACTGAAAGACGGTGAAATTTCCGGCATCGTTCAGACGCAGTTCGGCTACCATATCATCCAGATGATCGAACGCCGCGGCGAGCGTATCCATACCCGCCATATTCTAATCCGTGTTGCGCCTACCGCCGAGGATGAACAACGCGTGGTTGAAAAATTAAAAGAAATTCGCCAGAAAATTTTAAACGGGGCGGATTTTGGCGAAATGGCTCTGAAATATTCTGACGATGAAAATGTCACCAAGGATAAGGGGCATCTCGGCGTTTTTGAAATGGACAAACTGGTTATTCCACAGTTTAAGGAAGTGATTAGCAAATTAAAAGCGGGCGAGATCAGCGAACCCTTTAAAACCGATTTTGGCTATCATATTGTCCGTTTAAACAGTAAGCAGGAAAAGCGCAAATTAACACTGGAAAACGACTGGCAGCAAATTGAACAAATGGCCTTGAATCATAAAATGGAAAAAAAATATAAAAAGGTTATCGAAGAACTTAAAAAGAGCGTCCCTATCGAAATTCATACGTCAAAATAATAAAAAGACCACTCATGGATTTGTTGATTTTTGAACCGGACACAGAGCGTGCCGCTGCCTACCTTGCAGTTTTCCGCAAACAATGCCAGTTTCATCAAACCAGTGATTTGGACTCTTTTCGCAAAAGAGCGCAAAGTCAAAAGTATCTGGCTGTGCTCGTTAATCTTGAATCGCCGGAATTGCTCCCGGGCGATGTTTTATACGATGTATTGAGCGTGAAAAACAAAGAGGCCTTTGTCGTCGGTCTGATTCCCGACAAAAAATCAGAGGGTCTCTGGAAACAGTTGCCTTTGCGTTTCATTTTTATCCCTAAGGATACTCCGCCCTACCTGATCAAGATGCACATCCAATTTATCTGCGGGAAGTTGTTTAAAAAAAACTTATCTAAAGAAGAACCCTTTTTAGCGCCCGGACATATCTTGAAATCGCTTGTTAAAAAAGCCGATTTAATAATGAACACAGATGTGTATGTTTTAATGACCGGAGAAACAGGCACCGGCAAAACAGCTTTAGCCCGTTACATTCATACGCATTCCACACGGCGCGATGCGCCTTTCATGCATATCAATTGCGCGGCTATTCCGGAATATTTACTGGAAGCAGAGCTGTTCGGCTACAAAAAGGGGGCTTTTACGGGCGCCCAAAAAGATACCGAGGGTAAGTTTAAGGCCACCGCTGACGGGACTATCTTATTAGATGAAATTGGAGAAATTCCTTCCCATCTGCAAGCCAAACTTCTTAAGGTACTCGACGAAAAAGAGTACTATCCCTTAGGCAGTACAAAGCCGGAAGCGGTAAAGGCGCGCATTATTGCCGCTACAAACAAGAATATTGCACAGGAAGTTCAGACCAAGCGTTTTCGGCAGGATTTGTACTACCGCCTAAATACCTTCGAAATTTATATCCCTCCTTTACGTGAACGTCCGGAAGAAATCCCGGCTTTTTATGATTATTTTTTAAATAAAGAAGCACAAGCTGCTAAGCTGCCGTTGCCTGTTACCAGTACGGCTGTGTACGAAGTGCTGAAAACCTATGCCTGGCCGGGCAATATCCGGGAACTGCAAAATATCATCAAGACCATCATTTTGGAGCAACCGCAACACATTGAACTGCGTCACCTGCCAACACAATTTTTTAATAATCCCGTCTCGCACCTGATGCAGATTGCCGATCAGGTCCTTCCTTTAGAGCAGGCCAAAACGGAATATGTTAAATATATTTATAAATTGAACGATTACAACAAAAAGAAGACAGCACGAGTTTTGCAAATCGATGTTAAAACATTGCGCAGACTGCTTAACGGGTAACTAATTGGCCTGAATTTTGGTTTTTAGATACAAATCACAGTATATATACAAAGTTTCGCTTATACTTATATACTATTGTTACCGGAGTTGTCTGTAAATTATTATCGATTTTAAAATAAGTAATAAATCTACAGGGAAACCAATATTTGCGGTTGAAACGCCTGAAATTTTGGCCATATGTTTCAAAGAAAAACGCTTTGCTGGCGTCGTTGCAAAAGGTTAACGCGCTGCCGCAAAAAGTACCGTTAGTCTTGCAGGAAAAAATGTCCCGTGATGACTTTCATATGCTGGTATCCCGGACGCTTAGGGAGCTGTTTGGGCCGTTTAAGGGGCAACTTGATATCTGGTACCATAGCCACCGGAACGGCAAAAGCTGGCACAGCCTGCTGGAGCATTCTTCTACCGAAATCGCTTCCACGATTCAGATTGAATTTCTTATCAATAGCAGCGGCGAAGCGCTAACGCAAATTCCGGCACAGATTAAGCAAA
Organism: uncultured Calditrichaceae bacterium; assembly: GCA_964536685.1. Lineage (GTDB taxonomy): Bacteria > Calditrichota > Calditrichia > Calditrichales > Calditrichaceae > CAZIBE01. The sequence continues at coordinate 34,240 of CAZIBE010000008.1, read as the reverse complement.
AGCTGGAAAAAGAGATCGGCCTGGGCCAGTACCGGCGTTTGCTGGCCTTTAATCTTTTAGGGCAGTATGATTATTTAATGCTCGATAAGAGTGTCAATTCAAAAATAGATGAACCGTTGGAGGTTCTCCGCTCATCTGTTGAGTTAGTGCAGCGTATAAGCGAGAGCCGAAAGCAGCCCGAACAATTGGTAGAAAGAATAAATGACTTAGAATCCGAATTAGGCCGCACCCAACGGCAATTGGACGAAAGCGAGCGTTCACTGCGAAAGCGTGTTTACGAGTTGAATAATTTACTGGAGATCAGTAATGAGTTGTATTCAACGCTCGATTTGGAACGACTGCTCAATGCCGCTTTGTTGATCTTGATAGGACAAATTGGCTGTATGCGTACTTTTGCCGTGTTAGATCAACCCTTAAGCGGCAGTTACGGAAAGATATTTACCAAAGGTTTTGGTAAAGAATCCATAGAAGTAGAGTTGGAATTTGACCATCCGATTATTCGCTACTTCAGTGAGGTGGCTCAACCCGTACTGGTTAGCGACCTGCTGGTAGAGCCGGAGCTGGAGCCGCTTGCGCGGAAAATGCTGGACAGTCACATAGAAATGCTGGCGCCCGTATTTTATTCCCAGCGCTTTCATGGCTTGTTAGGCTGCGGTGTAAAGCTGGACAATACGCCGTTTGACAAATCGGACTTACGCATGTTCAATATTTTGCAGAACATTATTTCCATTTCTATCAGCAACGCCCAGATGTACGAACACGTTAAAAAGATGTCCTTTACGGACGCTATGACCAAATTGAATAATTACCGCTATTTCGAAAGCCGTCTTAAAGAAGAAATACAGCGTTCGCGGCGTAACAAGACGGTGGTTTCAATGATTATGCTGGATATTGATAATTTTAAGAATTACAACGACGCCTTGGGACATCGCGCCGGTGACGAAGCCCTTGAAATGGTAGGAGCAATCTTAAAAAGCACTGTACGCGAAGATGACATTGTAAACCGCTATGGCGGCGAGGAGTTTGCCATTATTCTGCCTGGTATGGGAAAAGATTCTATTCATATTCTGGCGGAGCGTATCCGGGAAAATGTGGACCAAGCGTCTTTTTACAAACAAGAAGTACAGCCCGGAAATAGCCTGACCATTAGTTTGGGCGGAGCTACTTTTCCCGTGGATGCCGATAATTTTGATGATTTGGTAAAAAAAGCCGATAAAGCGTTGTACAACTCCAAAACGCAGGGTCGTAACAGGTTTACCTTGTATTCGGCGACATGTAAAAAAATGCAGTAGATCAGTTGCCTTAATGTCATCTGTGTTGTAATATAGACAAACAATATACCGGAGTTTCGGTATTGATTGAACGGATTTTTATTCACGGGATTGCAAAAATTTAAAAGCCGGAAATGTGTGGTTTAAAGCAGAAAAAACCGGCAGAACCAGAACAATTTTTAATAACTAATACAAACACTGATAGGAGAGTTCTCATATGCCCGATATCGGATATAATGACAATCTGAGTATTGGCGGGCGAAAATTTCATATCCAAACCGCCAGCAATTTTGGCAAAGGAGTAGCCCGTTGCGAGGTGTTCGAAGAGGGTCGGTTGATTACCATGCAAAAGATCGAGTTTGAACGACGCAAAGCCAGCGACGAGCAGTCCATGGAGCAGCGCATCCGCAGAATTGTATCCGAATTGCATCAGGAGACCATCGATGAGATTGACCTGATCTTCCAGATAGCCGAAAAAGTAAAAAAGTTGCGCCATGCTCCGTCTAATGTAAAACTGGGTCTGATATTTTTGCACAATAATTTAATATCAGACGCTATTGAACAGTTTGAAACCGCCCTGTCCATTGATCCCGATTCGGCGGCCGCCCTCAATAATCTCGGCCTGGCATACATCCGCTTAGGAAAAACAAATAAGGCCATTCACTATTTACAGCAGGCTCTGGAAAAAAGCCAACCATACGCGGATATTTATTACAATCTGGGCCTGGCCTATCTGGATGAAAAGCAGCACTATAAAGCATTAAAGAATTTTCAGGAAGCGCTGCGCATTAATCCAAATTATCTTAAGGCGCAGTATCATTTGGCCATCGTCTATCTGGAAAGTATCATTTTAAATAAAAGCGATTCCATGCTGCCGCCCCCGTCAATTCGTTTGGGGCGGGCGACACAACAATTGCAGAAACTCAAAGAAAATGAACTGAAGTATTTTAATGATATCTATCCCAAAGTGAGTAGTGCGATTGAGCAGTCGGAGTTAAACACAGCGGTTGAAATTTTGCGAAACAACCGCGAGCGTGTTTTCCCTGGAGAGGTGCTCGACCTGATTGGTATCGATTTTTATCTGAAATTCATGTATGGCGGCCGGGGACTCAATAACGAAATCATTGGCAAATTTGAGCGGCAATTATTACGCGCTATCGATGAACATCCTGAATATGCCGATTTGTGGAATAATCTTGGAATTGTTCATTTGATCCAGTGCCGCAATTTATTTTTGCAAGCGCTCAGCGAATTTGATAAAGCTTTAGAGATTAATCCTTCGTTTGAAAAAGCGCTCAAAAATAAAAAATTAGTGGAGAACGACGGTAAGGAATTTTTAATCCTGTTGCGGGCTATTTTACGCTAAACACGGTAAGTAAATACCCGGTGACAGCGAAAAGCCTGTAGAATATTTATTCTTGTGTAAAAGAGCAGCAATAACATACAGGAGCATTCATGCTCAGTTTGATTAATGACATGCGGAGTAATCGCTCCCGGTTATATTTATATATTTGGATTTTTAGTACGTTCACTATTACCATATTACTGCTGCTAAATCTGTATCAACAACATACCGCGCCATTTAAACTATTGCTGGTCGCCATGATGGTATCGGCCTTTATCTCGCTCTTTTGGGGATTTATATACTCAGGCAGCGCCTTTCGCAGCAATGTAGCCCTGGCATTAAACATCATAGCGGCGCCTTTGTTTTGGCTGATGATTTATCCGGCTGCTGCCACGCAGCCTATATTTCTGGTTTTACCCACACTTCTATTATTAAGCAGCCTGCTGCTGTTCGGAAAAAAAGAGCGACTCATCTTGCTTTCGGTGTTTGGTGTGTCTTTTTTGAGCGCCAACATCGTTTTCGGATTAACCGGTTATATTCCTCAACCGGGTATTAATTTTTCGGCCCAGGGGCTGTTGTTTTTTATTGTGGGCGGCGGTTCCTACTGGCTGCTCTCGGCTGTAGAAGATTTGGAAAAACGGAGCAAGCAGTTGGAGCAGGAGCAGCTCTACTTAAAAAAACGCACGCGCAATCTGGAAAAGGAACTCAAGGTTAGCCGCCAGCAATCGGAAATTCTCCATAAAAATGTACGCCGCCGCGACATCGAAATACAAAATATACTTAATCTGAGCGATCAGATGAAGATGCGCAAAGACACTCAGGAAGTTTTAATGTCTTTTATCCTGACGGCAATTGGTCAGATTGGCAGCTCGTATGCCGTCGTGATGATTCAGGAATCGAAGGAGCAAAATTATCTGAGCATCTTCGTACAAAAAGGGCTGCGCGGTCAGCAGGAACAAAAAATGCGCATCTATCTGGATAGCAATCTGGTGGAAATGATAAATGCCACGCAAGAGCCCATGCTGATCAACCAAATCCCGCGTGAATATTTATTCCCTGATGAGATAAAAATCATTGATCATTTTAATGACGATTTGATTTGTCCCATCTTTCATAAAGAAGGTTTAATCGGCGTGCTGATCATCGGTAAAAAGGTCAGTGGAGCAGATTTTACCAAAGAAGATATCAATTTAATTTCCATAGTAGCCAATCAGGCCGCTTTTGTTTTGGAACAAACGCAAATGGCCAACGATTACAAGGAATTTTACTCTAAAACCATGCGTGCTATGCTGCATTCTCTGGAAAGCCGCTACAAATACGCCCGCGGCCATAATGTGCGCACCGCTAATTTTGTTAATCTGCTTTCACGGCGTTTGGGCCTTTCGGCCAAAGAGATCAACAATTTCAGCTATGGCGCCTTGCTGCACGATATCGGCAAAGTGGTTGTTCACGATAAATATCTGTTTAATCCGGAGCGATTTTTAGACCCCAATGAACCGGCGAAAAAGAAAATTTTAGAGCATACGTTGGAGGGTTCTAAAATTCTTAAATCAGCCGGATTTAATCCCATAATTGTGGACATGGCATTACACCATCATGAGTTTTTCAACGGTAAAGGGTTTCCCCATAACATCGGACAAAAGGATTTGGCCATCGGTACCAAAATTCTTTCCGTTTGTAATGCTTTCGACGCCATGACATCAGACAGACCCTATCGTAAAGCCTTAACTTCCAATTTTGCAAAAGAAGTTTTACGTCAGCAATCAGGAAAACAGTTTGACCCGGAAATCGTTTTTGCGTTTTTGGATGAAATTGAACATAATCCCGGGATGCTAAAATATCACTGATTTGTGTGAATTGCGGGATAATTGTGTGCGATGGGTCACCATGATTCTATCAGACTTCTTCAAATTTCATTCAAAGCAAATAAATATAACTTGTTAATAAGTTGAATCTTCGGGGGAAATAGCTTAAAATGTAACAGAAATCAACAAATAAACTCTTTAATCCCCGCTAAAAGGCTATTCGGCGGGGTTTCTATTTAACCGAAATCCAGAGGTTGAAGAATGAATAAAATTAAAACTTCAATAGCGCTTTTACTGCTTTTGGGCATTAACATGCTATTTGCGCAAAATATGCCGTTGAGCGTGCACCGGCAAATGACACCCGCATCTCAGAATAGTACAATTGTTACGGTTGAGTTTCGTTTGCCAACGGCGATTCAGCAAGGACTGGTTCTTTCCTTTAACAATCATGCCGCTCAATTGGTGCTAACACATTGTCGTGTGGACGGCAAGGAATTCTGGCTTAAAGAATCCTCAGAGCGGCCAGCGGGAGAACAAGCAGTGCACTGGTCGCTGCAAAAAGGCGATTTGATTTTGCGTTTTAATGCACAGGCTTTAGCGGCCGGCCGGCAGCTATCGTTTTCCGTGTCCGATTTTACGACTGCTGCAGTACAGGGTAAAATATCTGTTTTTGTGCTGACGAATGACGGCGCCAATCCGATAAAAGGGCGGCAGTTGGGCGAACAAACTTTTTTATCTGAGACCGGACAATAATTTTATATATAGGATAGATTACCATGATAAAGCGAAGTTTATCTGTAATCCTGCTCGTATTTATATTGCCGCTTTTCGCTTGGGCAAATCAGGGCGGTAATGATACCTTTGGATATATGTGGACGGATTCCAAAGGAACATTAAACATAAATTATGAGTGGATCGATATCAAGACTTCGGATACCAGAATCATCGGTCCTGGATTTGATATGACAACAGCGGTCTCCGGACAGGCGCTCCCCTTTAATTTTTCGTTTTACGGGGTTACCCACGACTCTATCTTCATCTCTTCGGCCGGCTGGGTGAGTTTAAAAAAACCTACAGGGAACACAGCAGCCAACGATACAATTCCTTCGGCTAATGGACCCGACTCGATGATTGCCGTTTACTGGGATACATTAGAAAGCAGCTCTTTTGGTGACGGCGGTATCTATTATAATACTGTGGGCACAGCGCCCAACCGCAAGGTAGTCGTTCAGTGGGAAGTGTACTCCGGCGTTAATCCGGATATTCTTATTTTTGAATTAGTGCTTTATGAAAACAATAATTTGATTAAATTCCAATATAACAAAATGGACGGCTTCTACAACAGCGGCGGCGGGGCTACTATTGGGATTGAAGGCTCTGCAACAGACGGGATTTGCTACTATTATGGCCGCGGTACGGGGCTGGGCCCGTTAAGTCCTTACCAGGCTGTTTTATTTCATAATAAACATAACGACGGAACCGCTGCGGCTTCCATCCTGCCCACGCAAGCTCAGGCCGGCGAATATACGGCCTTTAATTACAAAATAGATGGCATAAGCCCAGGCGGCCCGGTTGGATTGGGTAAAGCAGACCGTTTTGCTATTAGCAATCCTTTTGCGGCCGTACCGGCAGTAACCGGAATTACCATTAACGGCAATTCCGCTTATATTCAAAATAGTCAAAGTAAACCTACGGATATTGGCTATGCTACCTGGTATTACGATACAAATACGGACTCACTGATCGTTCAAACTTCCGACTTTGACGTTATCGATTCACTGAATGTTATGTTTGGGCAGACCATGCCCACAACTCTGTCTTCCGGCAATGTTTACAACAGCAGCTTTGATGCGGTTCTGGATTCCAGCGCCAGGGCGGCCGCCACCGGCAGCACTAATACGGTACAAGTTACAGGCGGCGCAGTTTCCTATTACAGCTTTACGCCGTCGGCAGCCCAGACGGTTACGGCAGGCACGG
>CAZIBE010000008.1:0-27742 GCA_964536685.1 uncultured Calditrichaceae bacterium | reverse complement strand
GCGCGGAGCAATCGGGCAACAGCAGCGTTAACGGCGAGAGCGGTTTAATTACGGTAAACGCAGCGGCGGCCGATCACTTCACTATTGTTTCCAGTCAGGACAGCATTGTAGTCGGCACGGAACGTAATCAGCAGGTAAAATTATTAGATGTTTACGGTAATGCGGTGTCGTCTTCCACGGTAACGTTTCGCCGCATTCACGGCAACGGATTATTTGGTACATCGGTCAGCGCCACGGATGTAACGGATACGGGAGGTCTTGCCGAAGCCTTGTATACAGCCAGCAATGTACTGTCTTACGGGACAGACAGTATCGAAGTAAGCTCGGGCAGCGTTTTGGATACGATAGCCTTACCGTTAAAAGCGGATCAGGTTTCCTATTACAGCTTTACGCCGTCGGCAGCCCAGACGGTTACGGCAGGCACGGGCATCAGTTATATAATCACAGCGCGCGACCAGTACGGTAACGGGGTGGTAAACAGCGACGTCATCAATTTAAGCACACCGGGCAGCGCCACAGCCTGGTTCAATGTGGGCAGCACGGTCAGCTTTGTCAGCGACAGCACGGTGTCGGTTGTGGTAACGGACACCACGGCGGGCAGTTTTACGGCTCGCGCGGAGCAATCGGGCAACAGCAGCGTTAACGGCGAGAGCGGTTTAATTACGGTGCAACATGGTGCTTTAAATTATGTACTCATCCGTTCAGAAGCCGGCAACAAAGGCGGTGAAGTTGGCAGCCTTTCGTTAACTACCGATGATATACAATATTTTTATGCAGCAGGATACGATCAGTATGCTAATTATATTTCCGATACTACCGTAGCCTGGAGCAGTACCGGAACCCTGGAATCGGTGAACGCTACCGGTTCGAAATTTAAATTTGATCCGTCGTCGCCCGGAAGTGGTCAAATAGTAGCAACCTACTCGGACCCATTGGTCACGGCGGATAGTACCGGAAACATCACGGTATCGACCGGCGCGCTGGCTACTTTGCGTATCCAAACAAATACACTGGACGGCGGACATGTTTTGGGAGATACAACCATAACAGCCGATCAGCATTTAATTCTATATTCCATCGGATATGACGCCGATGGAAATTATCTTGGCCGGACAACGGCTAACTGGGATAGCACTGGAGCCATAGATCAAATATCACCGGCGAACCCCACAGACAGTGTCTATTTTGACGCGGTAAGCAGCGGCAGCGGAACCATCAAAGCTACAGCCACTGCTAACAGCGCCATCAGCGACGAAAGCGGATTGATCACCGTTAATGCCGGCGCCACGGTTAGTGTACTAATTCGCACCGCACCGAACGGGGCCGGTAAGGAAGTGGGCGACTCTACCATCACTTCCGGTACAGCCATCGATTTATACGCCGCTGGCTATGACAGCGATAATAATTTTACCGATAATGTGAATGTTGATTGGCATCTCTCCGGTACATTAAGCGGTTTGGGCGATAGTTTGAACACTTACTACACTGTTTTGCAGCCGCTTCAGGCAGGCAGCGGCTATGTTTATACATCAAATACTCAGGGCTGGTCAAACGACCAGACAGGAACCATTACCGCCAATGCCGGCGCTCTGGCTGAATTACGTATCCAGACGGAAGCTGTGGCCGACGGCGCCGAGTTGCAGACCTACACAGATACAGCCGGAGATTCATTGGACGTTTATGCCGCAGGCTATGACGTAAACGGCAATTATCTGGGATTGCAGCCTGTCCGTTGGTCGGTTGTGGGCGATAGTATCGGGTTTTTCAAGAATGCCGTCAGCGATACGAATCAAAATCGTTTCTATTTTCGCATCGTAAATAAAGCGCAGTTTAAAATCATTTCCGGTACCTTAAGCGATTATTCCGGTATCATCGAAGTTTTACCGGGAAGCGCAGCCATTGCTACCAAAAGCCCGGTAGACACGGTTTCGGCTCAGGTAAATCATTATGTAAATGATTCGCTCAGTGTCCGTGTAACCGATTTATATGGCAATGTAGTGCCAAACGTAACCGTCAACTGGTCTACCAATACCGGCGGCCAGGTTTCGCCGACAGCCGACCAGACGGATACTCAGGGGATTTCGCGCAGCCGCTGGCGCTTGAAAAGCACAACCGGTTTAGATTCTTCGCAGGCAACCGTGCCCGATATTCCGCAAACACTCATGTTCTATGCCCGGGCCCTCAGTTCCACGGCTGATAGCATGGCCTATGTCAGTGGAAGTGGTCAGCAGGATACGGTAGCACAAAAATTATTAATGCCCTTTGTGGTGCGTGTGGTAGACAGCCTGGGTAACCCGGTTGAGGGAACCAGTATTACCTTTAGCATCGATTCAATCACCGCCCACCCCGAAGGCGGCGGCGACTATGTCATACACACGGTTTCCACCCTGACCGACGCCGACGGATACGCCCAAACCGAATTCACCTTAGGCAGCAAAGCCGGTACGTATCGCGTATGTGCACACAACAGCGCTTTGCGCAACAATCCCATTACATTTACTTCCACCGCTGTGCCAGACGCCCCCGATAGTATTATCATTTATGCCGGAAATAATCAGAGTGGTACCGTGGGACAAACCCTTAACGACAGCGTTAAAGTACGTGTAATTGATGCGTACAAAAATCCTTTAAATAATATCGGCATTCGCTGGCTGCCAACTTCTGATGGCAGTGTCAGCGCGCCGAATGACTCCTCTTATACAAATACAAATGGTTTAGCTGCCACTGCCTGGACTTTGCGTACACAGGCCGGCGGTGATACGCTTAATGTGAGTAGCGGTTCTTTAACCATCAGGCATTTTACAGCCCAGGCCGCTACCGGAGCTGTCGTTAGTATTTCGGCCACCTCCGGGAATAACAGCACGGCCATTGCCGGCGGCAATCAGCCCTTGCAGGCTACGGTTCAGGATCAGTATGGCAATCCGGTTCAAGGCGCAACGGTTACTTTTGAACCGGTTAACAGGTTTTCTAATCATACCGATTTAAGTAATGAGAGCGGGCAGGCCGGCAGTGTATATATTACTCCTCTGGACGCCGATTCTTCTATAGCCAAAGCTTATGTCAGCGGTTTGGCGGATACGGCCTATTTCAAAGTTTACGGCATTACTTATGTGGCTAATTCGCTCAAACCTAAAGTAGCCAATCCGGGCGATACGGTAGTCTTCCGTATACATGTTTCTAATCCGGGAACGGCCGATGTGAATTTAGATATGAGCAATACTATTTTTTCTTTTACCGATGAAATAGATACGGTCAGCGCCGTAGTGGATTCGCCGGCCGTATTAAGCGGCGGAAATACGAATATCACCATGCGTTTTCAATCGGCCATCATCGATACCAGCTTTACCGCCGGCAATTACACGCCACAAGTGCAGTTTGCCGGAACAGGCGACGATATTAATCTAAATGGTGTTTTGACTACAGACGCCGGTGAGCTTTCCATTGAGCCGCTGCAAATAGATTATATTGATATCCAGGATCCGGCGGAAAAAGCCGCGCGCCGCGGCGAAACGCTTAGCCGTATTCTGATGCGTGCAACCAACGGTTCTACTAAATTGATGTCTATCGACCAGGCGGAATTGACCTTCGATCCCGATGAAGGGTTCGTTCTTCATCCGTATGCTTCTAATCCTACGCAAATTCAACCCGGCGATCAGGCCGATTTCTATTTTTCAGTCGATGTACCGCAAAATGCCGCCTTAGGCAACATTACCGTGGATGGTACAATATATGCTACCATCACTGCTACCGGTACACAGATTTTTGATACCCATGCCGCGCAAACGGATCAGTTTGCCGTAACGGCCGGCATACAGCTGACTTACCGTGATTTTGCTCCAAAGACCGTTTCCGAAAATCAGAACACCGCGTTTACTATGGATGTACAAAACGACGGCGCTTATGATTTTTTATTAAATCAGGATTCCACGAGGCTGGTATTTGGCAGCCAGACCTTCAACCTTGACGGGAATCAGACCATCGGGCCGAATGATACGACGCGTCTGCGTTTTAGCGCTCAGAATGTGCAACTAAGCGCAGGCAGTAAATATGCCGGAACCTTGTATTTGCAAGGAACGGAAAACGGCAGCCTCACTTACGACACGTTGTACACGGCATCCGGCGGCGATAGCCTAACGGTGCAGCGTATTGCCAATCTGGAAATCAGTTCTGTTACTTTAACAGATACTGTTGTCGCCCGCGGCGAGGAAGGCGATACTTTGAAGATAGCGCTGAACAATGCCGGAGAGGCCACCGCCGTCATTGTTAGCGCAGACAGCGTAAGCATTTCATACAATTCATCTTATACGCTTACGCCTGTTCAAACGTTTCCCTATGAATTGCTCGGCGGTTTGGCAGACACGCTGTTCTATAAAATAAAAGTGGCGGCCGATGCGCCCACAGGGCTGGATACATTCCGCGTCCAGATTGCCTTTCAGGATCAAAACAGCGAGCTGAATTATCAGGAATCGAAACCGGGTATTTATGATTCTTGGCGCGTCATTCAGCCGGGAGCGGTTACGGTGCTTTCGGTTACAGGGATGTATGATTCTGTAAGTACCGGACAAGACAGCATTCCGGTGCAGGTACGCGTAGAAAACAGCGGCCATTATGATATACGCGTGGATAGCCTGCGATTGAATTTACAGGCACAAAACTATGTAGCCTCCACTCTGTTCCGCAGCGTTAGCCGGACGTTGCAGCCGGCACAACGCGATACATTCATGTTTAGCGTCAGCGTCCGCACAGACGCCGTTAGCGGAACGCAATCGCTTAATGCCAGCGCATACGCTACGAACCTGTACGATCAAAGCGTTGTTTCCGATCTGGCGGCCGACACGACCGATAGTTGGCTGGTGCAGCAGGCCGTGGCGGTGGTTGTGACAGATAACCAGCCTGTACGCATTTCCTCCGGGCAAAATGTTAGCCCGACGGCGCTGGTGCGTAACGACGGCGAGGCAGATTTGCTGGCCGACACCAGCAAAACGCGCCTCGAAATCACCGGCAATCCGTCTTTTAGCCGTAAACTAATTGGCCCCACGCTTATTCCGGGAAACAGCAGTACTATGTTGTATTTTGAATCGGGCGAAGGCAGCGGCGCATCCGGTTCTTATAGCGTGGAACTGCATCTGGAAGGTACGGAAAATCATTCCCATTACAGCAACAATCTGCCGGCGCCTAACGATCTTACCATTCAATCTCAGGCTACACTGGTAATTGATTCGGTAGTAGCGGCTGCCGAGAACATTACGCAAAGTGCGGATACTACTTTAAACGTATATATTTCCAATACGGGCGAAGCGGCGCTGATTGTCGATACGGTGCAGGTGATTCCATACGGTAGCTATAGCAGCATTACGCCGCCGCTGCCTTATACCATTTCCGGCAGCGCCCGTCAGCGCTTTGAGGTGCGTCTCACTGTGCCGTCAGATGCCGCCACCGGAGCGCAGACTTTGGACGCCCGGGCGGTAGGCCGCGATTCCAATTGGGTAAATACCGGCATCGATTCCACGGTATCCGACGACGGCGCAACTGTTACCGATTCATGGAATGTATTTACGCCGCCGAGTATCAGCGTAACTTCCATTACGGCTCCGGACAGCGTTGTAGATCTGGCACAGGAAAACATTCCCGTGCAAATACGCATTGCCAACAGCGGCGGGGCCCCGGCGCTGATTACAGGTCTGGCCCTGCACGAACGCATCGGTCTTTACGTGCACAGTTATCCTGCGCTTAACTTTACCGTAGCCGGCGGCGGCGATACAACCGTAACCGACTATGTGGATGTCAAAGCCAACTCGGCCACCGGAAAAGATACGTTAAAAGCGACGGTGGACTACAGCGATCTTTACTCGACGGTTAGCGCTTCTTCCGCAGACAGCGATTCGCTAATCTGGCGTATTTCCAGCGGTCAGGCGGCGATCAGTATCGTTTCGGTTAGCGCTTCCCATGAAAGGGTTTCTTTGGGACAGCAGACGGCTAATGTAAAGGTACGCGTCCGTAACGACAGCGACAGCCCGGTAACGCTGGATTCACTGCAACTGCACTTTTCGCACAACGATACTTCCGCCTATGAATTTGGTTCGATTTCGCCGGCCTTGGGCTCACTGGACGCCTATCTGGAGCAGACTTACACCGTTCCGTTGAGCGTTAAAGAAACGGCGCTCACCGGTGTGGACACCATCTCGGCGCGGGTTCATTTATCGGAAGATATTACCGGAAAGATTTACTGGGTCAGCGACTCAACCATCAACGACGCCTGGACGGTACAGCAGCGTCCGCAAATAAGCATTCAAAGTGTAACCATGCAGCCGGACAGCGCTTCCACCGGGCAGCAGGATTTGAGCGGCGCTATCGTTATCGCTAACGCGGCAGGAACCTATCGCGCAGACGCGCAGATTGATTCCGTAAAGCTTAACCTGGTACTGAACAGTCAAAATCAAAATACCCGTTTTAATATCAACCGCGATATTAGTCCGTCCTTGCCGGCGCTGTTGCCGGCCGGTAAAAACCTTAGTTTTACTTTTAATGTGGATGTCAGCGATACGGCGCTATCAGGAGGGTACGCCGCCGAAGGACATACCAGGTACGAAGATGTCAACGACGGAAGTTCCTTTACGGTGGATACGGCGCAAACGCCGGGAAGCCTGACAGTACAGCAAAAGGCGCAGCTCGATATTTTAAGTATGTGGGTGGTGCCGGATACGGTACATCAAACTCAACAGAATGCTCATGTTTATATGCGTATTTTCAACAGCGGAGAAACGGCAGCGCAGATTAATTCGGCAACAATCTCTTTTAATCCGGGCAGCCCCGATATAGATTTTAATCCGGTATTGATCAACCGCAGTACGCCCTTTACCATTGCCGGCGGACAGTTAGATACGCTGATTTATGCCATCGAAATTAATACAAGCACCTACGCCGGAAATGTACAAGTCAGCGGTATGCTGAAGGGAGAAGACGCCCTGTCGCAAGCATCGATTCAGGACGACTCCACAAACGCGGCCAGCTTCGAAATTCTGACTCCGGCGGATTTGCATTGGGTAAATACTACGCCGTCACAATCCGCCGGTAATGAAAACGTAGTTTTTGACGTAACATTACGTAACGACGGCCAGTCCACGGTAGAAGTGGATACAACACGCAGTTATTTGGAAATCTGGAACGATAATTTAACCACTGCTTATTTTCAGATTTACCTGTCCGATACCAGTGCGCTGCAGATTGTCGCCAATAGCCAGCAAACCAATCTAATTTTTAAAGAAACCTATCTCAGCGGCATGGATCAGGGAACGTATCGCCTGCTGCTGACTTTACGCGGCAGTTCTACCGGCGATCCCACATTTGATCAGCAATTAAACGTTGGTACGCTTGCTTACGGTGACAGCCTGATTTCCATTACGCAGATTACGGTTAATAAAGAAAATGTGGTCTGGGGCGAAACCGGCATTCATGCTTCCATGTTTGTCAGCAACAGCGTTGGTCCAAAATCCATCGATAAGGTAGGTACGAAGTTGATTTTTAAAGATCAAAACGGTGGAATGCTGACGGTGGATAATTACCAGCGTACGGATACGCTGACCGTACTGCAAAAGCAGAACAACAATGAACTAACATTTACGTTTGATATTCCGCCGAATTTTTACACGGGAACCATGTATGTTTACGGCCAAATTAGTTTGGACGGCGGCGCCGATATCATCGAATCCACCACACGTGCCGAGATGCAGGTGGCTTCCGGCGGCGAGGCGCATTATGTGGAACATTCTTTAAGTCCGGATACGGCGGTAGCCCGTCAGGTAATTTCTTTCCGTACGGCATTCACCGATTCCGGTACGGCCGATTTAACACTGATTCCCGATTCTACTTTTATTCGTTTTGTAGGGGCGGGTATGAGTGATATTTACCTTGCCGGACGGTACACCCTAACCGGCCGGGACGCTCAAAGCGGAAAACTGGACACCAGCTTTGTTACCTTTGCTGAGACGACTTTACCGGAAAACATTGCCACGGGCAAATATGATCTTTACTGGCAAGCGGTCGGCGAATTGCCCGACGGTCAGCACGTGCATTCTAACGGAACCAGCGCACAGGACTTGGCTGTGATTGCTTCCGCCGATGTGGCTATCGCCCGGGTCAGTATCGACTCTGCGCGTGTACGGCGGGGGCAGAAACAGATTCCCGTGCATTTAAGCCTGACCAACCGAGGCGCGTCTGGCGCCGTAGTGCGCGCTCTGGAAACCAATTTTGTGCATATTGCTTCGGGTCTTTCGGTAGCCGACCAGTGGCTGGTAAGCGGCGCGCCGGCGTTTCCGGATACGCTGTTAGCCGGTCAGAGCCGCAATTATGACTATTTGTTTAATGTAACCGATGACGCAACCCTTGGCGATATTACGACCGGTCCGCAGGTTTCTTTTTCCGATTTACGTACCACGCAGCTAACCGATGTAGGTTCTGCGGTACTGCTAAACGATACGGTTACGGTGATTTCTCCGGCGGTGCTGCGCATAGATTCACTGGTGGTAAACCGCGACGCTCAGGCTCCTAACGCGCCTTATGTAAACACCAGCCGTCCGTTTAATTTAAAGTTGTTTGTAACTAATCTGGGCGCCGATACGGTGCGTAGCGCCTATTTGCGTTTATTCAGAGAAAACGATTTGCTTAGTACGGTAGTTCTGCATGATATAGCCGCCGGGCAAACGGCAGAGTATTTACAGCAGACTACCTTAAGCGGGGCCGGTGGAATTGAATATAAAGCGCTGGCCGATTCCGCTTTCGATTTAACACACAGCCGTATTTCCATTGCTCAACCGCTTGATAATGTGGAAACAGTCATAGCGCAGCGACCGGCTTTACTGCAACTCACGGCGGTCATTTCCGCTCCCTCGGGAGCGCGCGATTCCGTCGTTTCCAGCGGACAAACATTTACGGTGCGGGCCACTGTCAACAACAGCGGCGGCGCTTCTTTTGGAGCAGGTCAGTTGAGATTGAATTTACCGGCCAATTATCATCTGGCTGGCGACACCATCAGCCTGCGCTCCTTTACCATGCAAACCGAATATGTGGATTGGCAGGTAACAGCGGATCAGATCACCGGCGCTCAGCCTTTCGATACGCTGTGGGTGGCATTCCAACAAATTCCGTTGGATGTGAACACCGGGCAACCGGCCCAGCTTGTTCGAGAGCGGGACGATGTGGAAGCGCGCACACTGGCGGCCGGACAGATTACCGTGCAAACGCCGGCGATTGCCGAACCGGCCGGCGCTCTGGACGGGATGCTTTCTACCGGGCAATCGTTTACCGTTCGCACACAATTCACCTTCAATCAGGCCATAGCCGATAGCGGCCGTTCGGCGCGTATTGAGCTGCCCACCGGATTTAGTCTGACGGACAGCACACGCATCGATTTAAGCGCGTATCAGGATCAGGATACGGTGAGCTGGCGCGTGGTTGCCGCCGCGGAAGCGCGTGAAGAAATCGATCCCATTCGCGTGTTTGTCAGCGGTATCGACGAGAACAGCGGTTTGCGCAAGGAGACTATTTCTGCCGGTTTAAGCGTCGATTTAGTGCCGCGTACGCTGTTAAATTTAAGCCTTAAAGTGGTGGAACCCGCCGGCGCTATGGATGATACCTTATCGGCGGGACAGGTTTTCCGTTTACAGGCCGAGGTTAAAAACAGAGTGGATGCCGCTGCGGTAAGCGGACAGGGCCAGGCCGCTATTCAGTTTGGCGATCGCTTTGAATTGGTGGATGCGCAAGGCACGGCAACGCCGGCCGATTCCGTGCGCAGTTTTACGGTGGGAACGCCTTTTAGCTGGTGGCTGCGCGTAACGGAAAGCGCCGCGCCCAATGCTTCGTTGCCGGCCAATGCAGCCTTAACTTTTGCCGAAGTATTCGCCAATGAGGGCGTAAAAGTAGCTCCGAACGGTGTGGAATTGGCTACTGTGCTACCATCTAACGAAGTGGCCGTACAAATCCGGCAAGCGCCGTTGGATGAAAATAGCAGTCAGCCGGCTTTGTTGCAAAATGCGCAGGAAAACAAGTCGTTCGTTATCGAAGGCGCGGCGCAGATCAAAAGCGTAACTATTATCGCGCAGGACACGCTTTCCACCGGACAGACTTTTGTACTGACTTTGCAGGCCGATTTGAAGGGCAATGTCGGCAACGCCACGGGACGCATTATACTGCCTCCTATGTTTACTACTACCCAGCCGACCGAACTGCCTCTGAATGAGAACGGCCAGGCCGTATGGAATCTGAAAGTGGCCGAAGGGTATTCAGGCTCAGGTTTGGAACAGATTACCACAGAACTGTTAGCGCGTGATATAAACAGCGGCTCGACGCTTTACAGCCAAAAAATAAAAGAAATTGTTGTTCAGCGGCACACGGTAGTTACCATGCACAATTTTTCCGTACAGCCCTTTGCCGTGGCCAACACCGGTTTGGTTTCCCGCGGGCAGGAAATCGAACTCAGTGTTACAACAGGCTATTATAAGCCCATCGGCAGTACGCTGCCTATGGCGCCCTTTATTGAACAGGGCGTCCTGATGTTGGATTCCACCCTTAAAAAACAGGGCTTTACCTTAAAAGAAGGATACCAGTGGGAACAGGCTTTCAGCGATACTACGCAAACGCTAAGCTGGATCGTCAAAGCGCCGCAAACAGACCTGACTGCCAATATGAAACTGCAATTCACGCAGTTGCCCCTGGATAAAAACAGCCGTCAAAAGGTCGCCGTGGCAGCGGATTCCGGCGTGGTCGTATTTCCGGTGCGTGTGCGTAAAAAATCGATTATGGTTACGCTGGATAATTCTATAGTCACCGATACAACATTTTCCAAGGCCGAAGCCAATGTGCCGATCATCTCCTTTAAAGTTTCCAACAAAGATTATGATGATCCTTTACATATAAACGGAGTTGAAGTGGGCTTTTACATGACTTCGGCGCAGCCATCGGCGGAAACGCTGCTCAGCTCCAGCGCTGTGCGCGATATGCTGCAATCGGTTAGCGTAGTGGATATCAGCGAATACCGCGCCTTTCTGCAGAAACAGCAATCCGGCGCTAAAGTGGAAGGCTATATCGATTACAGTTTTAGCGATACAACGGCCAATCCGGTGATGTTGAACTTTACGCGGGAAGCGCTTTTGCCAGCCGCACAGGATGCGCAGTTTGTTGTGTTGGTAAAGTTTCAGAATAATGTTCTGAACCGCGGCTTCCGCGCAGTACTTAAAAATGTCCGCGCCTACGATTTTGACGCCGGGCATCCTCTGGAAATTATCGACGAAAGTGGCGCTAAAATCGAAGAAAGTGAGAATATGGAATCCCGTACGCTGACCATCATCTCTGGCGACGCCAAAGACGCTTTCGGAAATTATCCTAATCCGTTTGGCCGAACATATAAGCAGACCAATATCAAATTTCGCCTGGATGATCCGTCCGATGTGGATATTCGCATTTTTACGCTGGTCGGCGAGTTGGTTTGGAAGAAGAGTATCGCCGGGCTTTCTGCCGGATTATATGATAATCTGTTTAAGTGGGACGGCCGCAACGGACGCGGACAAACCGTATTGAACGGCGTTTATGTGTGTGTGCTGAATGTAAAACCCACAAACGGGAAACCGGCTAAAAACTATATTACCAAAATTGCTTTCATTAAATAGGTGAGTGTCGGCTATGAAAAAAATAAATAGGCTTTTCAGCTTTTGTATGGCAATATTCCTGACGCTAATGTTAAATAGTCAGGTTTGGTCGCAACAGGCCGAAGGGGGCACGGAGAGCAATTTAAGCCTGGGTTACGGAGGCCGGGCTATGGGCATGGGGCAGGCCTTTACGGCGCTGGCCGATGACCCGACAGCAGTGTTCTGGAATCCCGCCGGTTTGGAATATGTATACCAGCAGAGCGTCACGCTCTTTCACAGCACGTTGTTCGAAGGCACGCTGTACGATTTTTTGGGTTATGCCTATCCAACCTTAAGTCTGGGTACGTTCGGTTTTGGCCTGGGGCGCATCGGCACCGGCGGTATTATCCAGCGCGACGCCTCACAGTTTGAGTTGGGTACCTTCTCCTGGGATGAGTATCAGGCTTATTTTTCGTATGCCAAGCGGTTGCCGTGGAATTTTACGCCGGGTATCACCGTGCGTGTGGTACGCCGCGCATTTAGCGGTTTGGTGGATCAGGGACGGCCTAACGACAACGGCGTGGGCATGGATCTGGGTCTGATGTATCGTCCGGATATGTTCTCGTCCTTTTTCCTGCGCGATTGGTCCGTAGGCTTTAATATTCGCAATCTGTTTACGCCGCAGTTGAAAGAGGGTAATATTTTAGATGAACTTCCGCTGTCGGTGCGCTTTGGCCTGATGCGTAAAATTTATATCGGCGCCGGCGGCAGCGCCATGAATGTTTTATTTGATGTGGATTATTCGGAAAAACGTTCTACGCGCTTTCATTTTGGAGCGGAGTATGAATTTCGTAACTTAGGCATGTTGCGTGCAGGATACGACGGCCACGGCCTTACCTTTGGCGCAGGCGTAAAGTACAAAATATTTCAGATTGACTACGCCTTTGGTAATTCTCCTTATGGCGGCGTGCTGCCTTCGTTGCATCGTTTTTCGCTGTCGGTTAATTTTGGCCTGAACCGCGATCAATTGTCGGAAATCTCTTTAGCCAAACGCAAAGCGGCGGAAGAAAAGCTGATTTCGGCCATCCGCGAGAAGGATCGCCAGAAATTTGTCAGTACCCATTTGCAGACAGCCGAAAAATATTTTGAACAAGGTAAATTTTTAGACGCTGTGGTCGAGTATCAGCAGGTAATCAGTCAGGACCCGTTCAATACCCGGGCTAAAATTATGCTGGATTCTTCCGACGTCATGCTAAACCGGGAAATGGATCAGGAACGCAGTTTAGCCGTCAAGAATGCCATCGATAAGGAACGGGCCGAGAGCAACCGTAAATTTGTGAAAACCCATTTTGAAAAGGGACGGCTCTATTTAGATAAAAATCAATTTACCGAAGCTTTGATGGAATTTAATCTGGCTCTGGAACGTGCGCCGGATGATAAAACCATTCAAAACGCCATTAGCACAACCAAACGGCGCATGGCTGAGGAAGTTAAGCGTCTTGTTAATCAGGGACGTAAAGAGTTTCAGCAGGGCAATTATGCCAAAGCGTTGAGCTTGCTGGCCGACGCCCGTCTGTTAGGCGGAGACAATCAGGCAATTCAAAAAGAAATCGATACGCTGAGCAAGCGTATTAAGTTGCAGGAAAATATTCAAAAGGGATTGGGACTATTTGAAATCGGGCAGTATGACCAAGCGGCAAAAGTTTTTGAAGACGCCCTTAGGATCAACCCACAAAATAAGCTGGCCAGACAGTATTACGAAAAATCTAAAATCGAGACGACCGGCAAACAGGAAAAACTGGATCCGGCCAGCGAGCGTCGTTTTCTGAAAGGCGTGGATTTCTTTATTAAAGGAAGGTATCAGCAGGCCATTGCCACCTGGGAAGAAATTCTAAAGAAATATCCTTATAATAAAAAAGTTCTGAAAGCGATTAAGGGAGCCCGGGAACGACTTAACAGAAAATAAGTTTTTAATCACGGATGTGATTTTATGTTTAAAAATGTAAAAAAAGAAGAGATAACCATACCGGCTCAGATGAGTTACCTTATTCAGGTGCGGGAGTTTATAGAGCACATTGGTAAAAAATACCGGTTTCAGGATAAACTCATCAATTCCTTTAAATTAGTGGTGGATGAAGCCTGTACGAACATAATCCGTCACGGTTACCGCGATATCAAAAACGGCGAAATTACGCTTAAGGCGATTATTCGCCGGTTAAGTCTGACCATTATCATCATCGATCAGGGCAAAAGCTACGATCCGCGCCAAGCCAATACGCCGGATTTAGCTAAATATGTGGATATTGGCAAACGCGGCGGTTTAGGCATCCTGATGATGCGCAAACTGATGGATGATATGCAGTATTCAGTAACCGAGCGCGGTAATGAATTTCGTCTAACTAAGTACCGTGAAGCCAGCCATGAGACGGCTGTAGCGCAATGGTGGAATGCGCTGAATTTAAAAACAAAATACTCTATTTACGCTACTATTATTTTCACGGCAATTGCTCTCTTTATTTTTGGGCCTATTTACTGGAATGCCGGGCAGAATGTGCGGCAGGCGGCGCTAACCGTTTCGGCAACGGGCGGGCAGGCGCTGGCGGCTAATGTGGTTGACGATGTGCTTAACGAAAATCGCGCCGTCCTGTTCGAAAATGCCTATTCTCTGAGGACAAGCAACGCACAGTACATCGACGAAGTTTTTATTGTGGACAGCAATAAAAACATATTAGCCTGGAGCAATCCGTCCAAATCCTATGAGTTTAGCGAATACCAAATACCAGAACAGGCAAGTATTGCCGATACGATTTCAAACGCCCTGGTTTATGAATATGCGCTGAATGATACGACTAAAATTATTGATTTGGAAGCGGATATTACCTTGGGCGGTTTGACCAAAGTGGGCGAAGTTCATGTCTGGATCAACCAAACGACCATTGACGATATCACCTTCCACAAAAAGCTTAGGATGGTTCTCATCCTTCTTTTGATCCTCGTTTTAGGATATGTCCCGTTGTTCTTTTTAATTCATCGCATCTTAACGCCTTTTCACAGCCTGGCCGAATGGGTGCGCGAAGTGATTCACGGTAAAGTGGATCAGGACGAAATCGATATCGACGCCTCTGACGAAATCGGTGAAATTGCCCAGGCCTTCAACGAAATGACCAATAAATTTCGTGAAGCACAAGTAACATTAATGGAACAGCAGAAGCTGCAAAAAGAGTTGCAGGTGGCTCAGGAAATTCAGCAGATGCTGCTACCCAGCGATTTCCCGGAAGTGGAAGGTTTTGAAATCGCTTCCTATTATGAGGCGGCTAAAGAGGTGGGCGGCGATTTATTTGATTTTGTGGAGGTGGATGAAGATACGGTGGGCATCATTGTAGCCGACGTATCCGGCAAAGGCGTGCCCGGTTCGTTGATTATGACCATGATTCGCACCGCTATCCGCTTGGAATCGCGCGGCAATAAAAATCCGGCCGATGTGTTGGCGCGTGTAAACCGCTTTGTGGCGGACGATATGAAGCGCGGCATGTTTGTTACCATGTTCTATATCATTCTCGATTCCCGCGACCGCATGATTCACTACGCCAGCGCCGGTCACAATCCGATGATTTTGTACCGTGGATCGAGTAAGCAGACCTATTACCTCAATCCTTCGGGCTTCCCCGTGGGCATTCAGTTACCGGACCTGAATCTCTTTGCTAAAACTATCCAGACTGATTCCATCCGTTTGCGCGAGGATGACATCCTGGTATTGTACACAGACGGTATTACCGAAGCTATGAACGCGCAGCGCGAGCTCTATCGCGAAGAGCGCTTTTTAGACGCCATCCGCCGCAACGCCCATCTGGACGTGGGCGAGTTTGTTCGCAGTATCAACGATGATATAAAAAAATTCACCGGCGGCGCTCCGCAAAACGATGATATTACCTTCGTGGCCATCAAGGAAAAGATGATGTCCAGCGAAGTCAAATACAAATTGCAGGAGGAGCTGTTCCGTCTGATTGGCTCCGGCATGAAGGTCAAGGACGCCTTAAAAGAACTGCGCGTTTCTCCCCATCAGTATTACAAGTACAAAGAAATTATCCAGCGCAAGGGCATGGAAGGGCTGAAGGTTTATTTTGAGGGACAGGACGCTGTAGAGAAAAAACATCTGTCCATCGAAGTAAAGACCAAAATCTTCGACATTATCCGCCAGCATCCGGATTACGGGCCCAAATTAATTTCCTACGAATTACGCACAGAGAAATACGGAAATATCCGTGTAGACCCTGATCTGATATACATGGAACTGGTCAAGCTGCGTTTGAATACGCAAAAGCTGCGCGAGCGTTATCTGCAAAAAGGCAGCAAGCAGCGCATTAAGCAGCCCGGCACGCCGTTGCTTACCCTGGACGGCAATGTGATTATGAATTACGAATCTGCAGAGCAGGAAATTGCCCGCCGTAAAGGCGAAAAACGGACTCATGCGGCAACGCCGGTTGCGCCGCCTCCAGCGCAGGAGGAAAAGAAACCGACCACTATTCGCATCGCCACCAGTCAAAAGGCAGACGCAACCTATATTCATAAAACAGCCCGTCCCACAGCTGCGCCGGCGCCACCTAAAACGGAGCAGGCGAAAAAAGAAGTTCCGGCTCCGAAAGAACCGGCCGCGCAAGCGCCAAAAAAATCTGCGGTTCCCAGGGACAAAGTTGTAATGCGCAGCAGCGAACGCCCGACTAAAGAGGAGTTGCTGGCGCAGGCTGAGCCTGAAATCAAACAGGATCAACTGGCGCTCTATTTGGAACATGTGGAAGATGATTTTGCTGCAATCAGAAAAGTGTTGGGCAATCTTGGAGAACGCGAGCATTTTGATCAGAAAATAAAAAACATTAATTTAGTGCTAAAGATCGCTCTCAAGCATCCTGTGCTTAAAGAATTGCCGGATATAAAGAAAGTTTATACGGAGATACAGCAGGTTTTTGATACCGTACAGAAAAATGTAGAGACGTTAAATTTTGAGGAAAGTAAAAGTAGTCTTAAACAGCTATTGAAATATTTTGAAAAAGAGAATAAATTTAAAGATTACAACGAAATAGTCGAATCTATCAATAGAATTGGGTGGTTACACCGGCAGATTTTAAAAAGCATCCCCGGAGAAGAATCGAAACGCGCTGCCTCTTTTGATCAGATACGTGCTAAACTGGCAAATAAAAAGATAATCTCAAACGAATCAATCTTAGAATCGATTTCGGGGAATAAAGACGAAGAGTAAGATTCTTTTTGAAATTACATTCCTGCAAAGGAGGATTGAATGGAAGGAATTCAGGTCTCAACCGAGATTGCCGGAAGTCATAATCAGATTTCCATTATCAAAGTAGGAGGGTATATTGATACCACTACTTCTTCGGAGTTGGAACGGGCATTGGATTCACTGCTCAAACAGGGCCGTTTTTTAATTGTTGTCGATCTGGGTAATGTGGACTACATCAGTAGCGCCGGATGGGGCATTTTTATCAGCGAGATCAAATCTATCCGGGAAAACGGCGGAGACCTGAAACTGGTGCGCATGGTTCCGGATGTATATGAGATCTTTGAACTGTTGGAATTCCATCATATTTTGGATGTATATGACGCGGTGGATGAAGCCATCAATAAATTTGAAGTCTTGCAATCCGCCGGTAAACCGGTCGCCAAAGAAATCTCTCTGCCTAAAGAAGAAAAGCCTGCTCCCGCCGCTGTGGATACGGCCGTAGAAACAGAGAAAGCGCCGAATGAACAGGAAATTTTCGAGACACAGCAAATCAATACTGCCGATCTCAGTCTCGAAGAAAAGATCAAAAAAATCGTCCAGGAAAATCCCTCTTTTGGCGCCTTTAAAATAAAAAAGGAACTTAATAAGGCAAAATATGGTTACACTAAAATCGGTTGGTTCAGAGTGCGTTCGGAACTGGCCAGATTAAATCTTAACAGTAAATCCAGAAGATACCAGTTTGCCACTTCGTCTTAGAGGTAGATAAATGCACACAATTTTGGACATTGCTTTAATTTTTATGGTTGGTTTTTCGGTTATTTCCAATTTTATGGGATTACCGGGAAATATTTTAATTGCTCTTAGCGGTTTGCTTTACGGTATCAGCACTGGTTTTGAAGCATACTCATTCACTTTTGTACTAACGCTGTTTGCCGTGCTGATCTTTTTTGAAGTATTGGAATTTATATTGATTTATGTAGCGGCTAAAAAGTTCGGCTGTTCGCGCTGGGGTATCGCCGGCGGCATTGTCGGCGGCATTTTAGGCGCGCTGAGCGGTATGTTGTATTCGCCGGTGCTGGGTGCGCTAATCGGTTCGGTCATAGGCGTTTTTATCGGCGCTTCGGGGTTGGAGCTTTTTCGTAGCGGCAATTTAAAATCCAGCCTTTTTGCCGGGCTGGGCGCTTTTTTAGGACGCATCGGAGGACTTAGCGTTAAAGTGGTTGGCGCCATGACCATGAGCATTATGATCGTTCAGAAAATCATTTAACTTGTTATTTATTGTTAATACGGTTAATTTTTCCCGAAGCGGCAGGTTCGCTCCGGGATTTTTTTTATGCGGCAGAAATTTTGATGTTTCTTTGTAACGGTGAAATAACTTTGAAACGGAACAAACTATTTAACACGCTATTAATGGCGCTGCTAGTATTTTTAAGTGGCGCGGCGCTTCGGGCGCAGCCCATTGTGCCGGTGCGCATTCATTATGACGGCGGCGGAGACTGGTACGGCAACCGTACCACATGGGTAAATATTTTAAGACGGACGCAGCAGGCGGTCGGTGTGGATACGGGAAGCAGAGAAGCATCCCAACGCATTTTGGACGCCGAATTTAAGAATTATCCCATTGCCTACATCGCCGGTCACGGCAATATCCACTTTAGCGATGAAGAAGCTCAGACGCTGCGCAGCTATCTTGTTTCCGGCGGCTTTTTATATGCCGACGACGATTACGGCATGGACAAATCGTTCCGGCGGGAGATGAAAAAGATTTTTCCGGAGTTGAAATTTGTAGAACTGCCTTTTGCGCATCCCATTTATCACCAGTTCTATGAATTCAAAAACGGTTTGCCCAAGGTACACAAACATGCCGGCGGACCGCCGCACGGACTGGGATTGATTTATCACGGCCGGCTGGTTTGTTTCTACAGTTTTAACACGGATATCAGCGATGGCTGCGAAGATGAAGAAATTCATCACGATCCGCCGGCTATTCGCGAACAGGCGCTGCGCATGGCTGTGAACATCTTGTTGTATGCCGTGTTGAATTAAGTAATGAAATGTTAAAGGGAATTATAGTTTTAAAGAATAGTTTATTTTGCAAACAGGTCACGTACCCCCCCTATAGTCCCCCCTTGTATTCAAGGGGAGGCAGTCCCGCTTTAGCGGGCAAGGGGGCAGAAAAAAAATTTAAATTTGTTACGACCGCCTTAAACGACTAACTCCATAACCGGCACGGCAAATTTTAACGATGAATAATAACGAACAAACCTTTTTAAAAAATCTTGGGCGTTTTAGCCGCCGTCTGCTTTGGTTGCAGCTGTTTGGCGGGCTGTGGCGCTTTGGCCTGCTTTTACTGGCGCTGTGGAGCAGTGTCGCTCTGGCTGATCAACTATTTCATTTTTCCTCGCTGACGCGCTGGGGACTATGGATATTAAATGCGGTCATCGTAATTTACGTTTTCGTGCGGCTCGCAGGCGGCCCTCTGAAAAAGCTTACTCAATTTCATGCCAACTCAGACTTAACGCCCTTTGCACGTATTCTCAGCAGTTTTTATCCGCAGGCAGGCGACGCTATTGTAACGGCCTATCAGCTTTTAACGGGACGCGAGCAGAGCGGCACCTCCGACGTTTTGCGCCAAAACGCTATCCGGCAAACCCTAGAGCCGCTCGGAGATCAATATTTTAGCAAACATCTTCGCCTGCGCATGTTTTTACCGGCTCCGTGGTTGAGTGTGTCTGTGATTGCGGCCGTGGCGCTTTTAACGGTCTTTCATTTTTCCGAATTTAAACGTTCTACGCTGCGTTTGTTAAATCCTGCCGGTGAATACGCTTTGCAGCCGGTTTACGAATTTTCCGTTGTCCCCGGCGACACCAGCGTGGTTAAAGGAAGTAATCTGCACATAAAAGCCGCTTATCGCGGTCCGCAATTGAGCGCCTGCTATCTGGTGCTGCAAAAATCCCCTGCAAAGCAAAATGGCCCGCGTCTTAAAATGCAAAAAAAGGACAGCCTGTACATCATTGCGCTAAAAGACATCCGCCAAAATGAGATTTACTATTTGGAGGGGCTTGCGCTACGGCAAAATTTGTACGACGCGGCCTTTACTTCGCAGCGCTTTCATATTCAGGTGCGCATTCCGCCGCTGGTGACGGAGTTGACTGTTTCGTTGCAGCCGCCGGCCTACACGCAAATGGCAGTTCAGCATCTGGAAAAGAATGTGGGCGATGTCAGCGGCGTTCCCGGCGCTAAAGTGCAATTGCGCGCCACGGTAAACAAAACCTTAGCCGGGGCGCATCTTGCTTTTGATTCCGGTAAAACAACGGAGCTGCACATTCGCGGACGACAGGTGCGCGGCGCCTTTATCATCCGTACAGAAGACGAATACCGGATTGTGCTTAAAGATTCTTCCGGACTGGCCAACCGGAATCCCATAGTGTACCATATTCTGCCGCTGCCCGACAGCCCGCCCACGGTGGAGATTATTAAACCGGGAACGGATTTGGAAACCGCGCCCGATGTTATTCTTCCGGTTAAAATTTCGGCTAACGACGACTATGGTCTGCGCCGCATGTGGTTTTTACAGCGTTTACTGCCGCAGGGCAAAGCGGGGCAGGATTCTCAATGGCAAAAAACAGTTTTACCCTTGCCGGACGGAAACGCCGCGCAGCAGGAGGTGAGTTATGATTGGGATTTAAACGCGCTGCCGGTAGCTTTTGGGGATGCGTTGGAGTATTATGTCCGTGTGCAGGATAACAACACCTTTTCCGGTCCGGGTTTCGGCAACAGCGCCGTGTTCCGGGTAAATTTTCCTTCTCTTGAAGAAACCTTTAACGATTTCGAGCAAAAACAGGAAGAAGAAAGCAAAAAGCTGCAGGATGTTTCCCAAAAAGCGCGTGAGCTGAAAAAAGAGATCGAAAAGCTGGACCGTGAAATGCTGCGCGAGCAAAAACTGGATTGGGAAAAGAAGCAGCAGTTGGAGAAAACCCTGCAACGTCAAAAGGAAATGCACAAAAAGTTGGAAGAAATCAAACGCGAATTAGACAAGCAGGTGCAAAAATTAGAAGATAAAAATATCATTTCGCCGGAAATTCTTGAAAAATATAAAGAGCTGCAAAAATTGCTAAACGAAGTGGTAACGCCCGAACTGTTAGCGGCCATGCAAAAATTAAAACAGGCTTTAAGCGAACAGGATGCGCAAAAAGTAAAACAGGCCTTAAAGCAGCTAAAACTCAATCAGGAGGCCTTCGAAAAAAGTATTGAACGCGCTATGGAACTATTGCGACAGGTACAGTTTGAACAAAAACTGGATCAATTGGTGCAACAGGCGCGAAATCTTAAAAAACAACAGGAAAAAATTACACGGCAGATTGAACAGAAGCCCCACAGCGCCGCGCAAAAGGAACAGGCGGTTAAAAGTCAACAACAGCAGCAAAAAGAATTTGAAGCCCTGCGCAAAGCGCTGCGGGACTTCCGGCAGGAACCCAACCTGAGCCAATATTCCAAAGCCAAACAAACGCTGGATTCGTTAAACCGGCAAATGCAACAATCCAGTATTCCCTCTGAGATGAAATCCGTGCAGCAAGCGCTGCAACAAAACCAAAACCGGCAGGCCGCTCAGCAGTCGCAGCAGTTGCAACAGCAGTTCAGCCGGATGCAGCAGGCCTTGCAGCAATCGCAGCAAAATATTTTACAGCAGCATAAGCAGCAAATCAAAAAAGAGATGCTGCGCAACATTATGCAGATGCTGGAACTCTCGCGGCAGCAGGAAGCGCTGATGAAACAGAGCGAAAAACTGACGCCCATGAGTGATCAATACAGGCGTATCGCCGAACGGCAGCAGGAAGTGCGCCAGAATCTGAATAAAGTAGCCGGCGATTTGGTTAAACTATCGCACAAAACGTTTTTCATCAGCCCTAAAATGAGCGCCTATTTAAATGTGGCTCAACGCGGCATGGACGGCGCGCTGGGACAATTATCGGAACGCAGCAAACAGGGCGCGCGGCAAAATCAGCGCCGGGCGCTGGCCGGATTAAATAAAAGTATCATGCAGATGCGTCAATCGCTTTTGCAGCTTTCCAAATCGCAATCGGGAACGGGTTTTGAGCAGTTCCTGAAAATGCTGCAACAGATGGCTAAAGCGCAGGGACAGTTGAACGACCAGAGTATGAACCTGTTTCAGGGTAAGGGCCAGGGCGGGCTAACCTCGGAGCAGATGCAGCAGATGCGCCGGCTGGCGGCGCGGCAGGCCGCCCTCAGCCAGGCCATGAAACAACTCAGCGAAAATATGGGTCAGCGCAAAGATATGTTGGGAAGAGTGGATCAGTTGTCCGAAGAAATGGATAAGGTAGTGAAGGATTTACTGAAGAACAATCTCAACCGCAAAACCATCGAACGCCAGCGACAGATTCTTTCGCGCTTGTTAGACGCCCAAAAGTCGATGAAGGAAAAAGAGTACTCGCAAAAACGCAAAGCCGAACGGGGCGAGCCATTTAAAGCGCGCGATCCCGGTAAATTGGGGGCGACCGCAGAGGCCGAAAAAATGCTCATCGAACAGGCTATGCGCCGCGCCTTAAACGCCGGCTACAGCTCCGATTTGCGGCCCTTAATTGAGGCTTATTTTAATGAATTGCTTAGGCAGTACAAAACAAAACAGGAAACGCCATGAAAGTTGCGCGACAAGTGGCCCGCTGGACCACGGTATTGATTGTGCTGGCCTGCAGCGTTCCGCTTATGGCACAAAAGAGCGCGGATAATTTTTCTGCCTGGGTGCAGTTTCGCGACGGCAAAATTGTTACCGCCGCTAATTTCACACAACCATCCCGCCTGAAAATCGGATTGGTGCTCAGCGGCGGCGGCTCGCGCGGTATGTACCACATCGGCGTTTTAAAGGCGCTGGAAAAGAAACACATCCCTATAGACCTGATCGTAGGCACCAGCATCGGCAGCGTAATCGGCGGCTTGTATGCCAGCGGTTACACGCCCGATGAAATTCTGAAACTGATGAAACGCATCAAATGGGAAACGGTGTATCGGGACGAAACGCAGCGCGCTGTTTTGTACGTGGGGCAAAAGGGCGAGCAGGATCGCTATTTATTGCCCATTCGTTTTGAAAACGGCTCCGCCTATATTCCCGAGGCCTATTCGCCCGGCCAAAAAGTGTTGACCATTCTCACCGATTTAATTTTGCGCGCCCAGTATCAGGCGCGGGATAATTTTGACAATTTAAAAATACCTTTTCGCGCTGTCTGTACGGACTTGGTTTCCGGGAGGCGCGTGGTGCTGAACCATGGCAGTCTGGCCGAAGGCATTACCGCTTCTTTGGCTATGCCGCTCTTGTTCTCGCCTATTCCGCGGGACAGCATGTTGTTGGTGGACGGCGGTTTACGCTCCAATTTGCCGGTGTCGGTGGCCAGGGAGAAGGGCATGCAGGTTGTGCTGGCCGTAGACGTTGCTTCCGGATTGCGCGCCAAAGAAAAAATCAATGCTCCGTGGGAAATCGTCGATCAGGCAACGACCATTATGTCCGAAACGGCCATGGAAATCGAAGAAAAAAATGCGGATATTCTGATTAAACCGCAGCTCGGCAATCTTCTGAACAGCGACTTCAGCCAGACCGATGCGCTGGTACGGCGCGGCGAAGAGGAGGCCTATCCCTACATCAGCCGTTTGCAAAAAATACTGGCTTCGCCGTTGGCGCAAACACAACGAAAATTTCGCGTGGACAGCATACAATTTATAAACATACAAAAACTGCCCCTGAATCTGCAACGGCAACGGGCAGCATTGCCTGACTCGGCGCTGCCGCTAAGCAGCATAAAGCACGATGTAAATCTATTTTTAAACGACGGCGCGTATAACCGGGTAAGCGCCAAGTTAAACGGTTTTAAGCTGATTTGGGCTTTGCAACCCTGGCCGGCGCTGCAAAAAATCCATTTTGAGGGGGTCACGCGTTATTCCAAAGAGGCTTTGAAACGGATTTTGTTTTTAAGGGAAGGTCAACGCTTCAATCACCGCACGCTTCAGCGGGATTTAAAACGCGTTATTCAGCTATATCGCCGGGACGGGTATTCCTTAGCCAGAATCTCCGGCGTTCAGTTTGATGCATCCGGCGTTTTGCATATCGCTATAGACGAAGGCGTCATCCGCGATGTGCTGGTCAGCGGAAATAAAAAGACGCACGATTATGTGATCAAACGGGAGTTTTCTTTTCAGAAGGGCAAGGTGTTCAACTGGAAGCCGGTGGCCACGGCGCTGCAAAATACTTATGCCACGCAGTTGTTTAAACGCGTGGGCGTGGATGTGCGCAGCGATTCTTCGGGCAATATGCTGAAGGTCAAAGTGGCGGAAAAGGCCTCGGTGCTTTTGCGTATCGGCGGAAAGTTTGATACGGATCGCCGCGCGCAGGCCTATCTGGAGTTTGGCGACGATAATTTTTTAGGGCGGGGAGTGCGTGCTATGCTGGCCGCCCGCTTTGGCAACAGGGACGGTCGTTTGGCTCTGAATATCCGCAACGATCGCATCTGGATGACCTATTTTACCTTTGCGGCCAATGTTTATCGCAGTTGGGAATTGAATACCTATCGCGGCTGGGACGGTGTGCGCGGCGGCTACCGCGAGGAACGCACCGGCCTGCGCCTGCAAATCGGACAGCAGGTGCGGCGCATCGGTCAGCTTGTATTTGAGCTGCGGCAGGAAAACATCAAAGATAGTCAATGGCGCGGCGAATTTTCCCAGCCGCTGGATATTGAGCTGCGCACCTTTGCTTTGCGCGCGGTAACCGACAAACGCGATCGTATCGATTTCCCGACCAAAGGGATTTTTAACCACTGGGCGTTTGAATCGGGTAACCGTTTTGTGCTGGAAACCAAAGAATTGTACACCAAAGCTTTGGTAAATCTGGAAGGCTACTACACGTTCCGCGGCGTTAACACCTGGCATCTGCGGGCTTTTGTGGGCTTAGGCGATCGCACATTGCCCTTTTCCGAGAATTTTCGTCTGGGGGGGATGGATAGTTTTTACGGTTTATCGTCTAACGAATATTTTGGCCGGCAGATGGTACTGGCCAGCGCGGAATATCGTTTTCAACTACCGCTTCATCTGGCGCCCGGTAATTTTATTTTTAAGAAATTTTTCTTTTCGGTCCGCTATGATTTTGGCGGCATCTGGGAAAATCCGGCGCTGGTGTTCAGCTCGGAAGATTTTTTTTCCGGCTTCGGCGCGGCTTTTTCCATGCAAACTCTGTTCGGTCCCATGCATCTGGCCTACGGCCGTACCACGCGCGGGGCGCAGGAGTTCTATTTTTCTCTGGGATTTAACTATTAAACCAACGGCGAGTGGGCTCAGCTTCCATGATTTTTTGGTGAGCGCGGTGCAGGGCAAATGCGTTTATGCGTTCCGCCTGCAGCCAGCGGTATTCTTCATGTCCCGATAATTTAAGCGCGCTGTCATGAATTGCTATCAACAGCGGCAGATAATCCATCTGAATATGGCTGTATATATGGCGCAGCGGACGGCCTGTCTTCAGCAAGGCCATATTTGCCGGCAGCGCTGCCTGAATAGTTTGTTCTCCATCTCTTAAACGATCGACCGTTACAGTCGGGAACTCCCACATAGAAGCTAATAATCCGCTGGCCGGCCGGCGGGCTATTAAAAAGCGATCTTCATTTTTCAGCACTAACACATACTGGCGGCGTTTCTTTTTAGCCGGAGCCTTGGAACGGTAGGGCAGTTCAGCCGTGCGGCCCTTGTGTTGCGCCCCGCAAAATTCTTTTAACGGACAAACTGAGCACTGCGGGTTGTTCGGTGTGCAGACCAGCGCGCCCAATTCCATCAGCGCTTCGTTAAATGTGCCGGGATGCTCCCGCGAAATGAGCTGCGTTACAATCTGTTCGATTTGCTTTTTAGTGGATGACAGTCGCGTATCGTTGCCGATCTCAAACAGCCGGGAGACTACGCGCAGCACATTACCGTCGACGGCCGCATAAGGCAGGTTGTGGCTGATAGAAAGCATGGCGGCGGCAGTGTACAAGCCGATGCCGGGCAGGGCGAGCGCCTCCGGCAGTGTTTCCGGAAATTGCCCCCCGTAGCGCGTTACCAACTGGCGCGCGCATTTGAGCAAGTTACGCGCCCGCGCATAGTAGCCCAGGCCGGCCCAAAGTTGCAGCACTTCTTCCTCCTCGGCCTGCGCCAGAGAGCCGATATCCGGAAAGCGTTCGATAAATTTGTAATAATAGGGCAATCCCTGGCTGACCTGCGTTTGCTGCAGTAAAATTTCCGATATAAGCGTCGTGTACCAATTGCGCTGCTGGCGCCAGGGAAGCGGGCGGCGGTTGCTATCGAACCAGCGCAGCAAACGCTGCACAAAACGGCGGGTATCGACGGGGAATGGCAAAGCGGACATGAAATTCAACGCGTTTGAATGTAAGCTTCGAACCAGCGGGACGTGTAAGAGCGCACCATTTGCACCAGACAGATTTTGGCGATAAAGGGCGCCGGATTTTCGATGGCGTTTTCGTACAGATTAATCAAGGCATTGCTGTATTTATCCAGATAAATGCTGTCGATCTGTGTGGGATCGCCTAAGACAATCAGCTTGGAATCTTCGCCAAGCCTCGTGCCCAGCGTACGCATTTGAAAGGGATTGGCGTTTTGCGCTTCGTCGAAAATCACAAAAGAATTTACCAAATCGGCGCCGCGCACATCGGCCAGATTGATCATTTCAATTACGCCGGAATCCAGCAGTTTGCGAAAACCTTCCTCCGATTCGGCGTCGCTGGTGAACTTGCGCAGTTTTTCCAGAAAAGGGCGCATTTTGGGCATTAGTTTGCGTTTGATGGAACCGGGCAAAAAACCGATATCTTCGCCCAAACGGCTTTTGGTGATCACCGGCTTAATCAGTTTAATGGAATCGTAGCACCGTTCTTTAAAAACTTTTTCTAAGGCGGCGGCCATGGCAATGTGCGTTTTGCCCGTACCGGCCTTGCCGATGATGATCTGAATTTTAATGTCGTCGTCCATGGCCTGTTGCATACACACGGCCTGTTCGAAATTATGGGTGTAGCTGTCCGTGTCTAAAACTTTCGGCGGCATATCCAGCGTTTTGGTGGAAAAATAATCGAAGTACCGCAATTTGCTTGATTTGCGCAGGCCCATGCCGAAGAACTGGCCGTTGGGATCGAACAGGGCAACGCCTTCATTTTCCGCCAGATGCCACTTTTTGCGATAGGGGATCATCCACGATTCGCTGGTTTTGGATTTGAAGAGTTCGTTGATTTCTTCTTCTTCCAAAGTAATCTGGCTAACGGGCTGAAAGAAGCTTTCCAAATATTCTTCGGAAATTTTATCGTGCAGATAATCTTCATGAGGGATGTTCAAAGCGCCGCTCTTAACGCGCAGATTGCGATCCTTGGATACCAGAATGAAATGGCGCTCAGGAAAGGCTTCCTTAAGCCCCATGATCTGGGCCAGGATGGCGTTGTCCTTGTAACTGAGGCTCAGCTCCGGCGGGAATTTTTGCGAGATGTAGTCGTCCACAAAATAGAGCTTGCCGTCCTTGCCGTTGGGGATGGAAAGACCGCCTGCGGGATTTTCGCCCTTTAGCAGCATCTGTTCCAGTTTCTGGCTGATTTCTCGGGCGTTGAAGCCCAGAACCGGGTCTTTCTTTTTGGAGTCGATTTCATCTAAGACCATCAGCGAGATGAGCACGATATGTTCGTCGAAGCGAAAAAGCGATGAGGGATCATGCAATAATACATTGGTGTCCAACAAGAAGGCCGAGCGCCGGTCGTCTTTGTTTTGCGGATTGAGATCGATTTCTATTTTCATGGTTTGGTTGCTTTTTGATTTAAGTTGTTAGCTTTTAGCTCTTTGCTGCCAGTTTTTCTTGTTGCTGAGATAT
>CAZIBE010000007.1:45033-71394 GCA_964536685.1 uncultured Calditrichaceae bacterium | reverse complement strand
TTGCCCCTGTAGCTCAGCTGGATAGAGCAGAGGCTTCCTAAGCCTTTGGTCGGGGGTTCGAATCCCTCCAGGGGTACCAGCATCTGCGGATTGCCCGGGCGTCCGCAAATTTCTTATTCTGAAATGAGCTTGTAAATTCTCAAAAACTGACTATCCTGCTTGATTCTTGTGAAATGAACTATTAAACTATTTGTGCCAAAATTTCCTCAGAATGAGGGTATTCCAAATCAACTTGCATGGAAGCTGCCGTTATTATTTTACGAATGAATGAAAATCTTAGTCAGTTAAATTTTTAGTATCATGACCTTGCGCGTTAAACTACAAAGAGCAAACAGTAAATACATTTCAATAAGACAAATCACAAACGATGTAGCGCTTCTTTGATGTATATTTTGATTTTTAACTATTGTGATTTATTTGCGATTTGCCGTTTGCTTTTTTGATTTCCAAATTGTCGCCTTAGAAATTTGGGTATGACTTGTAAATTATTATCTCAGGTTAATTTTTTAAAATGATTTCCAAAGTTTACAGCGCTGCTTTACTGGGTATCGACGCTTACACGGTTGAAGTGGAAACCAATACCGAACCGGCCAATATGCCCTTTTTTGGCATTGTCGGTCTGCCCGATAACGCCGTTAAAGAAAGCCGTGAGCGCGTAGTGGCCGCCATTAAAAATTCAGGTTACCGTTTTGTCTACCAGCGTCGTATTACCGTAAATCTGGCGCCTGCCGATATTAAAAAAGAAGGTTCCTCCTATGATTTACCCATCGCCGTCGGCATCATGGTCGCACAGGGCGACGTGCAGGAAGAGACTGCCCGCGATTTTGTTATTCTTGGCGAACTGGCTTTAGACGGCAGCGTACGTCCCGTGCACGGCGCCTTATCCATTGCCGTGAATGCGCGCGAAAACGGCTTTGGCGGTGTGATTATTCCCGAAGAAAACGCCGAGGAGGCGGCCATTGGCGCTCCCGATCTTCAGGTGATTCCAGTGGGACATCTGACCGATGTGGTGAATTTTCTTAACGGCCATGCCCAATTAGACGCCTGTTATGTGGATGTCGAGGAAATCTTTAAAAGCGAACAAAATACGCAGATAGATTTTCAGGATGTGAAAGGGCAGGAGCATGTAAAGCGGGCAATGGAAGTAGCCGCGGCCGGCGGTCATAATTTACTTATGATTGGCCCGCCGGGTTCCGGTAAAACCATGCTGGCTAAACGCTTTCCCACCATCATGCCCCTGATGTCGCTGGAAGAAGCCATTGAGACAACTAAGATTCATTCGGTGGCCGGTATGTTGCAGGGGAATCACGGCTTAGTACCCGTGCGGCCATTTCGTTCGCCGCATCATACCATCAGCGACGCTGCGTTAGTAGGAGGCGGTAAGTATCCCCGTCCCGGCGAAGTTAGTCTGGCGCATCACGGCGTTTTGTTCTTGGACGAATTGCCGGAGTTTAAAAAGAATGTGCTGGAAGTTTTGCGTCAACCCATGGAAGACGCCCGTGTAACTATTGCGCGAGCGGCCTTTACGCTGACCTATCCGGCTAATTTTATGTTGATTGCCGCCATGAATCCTTGCCCTTGCGGTTACTACGGCGATCCCAACCACGCCTGCTCTTGCTCCATGACACAGATTCAGCGCTACCGTTCGCGAATTTCCGGCCCCCTGCTGGATCGCATCGATATTCATGTGGATGTGCCGGCCGTGCCCTTTAAGGAATTGTCTTCGGATCGCAGCGGAGAGCCTTCGGAAGTGATTCGTCAGCGCGTGCAAGAGGCGCGTAAAATACAGCAGCAACGTTTTAACAAAATTAAAAACGTCTTTTGTAATGCTCACATGCAATCCGCTCATATCCGCCGTTTCTGTAAAGTGGATGAACAGGGCAGGGAATTGCTCAAAACAGCCATCACCAAATTGGGGCTTTCCGCCCGCGCTTACGACCGTATCCTAAAAGTTTCCCGCACCATTGCCGACCTTTCAGGCGAAGTGAATATTCAGCCTGCCCATATCAGCGAAGCCATCCAATACCGCACTTTGGATAGGGATTTGTATTAAAATCGATTTTTCTGAAACTTTCGCCCATTGATTGCTTAAGATAAACGAAATGTAAGATTGTTGGATGAACATGATATTTTTAAATGATAATTGACGACCAATGGCCAATGGCCGTGGTATGCTACCAAATGCCGTTTCGGCCTGACCGGGCATCCAGACGGGAATGATATATGAAGGGGATGTTTTTCGTAAAAAATGGCTGCAGTTTTACTAATATTCTTGATATGATTGCTTTAAAATTATAGAAATTCCCTTAATAATTTTTAATGTTAAAAGAATTGTGTCCGAGAGACGATTAATTGTTAAAATAGGCCGTTATAACACGGAAAGTTTGTTGAATATTGC
Organism: uncultured Calditrichaceae bacterium; assembly: GCA_964536685.1. Taxonomy (GTDB): domain Bacteria; phylum Calditrichota; class Calditrichia; order Calditrichales; family Calditrichaceae; genus CAZIBE01. The sequence goes on along the minus strand of CAZIBE010000007.1, from coordinate 68,996 downwards.
AAATAAAATAGTTAACTTCAAAACTTATGCAGTGAACAGTTCAATAGATACTCTCAACTAAATAGGATGGTTTGACATGAGTGAAAAAGAAACGAAAGTAGTGGAGCATGTCACGATTCGCTTTGCCGGAGATTCCGGCGATGGAATGCAGTTAACAGGCACACAATTTACGGACACAACCGCCTTGGTCGGCAACGATGTGCTTACTTTACCGGATTATCCGGCAGAAATTCGCGCACCAGCCGGTACGCTTTATGGTGTATCGGGTTTTCAATTACAGTTTGGCAGCGATCATATTCATACTTCCGGAGATGATCTTGATGTGCTGGTCGCTATGAATCCTGCCGCCCTTAAAGTAAATCTGCACTTATTGCGCAATAATGGAATCATCATTATTAACACGGACAGTTTTGTAGCTAAAAATTTAAAATTGGCCGGATACGAAACGAATCCGCTGGAAGACGATACGCTGAAAGGGTATCAGGTTTTTAAGGTTTCTGTTACTTCTATGACTATCGAAGCGTTAAAAGATTTGACGATTTCTGTCAAGGACAAAGACCGCTGTAAAAATTTCTTTGCTTTGGGTATTGCTTACTGGATGTTCTCTCGGCCTTTGGAATCCACGGTGGAGTGGATTAACAATAAATTCCAGAAAAAACCTGAATTGATTGAAGCCAATACTAAAGCGCTGCAGGCTGGTTATTCGTATGCTTTAGCGACAGAAATTTTTACTACTTCCTATCGCGTTGAAAAGGCTCATAAAACGCCGGGCAAATACCGCAACGTAACCGGTAACGAAGCCATTGCCCTCGGTTTTATTGCTGCGGCGCAAAAAGCGGGTAAAGAACTTTTTCAGGGAAGTTATCCCATTACGCCGGCCAGCGAGATATTGCACGAATTATCCAAATACCGCCATTATGGCGTAAAAACGTTTCAGGCCGAGGATGAAATCGCCGGAATCGGTTCTGCCCTGGGTGCGGCTTATGCCGGTGATTTGGCGATTACAACCACCAGCGGACCGGGTGTGGCTTTAAAAACGGAATTTATCGGTTTGGCAGTGATTACTGAGCTGCCGTTAGTAATTGTAAATGTCCAGCGCGGCGGCCCCAGTACCGGACTGCCTACTAAGATGGAACAGGCGGATTTACTGCAGGCCATGTACGGGCGTAACGGCGAAGCGCCGGTGCCGATCATTGCCGCTAAAAGTCCCGCCGATTGTTTTTCCGCCGCTTTCGAAGCAGTTCAGGTGGCTTTTAAATATGTCACGCCGGTTATGTTGTTGACGGACGGCTATATTGCCAACGGCTCCGAGCCATGGCGCATTCCTGCTCCGGAAGATTTGCCGGAAATCGAAATTAAATACGCCGATGATCCGGAAGGTTACATGCCCTATAAACGCGATCCCGAAACATTAGCCCGTTACGTAGCCATTCCCGGTATGCCTGGCTTTGAACATCATATCGGCGGACTGGAAAAAGACGATACCGGTAATGTTTCCTACGATCCGGATAATCACGATCGCATGATCCGCTTGCGGGATGAAAAAGTTAAGAATGTAAATGATTTTGTACAGCAGCCGGAACTTTACGGCGATCCAGAAGGCGATTTGCTGATTGTCAGTTGGGGAAGTACGTATGGCGTTGTTTACAATGCGCTGGAAGAAATCGAGAAAAAAGGGTTAAAAGCTTCCTGGTTGCATTTGCGTTGGATTTATCCTTTACCTAAGGTTTTAGGAGAGCATCTTAAAAATTTTAAGAACATCTTGATACCGGAAGTTAATTTGGGACAATTACTTAAAATCATTCGTTCTGAATATGCAGTGGATGCTAAAGGATTTAACAAGGTCAGAGGCTTGCCTTTGAATACGCATGAATTGGTGGAAGCAATCGAATCTATTTTGAAAGGATAAGAAATGGCAGAAGTAACGTATGATATAGAAGCCTTAAAACTAACGCGGGAAGATCTGACCTCCGAATTGGAACCGCGTTGGTGCCCGGGCTGCGGCGATTATTCGATTTTAGCCCAGATGAAAAAGGTACTGCCCCAATTAGGCGTACCGCGCGAAAAACTGGTCTTTGTGTCCGGAATCGGCTGTTCCAGCCGTTTCCCGTATTATTTGAATACTTATGGCGTGCACAGCATTCATGGCCGCGCTCCGGCGTTTGCCTCGGGCGTTAAGCTGGCCAATCCGGATTTAAAGGTCTTCGTAATCACCGGCGACGGCGACGCGCTGAGCATCGGCGGTAATCATTTTATTCATCTTTGCCGCAGAAATATCGATATTACAGTAGTACTCTTTAATAATCAGATCTACGGATTAACTAAAGGACAGTATTCGCCCACTTCGCAAAAAGGGCAAATTACCAAGTCCTCTCCCTATGGGGTAATTGAAAATCCGTTCAATCCGGTTAAAGTAGCTCTGGCCGCCGGAGCTACTTTTGTGGCGCGTACCATCGACCGGGAAGTAAAACATCTGGCGGAAACCTTGCGCCGCGCGGCGGAGCATAAAGGCGTTTCCTTTGTGGAAGTGTATCAAAATTGTGTTATCTTTAACGACGGGGCATTCCATTCGCTAACAGACAAAGCCGTAAAAAAAGATCATGTAGTTGTTTTGGAAGACGGCCGGCCGCTCATTTATGGCCAAAATAATGATAAGGCGTTGGACTGGAAATGCAATAAGTATAACGTGATCAATATTGATGAAAATTCCGATACCAGTAAACTGATTCGCCATGAAGAAAAAGCCGATAATGCCGCGGCAGAATTTGCTTTGGCCGATTTAAATGAAATTCCGGGCATGCCTACGCCTATCGGTATTTTTAGGGATATTGAGCAACCTACATACGGAGAATTATTGCACGATCAGATTGAGCGTGTAACCGAGCAGAAGGGCGCCGGAACGCTGGAAAAACTTCTGTATTCCGGTCATGTTTATGATATCGAAGAGTAATGCAAAAGAGAAATAGGTGAATTACAGGGGCAGAATTTTTTTTCTGCCCTTTTTTATTAAACCTTGCATATTTTACGTCGATATTAATTTTAACTTACTAAGTGATGGTTTGATACCTGCCCTGGCGCAGGCTTAAGATATATAGGATTCCCATGGCTATCACCAACGGCTTTGATGTAGCTGAACTTCAGCCGCATATTTTAGTGGTGGACGACGTCCCGGAAAATATAGAGATAATCGAAGAAATTTTATCCGATCAAAATTTCCGGATTACGCCGGCCTCCAACGGCCTCGAAGCGCTGGAGGCCATCTCGCGCGAACTGCCCGACCTGGTGTTGCTCGATGCCATTATGCCGCAGATGAGCGGTTTTGAGCTGGCTAAAAAATTACGCGGTATGGAACGCACCCGTTTACTGCCCATCGTTATGATAACCGCCCTGGACGGCCGCGAAGACCGTTTGAAGGGACTGCAGGCCGGCGTGGATGATTTTATCTCCAAACCGTTTAATATTTTTGAATTACTGGCGCGCATTAAAAATTTGCTGCGCTTGCGGGCTTATATCAATGAATTGGAAAATGCCGAGCAGGTCATTTTTAGTCTGGCGCGCGCAGTAGAAGCTAAGGATAAATACACCGAAGGGCATTGCGGCCGCTTGTCCTTCTTTGCTGAAAGCCTCGGCCGGGAGCTGGGTCTGGGCGACAGTGATTTAACCATTCTGCGCCGCGGCGGACTGTTACACGACATCGGCAAGATTGCCATCAGCGATGCTATCCTGCTTAAACCCGGGCCGCTTACTAAAGAGGAATTTGAAATAATTAAAACCCATCCCGTGGAAGGCGAAAAAATCTGCGCGCCGTTAAAAACACTTAAACCGGTTTTGCCGACCATCCGCTACCACCACGAACGCTTTAACGGCAGCGGCTACCCGGAAGGACTTAAAGGGGAAGAAATTCCTTTACACGCACGTATAATCGGCGTGGTAGATTGTTACGATTCGCTGACCACAAAGCGCCCCTACCGCGATGCTCTATCCAGGGGAAAAGCCTTTGCCATTTTACGAGATGAAACCGAACGTGGTTTGTGGGACCCCCATCTAACCGAAACATTCTTAACTATGCTGACCAGAAAAAAGTAAAAATAGAAAGGGGATCCATATCTTAGTGAAGACCTGCCGCTTATTAAATGAAGCATCGTTCTTTATCAGTTGATACTGTTTTTTTGGAAATTTTTTTGTTGATTAACTTGAAAATCATTTTCAGCCGCGATAATCAAAATTTTTGCTCTTACTCCTAATTCTGCTCTTACTCTTGCTCGTTTAAAATGGATCAAGAATAAGGAGTAGGAGAAAAAGGAAGCAAAATAAAGATAGTTGCCTGTTTCTACTGTTCCAATTCATTGAATCCCCATTACATGACATAGAAGCAAAATAGGGAAATATAGGGACAGTTTTATATTTTTTATTAAAGAAACAAATTTCACCGCCGACTCTTTAAATTAGATGATTAAGGTTATATGGAGGTTGAAATGACGTTTAAATCAAGAATGCACTATCTGAAATTACGCTACGTTTCCGTACCGGTTTTTTATCTGAAAGCTTCTTTGCATAAAATTGTAAAAATATCCTAAGAAATCGGGTCGAACATATTGACAGATACGGTCTGACTTTTGTATATTGGCGCCCTGCATTAAGGAGAGGTTGCGGAGTGGCCAAACGCAACAGACTGTAAATCTGTCGGCTGAATGCCTTCGGAGGTTCGAATCCTCCCCTCTCCACTAAGCCCCTGCTAATCGGGGGCTTTTTTTGTGGATCGGGAAAGCGTATTAAAATGCCCCCTTACGGTGTAAAATATTTTGATTTTATTTGCTTTAAGAAGTATATTTAAAAATTCAAATTTTTGGGGCGGTAGCTCAGTTTGGTTAGAGCGCTACGTTGACATCGTAGAGGTCGAGAGTTCGAGTCTCCCCCGTCCCACTGGCCACGAGTTTTTCTCGTGGTTTATTTTATATGAAAGCTGAGGTTGCAGGTTGGAACAAATTAAGATAAAATTCCCCGATGGAAGCGAAAAGACGTTTGCTGCGGGTATTACACCATTAGAGATTGCCCGCGAAATCAGCAATTCGCTGGCTAAAAAAGCGTTGGCCGCAAAGTTAAACGGTCAAGTTATTTCGCTAACCGAGCCCTTGCAGGAATCGGGCGAGCTGCAAATACTTACCTTTAAGGATGATGAAGGCCGCGAACTCTTCTGGCACTCTTCCGCGCATTTGATGGCCCAGGCCATTAAACGGCTTTATCCGGAGGCGCAGCTCGGTATCGGTCCGCCCATCGCCGACGGCTTTTATTACGATATTGATTTGGACTATGCGCTGTCTCCGGAAGATTTTCCGGCTATCGAAGCCGAGATGGCAAAAATTGTGGATGAAAATCTGCCCACCGAGCGTCAGGTGTTTACCGCCGAGCAGGCCATTGAATTCTTTAAAAAGAAACATGAGCTGCTGAAGGTGGATTTGCTGGAAGAGTTAGCCGGCAGCGGAGAAACAATCACCGCTTACAGTCAGGGTGAGTTTACCGATCTGTGCCGGGGGCCGCACGTGCCCAGCACCGGATATTTGGGCAAAAATTTTAAATTGCTTTCCGTGGCAGGCGCCTACTGGCACGGCGATGAAAAAAATAAAATGCTGCAGCGCATCTATGCCACCAACTATCCGGATAAAAAGATGCTCAAACAGCATCTTAAACGGATCGAAGAAGCTAAAAAGCGCGATCACCGCCGGCTGGGACGCGAACTGGACCTGTTCAGCATTCAGGAAGAAATCGGTCCTGGTTTGATTTTGTGGCACCCCAAAGGGGCTTTAATGCGCCACATTATCGAGACCTATCTCAAGGAAGAGCTTCTGCGCAACGGTTACCAACTGGTTAGTACGCCGCATGTGGCGCGGCATCATCTGTGGGAGATTAGCGGACATACCAGTTTTTATCAGGAAAATATGTTCCGCCCCATGGAAGTGGATGAGGTCAAATATCAGCTTAAGCCGATGAATTGTCCCTTCCACATGATGATCTATAAGTCAAAAATTCGCAGTTACCGCGATTTGCCCATTCGCTTTGCCGAGTTGGGCACAGTGTACCGTTACGAGCGCTCCGGCGTATTGCATGGCCTGATGCGCGTACGCGGTTTTACGCAGGACGATGCGCATATTTACTGCCATCCCGATCAGTTGACTGATGAAATTATTAATGTGTTGGAGTTAAACACCAAAGTGTTGTCCCGCTTTGGCTTCGAAGAATACGATGTGTACCTGTCCACGCGGCCGGAAAAATTTGTAGGCAGCGAAGAAAGTTGGGAACACGCCACAGAAGCGCTGCAAAAAGCGTTGGAAATCAAAGGCGTAAAGTACAAGCTCGATCCCGGCGAGGGTGTATTTTACGGCCCGAAAATCGATATCAAAATTAAAGATGTGCTGGGACGCAGCTGGCAGTGTTCCACCATTCAGGTGGATTTTAATCTGCCGGAACGCTTCGATTTAACCTTTGTGGATGTGGACGGTCAGCGCCATCGCCCCATTACCATTCACCGCGCGCTGTTAGGCTCGCTGGAACGTTTTTACGGCATTTTGATTGAACACTATGCCGGCAACTTTCCGCTGTGGCTGGCGCCCGTACAGGCGGCGGTTTTGCCGATCGCTGATCGCCATTTTGACTTTGCCGCCGAAGTGGAGCGGCAATTGCTGGATCAGGGGCTGCGCGTGGAAGTCGATCGCCGTAACGAAAAAATAGGATTTAAAATCCGTGAAGCGGAAGTGAGTCGAATTCCCAATATGTTAATCATCGGCGACCGCGAGGTGGAAGATAAAAAAATCTCCGTACGCCGTAAGGGGCAAGGCGACTTGGGACAAATGAACGTACAGGAATTTGTTGAGCTGATTTCAAAAGATTTATAGGCCAACAGAGGGTTTAAGAAATATAAAGGAGAAGTCTTATCGCAAAAAAGGGACAGGATAAAACGCGGATTAACGAGAGTATCCAGGCAGCCAAGGTTCGCTTAATCGGTGCGGACGGAAAACTGGTTGGCATCGTTTCTTCGGAAGAGGCTTTAAAAATGGCAGAAGAAGCTGGATTAGACCTGGTTGAAATTGCGCCAAATGCCGATCCGCCGGTATGCAAGATTATGGATTTCGGTAAATTCAGCTACGAAAAAAAGAAGAAGGAAAAAATCAGCAAGAAAAAGCAGCATGTAATTGTTGTAAAAGAAATCCGTATGCGTCCCAAAACCGATGTGCATGATCTGGAATTTAAAATTAAGCATGCCCGCGAGTTTTTAGAGCAGAATAATAAAGTAAAGTTTACCGTTCAGTTCCGCGGTCGGGAAATGGCCTACAAAGAATTTGGCACGCGTCTTTTGGAACGCGTGGAAGAAATGCTGAGCGATATAGCAAAAGTTGAAAGCGAAAAGAAATTTGAAGGACGAAGCATGACCATGATCATGGTTCAGAAATAAATGAGAAAGGGGTGAAAAGTAAATGCCTAAGATGAAATCCAATCGTGGCGCTGCCAAACGTTTTCGCGTTACAGCGAGCGGCAAAATCAAGCGCCATTCGTCGCATCATAGCCATATATTAACTAAGAAATCGGCTAAAAGAAAACGCAAATTGCGTCAGGAAAGCCTGGTTGCTAAATCCGATGCGGCACGCGTCCATCAGATGATTTTAAAGTAAATTAGATAGGAGATAAAACGAATGCCACGTGCTACAAATAACGTTGCAGCCCGGCAGCGCAGGAAAAAAATACTGAAAGCGGCCAAAGGCTACCGCCTCGGGAAAAGCCGTTTATATAAAACGGCGAAAGACCAGGTGGAAAAAAGCTGGCAGTACGCCTACCGCGATCGCCGGACTAAAAAACGCACTTTCCGTAAATTATGGATTGCCAGAATTAACGCCGCCTGTCGTTTGAGCGGCGTGTCCTATTCGGTGTTCATGCATGCGCTGAAAAATGCAGATGTGGAATTGAACCGTAAGGCTTTGGCCGATATGGCTATCCATAATCCCGAAGGATTTGCTCAGCTGGTTAAACAAGTTACCGCCTGAGTTTTCTTCAAACGTTTTTTATAAGGAGGTGCATTGCGCGCTTCCTTTTTTATTTTAAAAATACCTTAAGAAGCCGGCGCCGGAGCACGTTTTCTGTATCCGCTGGTCGCCTTCCTGCATGGTAATGCGTTTTAACAGATACATATTTTAACTAAGGTAATTCGATGTTACAGAGAATTGAAGAGATTAAAACACAATTCCAAAACGACATCCAAAAGGTGAAAGACAACCAGGAATTAGAAGAACTGCGTATCAGGTATCTTGGCCGCAAAGGACTGATTTCCTCTGCTTTTACCCTGATGGGGCAGGTTCCTGATGTACAAAGGCCGAAATTTGGCCAGGCGCTGAACGCTCTGAAAAAGGAGGCTGAGGCGGCCTATAAACAGCTTAAGCAAAATCTTTCCACCGAACAAAAAAGAAAACAGACGCTGGATTTGACTTTGCCGGGACGCCGGAATTTTTTTGGACGCAAGCATCCGCTGATCGCCGTAGCCGATGAAATCAAAGCGATTTTCCGCAGTTTTGGCTTTACCGTGGAAGACGGTCCGGAGGTGGAAAGCGATTTTTATAATTTTGAAGCGCTAAATATTCCCAAGTCGCATCCGGCGCGCGATATGCAGGATACGCTGTACATCACCGAAGATATCCTGTTGCGCACACACACCTCGCCGGTACAGATTCGCGTGATGGAACGCCAAAAGCCGCCCATCCGCATGATTGCTCCGGGACGCGTATACCGTCGCGATACGCCCGACGCCAGCCATTCGCCCTTTTTTCATCAGGTGGAAGGACTGGCGATAGGCAAAGACGTCACCTTTGCCGATCTTAAAGGCATCATTCAGGCTTTTGCGCACCGTATGTTCGGTAAGGATATTAAAGTGCGCTTCCGTCCCAGCTTTTTCCCTTTTACCGAACCCAGCGCGGAATACGACTTTAGCTGTGTGTTCTGCCGTGGCAAAGGCTGCCGCGTGTGCAAAAACACCGGCTGGATGGAAATTTCCGGCTCCGGCATGGTGCATCCCAATGTACTGAAAGCAGTGAATATCGATCCTGAAGAGTACACGGGCTATGCTTTTGGCATGGGCATCGACCGTATTGCCATGTTGAAATACAATATCGACGATATTCGTCTGTTTTTTGAAAATGATCTGAGATTTTTAAACCAATTCTAAATGGCGCAGATATGAAAGTTACTTATCGTTGGCTGAAAGAATATGTAGATTTTGATGAATCGGCGGCGCAAATCGCCGATAAATTAACCAATGCCGGTTTTGAGGTGGAAGAACTGCGGCCCTTAGTGCAGCCCTTTCACGGCGTGGTTGTGGGACGGGTAACCAACGTTGCCAAGCATCCCAACGCCGATAAGCTGAGCGTATGCACGGTGGAAACCCCGCAGGGCGCCTTTCAGGTAATCTGCGGCGCGCCTAATGTGGCGGATGGGCAGACAGTGCCTTTTGCCCAGGTGGGGGCGGAACTGCCCAACGGTTTTAAGATCAGAAAAGCCAAAATTCGTGGTGTGGAATCATTCGGGATGATTTGCTCTAAAGAAGAGTTGGGGATGGAAAAGCAGTCCGACGGCATTTGGGCATTTGAACAGAACTGGCCGCTGGGTGACGATGTGTACCGGCTGTTGAGCAGCCAGCAGGACTACCTGTTCGATTTTTTCATCACGCCGAACCGTCCCGATTGCCTGAGCGTTACCGGTATTGCCCGCGAAGTAGCCGCTCTTACCGGCGGCACGCTAAAAATGCCGCAACCCAACGTGCCGGAAGAAACGGCAAAAAAGATTGGCGATACCGTCAGTGTAACCGTGGAAGATGAAGAAGGCTGCCCGCGATATGCCGCCCGCTTGATCCGTGACGTGCAAATAAAACCCAGCCCGGCCTGGATGCAGGAACGCCTGGATGCGGTGGGTATCCGGCCAATTAACAACATTGTTGATATTACAAATTATGTTTTGATGGAATTAGGCCAGCCGCTGCATGCGTTTGATCTATCGCAGATTAGCGGTTCGGAAATTATTGTACGGAGCAGCGCTCCAAAAGAACGGTTTATCACCCTGGACGACAAGGAGCGTGAACTGCCTGAAAATACAGTGCTGATTTGCGACAGCGAAAAAGCCGTGGCCATCGGCGGAATCATGGGCGGGCAAAATTCCGAGGTGAGTGAAAACACCAAAGATATTTTGCTGGAAAGCGCCTATTTTAAACCCGAACGCATTGCCCGTTCCAGTAAAAAATTAGGATTGAGTACGGAAGCCAGCCAGCGCTTTGAACGCGGCGCCGACCCTAACGGCGTAATCCGGGCGGTTAACCGCGCGGCGCAGTTAATGGTCGAATTGGCCGATGGTAAAGTAGCCGCCGGCATTGTGGATGTTTATCCGCAGCCGGTTGTTCCCAAAGAAATTACCCTGCGTCCGGAGCGCGTTAACCGCGTGCTTGGCGCACATTTAAGCCAGGAACAAATCGAACGCACATTGGCCAGCATAGAGCTCAAGATTGACGGCGCGCGCGTGCAAGCGCCCACCTTCCGCCCGGATTTAACGCAGGAAGTCGACCTGATCGAAGAAGTGGCCCGTCTGGTGAATTTTTCCAATTTGCCCACAAATAAAGAAACCGCTTTGCGCTATGAAATTCCTGAAAGCACCCAGGATAATCTGGTAAGTTATTTACGGGAAAATTCATTGCAGCTGGGCTTACAGGAAGTATTTACCAACAGTATGTTAAAGGAACGCGAAGCCGCGCCGTTTTATCAGGGAACGCCGGTGCGTATTCTCAATCCCATCAGCGATGATATGGCTCTGATGCGGCCTTCGCTATTGCCCGGCCTGCTGCGCAGCACGGCGTACAACATTAACCGTAACATGACGGATGTGCGCATTTTTGAAATCGGCCGCATGTTCCGCAATTACGTACACAATCAGCTGCCGGAACAGCCATACGGTTTAGCGGCGGCGATTAGCGGGCGCCGTTTTCGGGAAAGCTGGAGCGCGCCGCAAACGAAGATTGATTTTTATGATATTAAGGGCTATCTGGAAAATTTTCTTTTAAAAATAAGTCTTGACAACTGGCAATTTATTTTATATGATAAAACCAGTTACATGGCCGAAAACGAATGCCTTGCCGTCCGCTGTGCAGATGATATTATCGGGGTTTGCGGTAAAATTAAACCCGAAATCAGCGAGCTGTTCGGCATCGGTGATGCGGTTTACGCCTTTGAGCTAAACGTCGATCTTTTACAGAAACACCTTTCGTTCGAAAGAAGCTATCAGCCCATTGCCCGCTATCCCTATTCGGAGCGGGATATGGCGTTAGTGCTTGATGAACAGGTTCCCGCGGGTGCGGTACTGGATTTGATTCGCCAAACGGGCGCTCCGCTCCTCTCGGAAGTGGATGTGTTTGACGTGTATGTTGGCGATAAGATTCCGCAGGGGCAAAAAAGTCTGGCCATCCGCATGCGCTTTCAATCGAAAGAGCGCACATTGAGCGACAAGGAAGTAGACAAGATTTTTCATAAGATAATCAGGCGCTCGGAAAAGGAATTTGACGCTCATTTGCGGGATTAACGAAATGCATTTGGACCAATTTGAGAAACTTAAACGAATGGTTAACCTGCTTATTGAAAGTCAGCGGGAAACCAGAATGAAGCTTGTCCACTTGGAAAGGGAGAACGTTAAATTAAAAAGCGAACTGGAGCGCTGTGGTAAGCAAACGGTTAGCGGCGCCAAGCCGGTTCATAAGCAAATTGAAAAAGAAAATGAAAAACTAAAACAAAAACAGGCAGTGGTTAGCGAACAGTTAAAAGAACTGGTTTCGCAATTAGAGTTGAGCTACACAAAGCATGGTGGTGTTGATTCTTAAATTTAAGGAAAAATATTGATGGCTCCTGGCCAAATTCGCGTAAATATTTTTGGTGCAGATTACTCGCTGATGTCGGATAACGATGAAGCTTTTGTGAAAGAAATCGCCCGTTATATTGACGATAAAATGCGTGAAATAGATAAAAACCAGACAGTTAAATCTTCAAGCAGAATTGCCGTATTGGCGGCTTTAAATATCGCTGAAGAACTTTTCCAGGAGCGATTGTATAGAGAAAAACTTTTAGATCAATTAAATGAAGAAGCCAGAAAGATAAACCAGAATATTGCGGATGTTTTAGAAGAATAGGTTTATCAAAAAAATTAGACCCTGTATCTATAAACGGGTTAAATAGGACCAACACCATTAAACCAGGGAACTGACTCTGGGCGTTTAAAGCAGGCCTTCTTTGTGAGGGAAGCTTAACCCGTCCAGGAGGTGCCCATAATGCTTTGATTGAGGTTCTATGCTACCGCGTTATAGGTACAGGGTTTTTTTTGTTATAAATGCCTGTAAGGCCAAAGGAGGTTGAAGTTGACAATGGATATTGTTGCTGCAGTGATTATAGCTTTTGCAGGAGTAGTGATTGGCTGGCTGCTGAATACCTTTATCGGAAAACGGAGCCTGAGCGCCGCCCGTAAAGAGGCGGAGCATTTAATACAGGATGCTCAGGATGATATTGAAAGCGCCAAAAAAGAGCAATTAATTGAAGCCGAAGAGGAGATATATCAGAAGCGTCAGCGTCTGGAAGAGGATTACCGCAATCGAAAAAATATGCTCAAAAAGCTGGAGTCCGAATTATTAAACAGGGAGAATAACTTAGACCGTAAGGCGGATTTAATCTCAAAAAAAGAACGCGAGATCACCATTCAGCAGCGTGAGATTAAAAACCGTGAAATCCAAATGAATCTGCGCCAGGAAAAACTGGAACGCATGTTAGATGAAGAAAATAAACGTCTGGAAACCATTTCGGGTTTAACGCGCGAAGAAGCCAAAAGAATATTAATGGAAAATATGGCCGATTCGGCCAAATTGGAAGCAGCCGATCAGGTTTTTAAAATTGTAGAAGAAGCCAAAAAAGAGGCCAGGACTAAGGCTAAAGATATTGTTATTTCGGCCATGGAACAGACGGCTACGGACCATGCTATTGAATCAACCGTTTCCATTGTTTCGTTGCCTTCGGATGATATGAAAGGACGCATCATCGGGCGCGAAGGTCGTAATATCCGTGCTTTCGAAATCGTTACCGGTATCGATGTGATTGTTGATGATACGCCGGAAGCGGTAATCCTCAGCGGATATGATCCGCTGCGTCGGGAGCTGGCGCGTATTACTATGGAAAAATTGGTTAACGACGGACGCATTCATCCGGGACGGATTGAGGAGACGTACGAAAAAACCGTTCAGGAGATGACCGAATATTTTACGGAAATTGGCGAGCAGACTCTACTGGAGGTCGGCGTCCATGGCGTTCATCCCGATGTGGTAAATATGTTAGGCAAACTGCGTTTCCGTACCAATTTCGGGCAGAATGTTTTGCAGCATAGCAGAGAAGTCGCTATGATTGCCGGCATCATGGCCGCCGAATTGGGGTTAGATGAGCAGCTAACCAAACGCGCCGCCATTCTGCATGATATCGGCCGGGCGGTGGATCGCCATGCCGAGGGCAGCCATTGTCAGTTAGGCTACGAATTTGCCAAGAAATATGGTGAAAATCCGGTTGTGCTCAATGCTATTCAGGGGCACCACAGTGGTGTGGAACCAATTTCACCGATTACGGTTTTAGTGCAAATTGCCAATGATATTAGTCGCGCTCGACCAGGCGCGCGCCGCGATGTAATCGAAGGCTTTATCAAGCGTATGCAATCCATGGAAGAAATCGCCGAGTCTTTCGAAGGCGTTCGGGCGGCCTATGCCATCCAAGCCGGCAAAGAAGTGCGCGTAATTGCCGATCATGAAAAAATTGACGATGTTACCAGTTATCAACTGGCTACGGAAATTGCCAAAAAGATTCAGGCCGAAATTGAATATCCGGGTCAGGTAAAGGTGATGGTGATCCGCGAATTCCGTTCCATCGATTTTGCCTGATTGGCGGTTTCAATAAGACAGTAAATGGGTGGCTGCAACAGGAAATAAAAACGGATAGTAAGCAATGGATGAAAAAATTTTAGACGGCAAAAAAGTGGCTGCGGCCGTTAAACAAAAAGTGCAAAGCGGTGTTGATTTTTTAGGCAAACAAGGCATAACGCCTCAGCTAACTGTGATTTTGGTTGGCGATGATCCGGCTTCGCAGGTGTATGTGCGCAGCAAGGAAAGAACCTGCCAGCGCTTGGGCATCGAGTCGCGCACCATTCGGCTAAATGCGCAGACCAGCGAGCAAACCCTATTGCAGTATATTGACGAACTGAATGCCGATCCCGGCAACCACGGTATTTTAGTGCAGCTCCCTTTGCCGGACTCGATCAATGAAGAGAATATTCTGATGGCCGTCGATCCGCGTAAAGACGTGGATTGTTTTCATCCGCAGAATGTAGGGCGTTTGCTGAGCGGCAATCCCTATGTGCTGCCCTGTACGCCGGCGGGCATCATGGAAATTTTAAAATATTATGAGGTGCCTACCGCCGGCCGACATGCCGTCATCATCGGACGCAGTAACATTGTAGGCAAACCATTGGCCGGTCTACTGGTTCAAAAACGGGATGGCGCCAACGCCACGGTAACCATCGCCCATAGCCGCACGAAGAATTTAAAAGAACTTACGGCGCAGGCGGATATTTTGATAGCGGCTATCGGGCGCGCTAACTTTGTACAGGCGGATATGGTTAAAGAGGGCGCCGTGGTCATCGATGTGGGCATTAATCGCCTGCCGGCCGATAACGAAAAAGGTTATGTACTGGCCGGGGATGTGGATTTTGCCTCAGTATTACCTAAAGCAAGTAAAATTACACCGGTTCCGGGCGGCGTAGGACCCATGACTATTGCCATGCTCATGCAAAACACGCTTACGGTTGCGGCGGCGCAAAATGGTATTTCAGAACTCCCGCTCTAAAAGCCAGATCGGAATTGCCACTTCCATTGCCCGAACTGCCGGCTACGACTGGCGGGAAACGCTGCGTTTAGCGCAGGATTTGGATGTACGCCTGGTGCAGTTTTATCTGCCGCCAATTGAACATTTAGAAGTCGAACTTCAAACCTTGAGAGACGAACTACCTATCGACTGGCAAACCTTATTTCATCTACCGCCTTGCCCCCATTCCAAAATGTTCGGCTATCTCCGAACATTAAAAAAATATTTTCCGGCTTCTGTGCTTATTCAACATGAAAAGTTTTTTAATCGTAAAACAGAGGATGCAATATCTGAGGCCGGATTTTTACCGGCTCCGGAAAACGACGCCCTTTCCGGAGCGGAGCTTTCTTCGTTCCGGGAACAGCTCGTATCAATTTTGAAACACAATAACGCCAAACTTGTGCCGGTGCTAGACATTTCCCGCTTTTTCCATCAGTTTCATCATCGCTACGAAAGCGAGGCCATTACACGAGAGGCGCTAAGCATTCTGCAACTAATACAGCAATACGATCTTCCGCTAATACTGCATGTTATCGATCATATCTCTTTCGCTGCCAAGCGCCGCAACTGGCGCCCCTTATTCAATGGCGATTTGCCCTGGAAACGTATCCTGCAAGATGTGATTCTGCAAAATATCAACCTGCGCTATGTTATCTTTGAATATGAAACGCCCGACAGCACGGCATCTTCCATTAAAAATTTATTGACAAATTTTCCGGAAACATTCAGGCTTTAATTAACGTTAAAATAAACAACTGAAGGTGTAATCGGATTTCTTCCGCTTCTCATTCAATAAGGTGCATAGGGCAGGTGTCTTCCAATGCTTGATTTTTTAATTGTCATTTTACTGATATTTATTGTTTTGCTGATGATTCAAATCGTGGCGTTGCTGCGGATGCACCGTTTAATACGTTATTTTAAAAATATGCTGCTGTATATAGGCTCTCAAATGGGTTACTACAAAACATCTTCTAAGACTCCCATACAAACATGCCAGTTTTGCAAATATCGCCAAACCTATATTAAAGCTTCTGTTTCGGGCAGAGACGAAGATTTTTATTACCGCTGCAAGCTGCACCATAAGCCGGTATCGCTTTCCGGCACCTGCAAACAATTTGAATATGATCCCGACGCCTGAAGGGAATTAACGTTCCAAAAGACAAATCACAAATTAATTAACAGAACTAATAAACCCGGAACGTTTAACGTTATTCATCCTCTTTCGTAAAATTTGATCTTTTCCGAAAGCATTGGTAAACTTCAGACTTATTTCAAAGCCAAACATAATCCGGAGCCGGCAAAGAACAGGAAAATAGTTTTGCCGTTTATCCGTAAGCGATAAGGAAACAGGGTTGTACCAAGCGCCGTTATCCAAATACCTTCAGCCGGAAGCGCTGACCAAATTAAGTAATCTGCAATTGATTGCCCGTCTGGTGGTGGAAGGCTTTCTTACCGGTTTGCACAAAAGTCCGTTTCACGGCTTTAGTGTGGAGTTCTCTCAGCACCGCGCCTATATGCCGGGCGACAACCTGCGTTTTTTGGATTGGAAGGTGCTGGCGCGTACAGGGCGTCATTACATCAAACAATATGAAGAAGAGACTAACCTGCGCTCCTATATTCTGCTGGATACTTCCAAATCCATGCTGTACTCTTCAGGTCAGGTAAGCAAGGCGCACTATGCTTCCTATTTGGCGGCGGCTCTGTTCTATCTTTTAATGCAGCAGCGCGATGCCAGCGGCCTGGTGCTGTTTGACGAAAAAGTCCGTAAAATATTACCGCCCAAAGGGGTGTTCTCCTATTTGCCAGTTTTGTTACAGGCCATCGATTCCGCGCAATACGGCGAGGATACTAAAATCAGCACGGCGCTGCATGCCACTGCCGAGCAGTTTAAACGACGCGGTCTGATTATTTTAATTTCCGATTTGCTGGACACGCCGCAGGATATTCTGGCCGGGTTAAAACATTTTCGGCACGACAAACACGAGATTCTGGTCTTTCACATCATGGACGAACAGGAAGTCCGTTTTGATTTTAAGGGCGAGGTTGTTTTTGAAGATTTGGAGAGCGGGCAGCGCATTAAAACGCAGCCGGGCTATATTCGTTCAGAATACAGACAACAAATAGAGGCTTTTTTAAATTACTTTCGTGTGGAATGCGGCCGGAACCGCATCAGTTACCAGCCGCTGACAACCGATACGCCATTTGATGTGGCGCTAACGGAATTTTTACTCAAAAGGAAACGCTTAATCTAATATGAAAGATATTAAGTTAACGCACCTCGTTAGCTGCGCCGGTTGAGCCAGCAAAATTAGCCCGGAGGTGCTGGGCAAGATAATTCCGGAGATGCAAGCTCCGCCCGGAAGTCAATTGTTAATGAATCCCCACAGCGCGGAAGACGCCGCTGTGTATCAGTTGCGTTCGGATTTAGCCGTGATTCATACGGTGGATGTTTTTACGCCGGTAGTGGACGACGCCTATCTGTTCGGCCAGATTGCCGCGGCCAACTCCCTGAGCGATATTTACGCTATGGGCGGCAGGCCTATTTTGGCGCTAAACGTTTTGGCCTTCCATCAGGGCAAGGTCACTTCCGAAGTAGTAAAACAAATATTGACCGGCGCCAGGGACAAGGTCTTACAGGCCGGAGCAGTGATTGCCGGCGGCCATTCCATTCAGGATTTGGAGATCAAATATGGTCTGGCCGTCGTCGGTGAAGTACATCCGCAAAAGGTGTGGCGCAATAATACGCTGCAGAAAAATGATGTGCTGGTTCTGACCAAACCGCTGGGCACGGGCGCCATTTCCACCGCCTTAAAGCACGAAAAGGCCCGAAAGCGGGATTTGGAAGAAATCATCGTTTCCATGAGGCTCTTGCATGATGTTCCGGTACGTATTCTAAATGAAGGAAATTACTCGGTACATGCCTGTACGGATATTACCGGTTTTGGTCTGGCGGTTCACGCACTGGAGATGTTAGGCGACGACGGGCTGGATTTATCCATTGAAGCGCAGAACTTGCCGCGTTTTTCGGGTCTTGACAATTACCTGTATGAGCCGGCTTTTCTGCCGGGGGGATTTTATGCCAACCGTTTTTATTTTGCCGATCGTATGGGGGCCGACGCCAAATGGGATGAACCGGAATACAATATTCTGTTTGATCCGCAAACCAGCGGGGGGTTGTTGATAGCCCTTTCCAAGGAAGAAGCCAAACGATTTATCAAGGAATTGTCGGCAACGGATTACCCTTACGACCCGGCGATTATTGGCAAGATTTCAACGGGCGGTGGAAAGATGCATATCGTTACTTAAACGGAATTTATTCTTCCGGCGGGCACAGTAATTCAATAAATTTCTCGCGCTGCAATTGTAAAATGAATTTTGACAGGCGTTCGTAAATGGGTTCGATTTCCGGCCCAAAGGTTTCTGCCAATGTCTGGCCGATACGCTCCACCGTCGTTTGGCCGTCACAATTTTGCCAGACCACCGATCCCAAATCATCTAATTTGATTTTGAATACTTTGTTCTTCAGAAAAGGTTCTACCAATCTCCTTACCGGCGGATAGATATATTTAGGCCGCAGAATGACCACGCGTTTGGTTCCGGCCTCGATTTCCCATTCCATTTTGCGGTTGGGCAGGCAAGGCATTAAATCCTGAACGTTGCTAAGTTTCTTTTCCATAATTAAAAAGGACGGGCATATTGCCTGCCCGTCCATCCTGTCATTTTATTTATTAGCCGCCTTAAGCGGAATTTTTACCAGTATGTAAATAAGCGCAATAAAAACGAGCATCCCGACGATGGCGCTGGGATGTTCAACGCCCAGTGTTTGAATGGCGAAGTTGCGCAATGCGCTCACCGGCTGTCCGTTAAACAGATTTTGTACGCCGGAAAGGCGTTCCGCCAAAACTACAAAGGCCAGAATAACGGCCATCAGCGCTTCTCCGGCAATTAGACCGGATGAAATTAAAACGCCCTTGTTTTCTGCTTTGGTTTTCTCTTCCGGAGAGGCGCCCTGTTTTTTCTGGACAGCATCTAAAATCCAGCGAATAATTCCGCCCATAAAAATAGCGGCAGTGGAATGGAAGGGCAGGTACATGCCCACGGCAATTAACATGGGGGAGGGCGAGCTAATCATGATCAAACCGATGGCAAAGATCATTCCGGCAATAACCAACGGCCAGGCCATTTCACCGCCTACGATACCTTTGGCCATTAAGGCCATTAAACCGGCTTGCGGCGCGGGCAGTTCCGGACTGCCGATATGATACACCTGATCCATGGCCATCATCGGGAAGACCAAAATTGTGGCCGCTGCGATTACACCGATGATCTCGCCCATCTCCATCTTCCATGGCGTGCCGCCCAGGATGTGCCCCACTTTTAAATCCTGCGTCATATCGCCGGCAATTCCGGCGGAAGTACAAACCACGCCGGCGATGCCCAGAACGGCCATTACACCGTGGGTTCCGGTTACGCCTATAATGACCAGCAGCACGGCGGAAATGAGCAAAGCGCTAAGCGTTAGTCCGCTAATGGGATTGTTGGAACTACCGACCAGGCCGACCAAATAACCGGCTACGGCGGCAAATAAAAATCCCAATATTACCATAACCACAGTTAATACTAAGGCTCCTCCGATGGAACGGGAAAAATATTCGTACAGATAGAACATGGGAATAGCAAGGATGATAATGGCGATACCAACCTTCTTAAAATCCAGGTCGATCTCCAGTCGGTTGACTTCTTTTTCGTGCGTCTTTTTGGCCCGCAGATCTTTAACCGCTTTACCAACGCCGGCAAAGAGGGAATCTTTAAGTTTATATAGCGTATAAAAGGCGGCGACAATCATTGTGCCTACGGCAAAGGGCCGGATTTGTTTTAGCCAGACCTGCTCGGCTACGTCTATCCACGTGTGTCCCTGCTTGGTTAAATCGGCTAATGCCGGATTCATAAAGATGCCCAGGGGCACCAGCACCAGCCAGCCCAGCACGGCGCCGGCAAATAACACCGCGGCCACGCGCATGCCGACAATAAAACCAACGCCGGCTAAAGCGGGAGAGGCCGCCGGGGATTCCACTAAAAATCCGCCGCCGTAACTTACCTTGGCGCCTAACATTTCAATTTTAGATTTGCCCAACACAAAATAATCGCGTGTGTAATCGGCAATTAGTTGAATGCCGTTGGAATTTTTAACCAATTCCCATAAACCGGCTAATCCCATGCTAATGAATACAGCTGAGGCGCCGGTTTGTCCGCCCTGACCCGCTTTAACGATTTCGGCCGCGGCCACACTTTCGGGGAAGGGCAGGTCGGCTTCTTCCACCATGCTGCGCCGTAAGATGGTTACAAACAACACGCCCAGCGTACCGCCGATTAGCATGATTAAGGTACTCTCCCAGTAATGCAGCTCTTCCCAAACGCCGCTGATGACGAAAGCCGGGATGGTGAAAATAGCGCCTGCTACCAGCGCTTCACCGACGGACGCCGTGGTTCGTGCGATATTTTCTTCTAAGATATTTCCTTTCATGGCGCGCAGAGCCGCCATAGCCACGACCGCCGCCGGAAAGGTGGCCGCCACGGTTAAACCGGCTTTCATGCCCAGATAGGCGTTGGCCGCTCCTAAAATAATGGCCATTAATACGCCCAGAAAGACCGCTTTAAAGGTAAGTTCTTTTAGTTCACTGCTGGCGGGCACAAACGGCTTGAATTCCTTTTTATCCATAAACCGCTCCTTATGTTAAAAGAATTTTGATTAATGCAAGATGAAACCTACCGTAAAAAACAATTCGAGTCAAGATTGACTATGATTTTTGGACGAAGCACTTGCATTTATCGCGTTGAATTTGAATATTTGTAAAAATACAAAGGGACCGGCTAATGGCGGAAGCACAAAAACTATTCTATTCCATCGGACAAGTAGCCCAATATACAAATTTGCCCCAATCGGTACTGCGTTACTGGGAGACGGTCTTTGACCGCCTGCAGCCGCAAAAATCTCCCGGCGGCAGCCGGCTGTATACGCAGGAAGACATCGAACTGATTTTGACGATTAAAAATTTTCTGTACGATCAGGGCTTCACCATCAAGGGCGCCAATCAGAAACTGAATCAGATGGCTCTGGCTGAAATTAGTGAGACTGCCCAACATACTTCAGTGGAGCAGAACTTCCCGAACCCGGATATTCCGCAAATCATCGCCCGCCTGAAAAAGCTGATTAAAATTTTGGAAGATTAGCTGTTTTTTATTTAGCTGGTTTTATTTAGCCACAGAGTTCACCGGGACCACAAAGAGAAAACATAAAATTTTTCTTGTACAAACTGGCCAGCGTTTTGGCGACGAAGCATCGTTTGTGTATAAAAATATCATAAAATCCTCAGTGCCCTCAGTGTTCTCAGTGGTATTTTTTTTGACCACAGAGCATACAGAGATCACAGAGGGAAAGAACATAAAATTATCCTTATGCAAACCGGCCAATGTATTTGCTATGAAGCACTGTTTGCGTAAAAAAATATCATAAAATCCTCAATACCTCTGTGTTCTCAGTGGTATTTATTTATCTACCAAGCGTACAATTGTGTTGCATTTGAGAGATTCCTTATTTAAATTTCGACCGATCGGAGCGTGGCGCAGTCCGGAAGCGCACTTGAATGGGGTTCAAGGGGTCGCTGGTTCGAATCCAGTCGCTCCGACAGTTACAGAGGGATTGAATAGCTCAATCCCTCTTTCTGTTTTAGGCTGTTGCAGTAGGGGAGTAAGCGTAAAGATTTCTCCTCAAATTCGGATTTCATTCTCATTTTCGGTCGAAATGACACGCAGTTCCTGTCATTTTCCCGTCACAAAGTGATCCCTGCCCATAGGGGCCACTTTCATGTCGTCTCCGTTGCCTGAACGAGAAATCCTTGAGTCCGCAACAGCCCGTATTTAAAGCGATTCCGATGTCAACCAAAACATGAGAGTAGATGAGCATAAGCTACGATGTTTTAATCCCGGCCTATAACGCCCAGAAAACGCTGCCGGTTTTGCTGCAGCAAATACGGCATTTGGAATATCCCCCGCAACATATTTTTGTTGTCAACGACGGTTCCGCCGACCAAACCGCACAGGCAGCCGCTGACGGCGCCGTCACTCTTCTTAATAACCCGGTCAATCGCGGCAAAGGTTACGCTTTGCGTCAGGGATTCAAAATATTTTTAGAGCAGTCCGGCGCGCGCTATTTATTGTGCATGGACGCCGATTTGCAGCATCCTCCGGCCGCGGCGCCGGGTTTTTTACTTCAGGCGGAAGAGGGCGCCGATGTGGTCATCGGCTGGCGTAAGCGGTCGCCGCGTCAAATGCCGCTGATGCGCATTTTTTCCAATACAATGACCTCGGCAATTTTAAGCTTTTTACTTCCACAAAAAATTCACGATAGCCAATGCGGTTATCGCCTGATTGAGCGCAGTGTTTTGCAGGATATTCAGTTGTCGGAAGACGGTTTTCAACTGGAAACGGAATTCATCATCGAAAGCGTCCAACGGGGACACACCATCCGATTTGTGCCCATTCCCACTATTTACAATCAGCAGGATTCCTACATTAATCATTTGGGGGATACCCTGCGCTTTATTAAATTAGTCTGGAACAAAGCGATATTGAAACGATGAGATACGATAAATTACGCACGCAAATGATCGACCGCCTCAGGTCGAGGGGCATCACCGACGAAACGGTGTTAATGGCCATGGCAAAGGCGCCCCGGCACGAATTTGTCGCTCCGGGGATGGAATATCAGGCTTACGACGAAAAGGCTCTGCCCATCGGCTTTGGCCAGACTATTTCCCATCCGTTTACGGTGGCCCTAATGACGCAAACCTTACAGGTGCAAAAAGGGCAGCGCATTCTGGAAATTGGCACAGGCTCCGGCTATCAGGCCGCCGTGCTGTGCGAATTAGGAGCGCAGGTGTTTACGGTGGAAAAGGTCGAGGCGCTGGGCCGGGAAGCGGAAACCCGTTTGCGTCGATTTAACTACCATTTTGTATTGCGCATCGGCGACGGTACTCTGGGCTGGCAGACTTACGCGCCGTACGACGCTATCATCGTAACGGCCGGCGCGCCGGTAACGCCTTCCACGCTGATCTCGCAAATTAACGATCAGGGCAAGCTGCTCATTCCGGTAGGCGACCGTGATGAACAGACGTTGACATTGTATTTAAAAGACGGAAATCACTTTAAGGAAATGGAAATTGCCAGGTTAAGTTTTGTTCCCCTGGCCGGGAGAAAAGGTTGGTAAATTCAAACAACAGTTGGTATCAGAGATTATATAAATGGCTGCTGCATTGGGCGGATACGCCTTACGGATTGTGGGTGCTTTTCTTTTGGGCTTTGGCTGAATCCTCATTTTTCCCCATTCCGCCGGATGCTTTTTTAATTGCCATGGTTTTAGGCGCCCGTAAAAAAGCCTTTCGCTTTGCGCTGGTGGCCTCGTTAGGTTCCATCATCGGCGGCACGCTGGGCTATGCTATCGGCTACCAGCTGTGGTGGAGCGAGCCGCAGGTCTTTTCCGGCCTGGCGCATTTTTTCTTTAATCATGTGCCCGGCTTTTCCGTTGAGCAGTTTAGGGATGTGCAGCGCCTGTACGAACAGTGGAATTTTTGGGTGGTCTTTACCGCCGGATTTACGCCCATTCCCTATAAAGTGATTACTATTTCCGCCGGGGCCTTCAATATCAATTTTGTGATTTTTGTGGTGGCCTCTACGGTTAGCCGGGCGGCGCGCTTTTATCTGGTAGCCTGGTTATTGTGGAAGTTCGGCGAACCGATCAATGATTTTATCGAGAAATATCTGGGCTGGCTGAGCATTGCCTTTGTGGCGCTGTTGGTTGGCGGTTTTCTGCTGATTAATCATGTGTTGTGAAATAGATGGAGTTAAGTGTTATAAGTATTAAGTATTAAGTATTAAGTATTAAGTGTTAAGTATTAAGTATTAAGTATTAAGTGTTAAGTGGTAAGTGCGGAAGGCGGGAAGAAGTAA
>CAZIBE010000007.1:0-44933 GCA_964536685.1 uncultured Calditrichaceae bacterium | reverse complement strand
TTAAGTATTAAGTATTAAGTGTTAAGTGGTAAGTGCGGAAGGCGGGAAGAAGTAAAGAGGAAAAGTAGGGACGGAATGCTTTCCGTTCTAAGCGCAAAAAAGGGCTAAGGAGTAAATTTAGAATTACGAATTGCTGAAAGCTGAGAACTGAGGGTAAATATCTAATGCGGATTAGGAGTGGCTATCTGTAATGCCTGAGCAAAAACAAGAGTATGATTTAATTATCGTGGGCGCCGGACCGGCCGGCAGCGCCGCCGCCTTATATGCCGGACGATTGGGTTTGAAAACGCTGCTGTTGGAAAAAGAAAAATTTCCCCGGGATAAAATTTGCGGCGACGCCATCTCCGGCAAGTCTATGGATATCTTGAAAGATTTGGGACTGTTTGAGAAGGCTCTGCAATTGCCCTCGGCCCGTGTTCATTCAGTTACCTTCGGCAGCCCGGATTTAACCACTGTCAACATCCCCTTCCGGCCTTCGCAAAAAAGCGATCAACCCACCGGTTTGGTCATACGGCGTACCGTGTTTGACCAGTTTATGTTTTCCGAAGCGGCCAAAGTTACGGAGCAGGCGCGCGAAGAATTCGAAGTAAATGATTTAATCATTGATAACGGCTTTGTGGTTGGCGTTAAAGGCCACAACAAGGCTGCACAAAGCGAGGAAAGATTCTACGGAAAAATAATTTTAGGCGCCGACGGATTTAATTCGGCGGTTAGCCGCGGTATGGGCTTGTACAAACACGAAGCCGAGCATTGGGTGGTGGCTTTACGCCAGTATTACCGCGGCGTCGGCGGACTGGATAAACAAATTGAACTGCATTTTATCGATGAAGTGATTCCCGGTTATTTCTGGATTTTTCCGGTGGACGACAACCAGGCAAATGTGGGCCTGGGCATGTTGCATGCCTCAATGAGAAAACACAATATCGATTTAAAAGAAGCTCTGCAGGCGGCGGTGAACAGCAGGCAGTTTAAGGAACGCTTTGCCGGGTCCGAGCCGTTGGAAGAACCGCGCGGCTGGAATTTGCCGGTGGGCAGCAGCCACCGCCGTAATTACGGTAACGGCTTTTTGCTGTTGGGCGACGCCGCCGGACTGATCGATCCGTTTACCGGCGAGGGCATCGGCAACGCCTTGTTTTCCGCCAGGATTGCCGCCCAAACGGCCGCTGCGGCCATAAAAGCCGGCGATGTCAGCGCCGCCTTTTTAGCCCGTTACGACCGCGAATTATGGAAGACGTTAGGACCGGAACTATCGCTGAGCGCCAAATTGCAAAAACTGGGCAGGCACCGCATGCTGCTCAATCTGGTTGTTCGAAAAGCGTCCCGCAATCCCGATGTGCGCGAGCTGATCAGCGGCATGATGGCCGACGAAGTTCCCAAAAACCGCCTGGCCAATCCCTTATTTTATTTGAAACTCTTATTTAACTAAGGAGTGAACGATGCGCTATTTGATTCTTCTTTTAATTTCCATGGTGTTTTTGTTTTCATGCCAACAAAAAGTTAATCCCGAGAGGAAAGCGAAAATGGAGCGCCTGCAAAAACAAATCGCTAAATTTGCCAAAACCGAGATAAAATACGACAGCAGCCTGCTCAATGAACGGCAGCAGATGGTTCTTAAAAAGCTGTATCAGGCCGCCAAAATAATCGATGATATTTATCTGGATCAGGTATATTCTAAAAATAAAGAAATCCGCGCCCGGTTGATGAAATCGAACGATGCGCTGGATAAACTGACGCTGGAGTATTTCAATATCATGTTCGGCCCTTTTGACCGCCTGGAACACGATAAACCATTTTACGGCAATGAACCAAAGCCGCTGGGCGCTAATTTCTATCCGGCCGATATGACCAAGGAAGAGTTTCTTAACTATGTAAAAGAACATCCCGATGACGAACCGGCTTTGACTTCCGAATTTACGATGGTACGGCGGCATGGCGATAAGCTGATTGCCATTCCTTATTCCGAGTATTATCGTCAACCGCTGGAAAAAATCAGCGCTTTGCTGCGGGATGCGGCCGATTACGCCGACAATCCTTCGCTTAAAAAGTATCTGCTGACCAGAGCGGCTGCCTTTGCCAGCAACGATTATTTTGAGAGCGATATGGCCTGGATGGATTTAACGGATAACGCCATCGAAGTCATCATCGGCCCGTACGAAGTGTACGAAGACGAATTGTTTAATTACAAAGCCTCCTTTGAATGCTTCCTGACCATCAAGGACCCGCAGGAAAGCGCCAAACTGGAAGTGTTCGCCAAATATCTGAACGATATCGAACGCAACCTGCCTAATCCCGAAGAACAAAAAAACTTTAACCGCGGCTCCGAATCGCCCATCGTGGTGGCGCAGGAAGTTTTTTCGGCGGGGGATACCAAAGCGGGCGTGCAGACGCTGGCTTTTAATCTGCCTAATGATGAACGGGTGCGCGAAGCCAAAGGCTCTAAAAAAGTAATGCTGAAAAACATGCACGAGGCTAAATTTACGAAACTGCTAAAGCCCATTGCCGGGCGCGTGCTGGATGCCGGTCAATTGAAATATGTTACCTTTGACGGCTTTTTTAACCACACGCTGATGCACGAAATTTCGCACGGCGTTGGTCCGGGAACGCTGGTATTGAACGGACGCAAGACGGATGTTAAAAAAGAGCTGAAAGAAACGTATTCCAAAATCGAGGAATGCAAGGCCGATGTTTTAGGCATGTACAACAATATTTTTATGATCCAAAAAGGCGTCTATCCGGAATCGTTTGCCAAAGAAACCTGGGTTACCTTTCTGGGCGGCATCTTTCGCTCCATCCGTTTTGGCGTCAACGAAGCGCACGGCGCGGGCAATGCCATTATCTACAACTACCTGTTAGAGAAGGGTGCTTACGAATACGACGGCAAAGCGCAGAAAGTAAAAGTAAATTTCAAAAAGATTTACGGAGCGGTGCGTGATTTAGCCCATGATTTGTTAGTCATCGAAGGAACGGGCGATTATGCCGGAGCCAAGGCGCTGATCGCCAAATATGCTGTGGAAACGCCTTCCATGCATGCCCTGCGCATGAAGTTAGCCGATCTGCCCGTGGATATTAAACCTGTTTTTCAAATAGAGCAACAGAATTAGCGATGCAACCTGCCCGGGCGCTTGTTTTAGTTGACAATGAACGCCATGAAGAAGCGCGGCTAAATTTGGCTCTGGAGGAATTCATCGTGCGCCGGTACGATGTTTCCGCCAGAGCCTTTTGTCTGCTTTACGCCAACGCCCCGTCGGTTATTGTGGGTAAGCACCAGAATGTCTGGGAAGAGGTCAATGTGGCTGTTTGCCGGCGGCAGCACATTCCCATTTTACGCCGCATCTCCGGCGGCGGCGCTGTTTATCATGACCGCGGGAATCTCAATATCGCCTTCATTACGCGCCACACCATGCAAAACTTCAATAATTACCGTTCGTTTTTACAGCCCATTGTGCAGGCCTTGGCTCAGTTGCATATTGCCGCCGGAATGGATGCGCGCAATAATCTGTTAATAGCCGGAAAAAAAATATCCGGCAACGCTCAGTTTACCAGCCGGCAAACTCTGCTGAGCCACGGCACCTTGCTGTTTAACTCCGATTTGGAGATGCTGCGCAGTGCGCTCAAAGTCAATCGCCGGAAAATTGTAACCTCCAAAGGCACGCGCTCGACGCCGGCCTCGGTAACCAATGTGGCTGCGCATTTGAAAGAACCGCTTGATATGACCGCTTTTTGTGAATATTTACAGCGGGCGCTATCTCTGAACGAGTTTCCAGCGGCGCGCTTATCGGCACAGGAGTGGGGGGAAGTGCGCCAATTAGCGGACCGTAAATACGGCGACTGGGAATGGAATTACGGCCGTTCGCCGGCCTGTGTGATTGAAAAAAATATTGGCATTGCAGGAAAAGCCTTCCCGCTGCATGTGCATATCGACAAGGGGCGCATCGCGGCTTTAGAAAGTACTAACGGCAAGGAACCAGCTGGCCTGAGGGAAGTGAGAAGCGCTTTGGAACAAATTCCTTACGAATATGACACGCTAAGTAAGGCAATTAATTCTCTGAATAGAATCCCACAGTTCAACTCTTTTGATCTATCGGGATTATTGGAAGATTTGTGATTCTCTTTTCTTTTTTTTTCTTACTCTTACCTCTCCCTCTTACTCTTAATCTAAATTTTCAGAGTAAGAGTAAAGAGCAAGAGCAAGGTTTCTGTTTTGGTGGCATATTGTTCTTTCTTACTCTTACCTCTCCCTCTTACTCTTAATCTAAATTTTCAAAGTAAGAGTAAAGAGCAAGAGCAAGACTTTTACTCTTTCAAAATTATTTCATTCAAACCTGTATTTCCGTATCTTTTACAATTGGTTCATTAACTGGGAATTATCAGGCATGTCTTCGGTTTTGGCGCGGAAAGTTTTTTTAAAACGTATCGGGCATGTGTTCGTTTTTAGCATCGTTCTTTTGCTTGGGCGATTGTTCGGCGGTTTTCTGTTTCGTTTTCTCAGAATGGAACGCTTTGCGCAATTAAATCTTAAAAAAATAAAAAATGATTTTTACAGCGGAAATGAGTTTTTTGTGGAGAAAAGCGGGCCGAACATTCGGGTGCTTTCCCGCAAATGTCCGCATTTAGGCTGCACCGTGCAACGGGCGGAAGGGGAACAAAAAATCATTTGTCCCTGTCACGGCAGCACATTTACCTTGCAGGGGAAGTATATTAACGGGCCTGCGAATAAAGATTTGCAGGCACTTTCTTACCAAAAAATTATGCCGGATTCAATTAAAATTCGTTTGCCGTAGCGAGGGGGACAGGGGTTGAAAATCGATGTGGAAAAAATATTCGCCAAACGCCTTTGGCTGCCGGGGTGGGGTGAGATTGCCCTAAGCGCCCTGCAATTGGCCTTGATTTCCGGGTTGCTGCTCATTCCCTTGTTCCGTCCCGGAGCGGAAGCGTTCAACAGCGTCAGTCAGCTTAACGGCTCGGGATTTTTAGGCCGCTGGCTGCACAGCTTTCATTCCTATTGCGGCGATATTATTCTGTTTGCCGTTTTTATCCATACTATCGAATATCTGGCAAAAAAGACGTATCGCAGTTATATATTCAAACCGTGGCTCTATGTAATCCTGTTGGGAATTATTTCTCTTTTGGTAGTTTTCAGCGGGTTTGTAAGTATCGGCAGCAAAGAGAGCCTTTCGGCGGTCGGGATCGTCCGCGGTATTCTTGGCCTGCTCGGCTTAGCCGGTCAGGGCCTTATGCGCTTTTTACTCCGCACGACAAGCAGCGGCGATGCTTTACGCACCATGTATTTGCATCATATCGCTACGTTTAGCGTTTTAGCGATTGTCCTGACCTACATGCATATCCGCCGCTTAAAATCGGATCGATATGCATTCTATTATACGTTGGTGCTTATTTTGCTGTTAAGCTTAGCCCTGCCGGCACGGTTAGGGATGCCAGCTGAAACGCCCGCTTTGGTGGTAAAAGGCCCGTGGTATTTTATTGGATTGCAGGAACAATTAGCCTGGATGCCTGCCTGGCTGGCCGGCGTATTTTTGCCGGCGGCAGTAGTTGTTTTGCTGTTGCTGCTGCCCATTCTTCATAAAAAAGAAAAAATACTGCTTTATGGATTAAGCGTTTTTATTCTGTTTTATCTGGCCGAAAGTCTGATTGGCTGGCTGTTGAGAGGTGATGGATGGCAACTTCTATTGAGATAAAAGGACGAAACATTATCCTGATTCTTGCGGCGTTTTTTATTTTTTTGCTGGCCGTATTAATCTGGCAGCCAAAAACAAAGTCCATTGCCGAGTTTAAAAAAACGCCGGATCAGTGTCTGACCTGCCATCAGGATGTGCGCGATATGAGTTCGTCTCATCCCGTAAAGGAATTGGGCTGCGCGGTCTGTCATTTAGGAAACGGGCTGGCTGCAGATGAACAAAACGCCCACGCCGGCATGGTGCGCAATCCCTCGGATTTGTTGTGGGCGGACAAGACCTGCGGGCAAAGTACATGTCATCCAACGCTGGTCAAGGATGTACGCAAATCCATCATGGCCACAAACGCCGGACTGGTAAACGCCACTTTGTTTCAGTGGCAGGAACGCAGGCAGTTAAACGATTCACTCGTTCACATCCACGACAATTTACCGGATACCTCTCTGGCCAGCGATCATCTGCGCAAATTGTGCGCCGGCTGCCATATCAATAAAAAAGAAAAGGATTTTGCCGGCGAGATTGGCCGGCGCGGAGGCGGCTGTAACGATTGCCATTTAGTTGCCGCGCCGGACAGCGCGGCGCATCCGCAGTTTACCGTGCAAATGGGCATTGAGGTCTGCGAAAAATGCCATAACCGTTCCAATCGCACGGCGCTCAATTATCAGGGCAAATTTGAATCGGAGCGTTACGGTACGCCGTATGAAGGGGGCAACTTAAGTTCGGATACGCTTTCCGGCGGACGCTTTTTTTACCATATTCCGGCGGATGTGCATTTTAAGGCCGGCATGGTTTGCATCGATTGCCACACGGCTGACGAGGTGATGGGCGAAGGCCGGCGTCATGCTCATTTGGAAGAACAGGTCCATGTGCGCTGTAACGATTGCCACCGGGCAAAATTTGCCGCAGCCGATTCAGCCAATATCGCCTGGAAAGTAATTTCCGTCAATTCCAGGCTGGCCATGCCGGCCGATTCGCTGTTAGCCGTATCCTCCGGCGGTAATTTTTTCGAGAATGTACGACGCGAAAAGGGGCAAGTGGTGCTCATCGGCAAAACCGACGGCAGGAAGCGCCCTGTTCGTCAAACGGGCGATAAAAGAGACTGTAACCTTTCGGGGCACGAACGGCTCAGTTGTCAGGCTTGTCATGCGGCCTACACGCCGCAATGTTACGGCTGCCATGATGTGTACGATCCCACGCGCAAACAGATGGATAAAATAACTTACCGGGAAACCGCCGGTCACTGGCAGGAATTTCGATCGTATTTGCGCTTTGAACGTCCGTCGCTTGGCGTGGACCAATTCAATCGGATTGTGCCCGTGGCGCCGGGCTGCCAGGTGTATTTAACCGAACTGGACGAGGGTGGCCGCGTAAAAGGCAGCGCTTTCTGGCCCGCCATGGCCGGTTTCGATCCGCACAGCACACGCCGGGAAACGCCAACATGTATTGAATGCCACAGCGATCCCAAACGTTTAGGCCTGGGCGAGGGAAAGCTGACTCTGCGGGATGGCAAGCTGACTTTTATGCCGACCTACGACGCGGCCTCAGCCGGATTGGGCATGTTTGCGCTGGAGCAGATAACGGATGTAAACGGACAGCCTTTTCAGCAAATGTCGCGCAAAGAGGAACGGCCTTTTAATCAACGGGAAATAAAAAAAATCTATGCCGTGAGTTATTGTTTGGTTTGTCACGACAAGGCTGCGGATGCCATTTATGATGATTTTTCCGTAAGCCTTGAGCGCTTTAAAAATGAACGGGGATTGTCATGCGCCGGAAAATGAAAACGTTGTTCAACTTGGCATTCCTTTTTCGGGCATTGTTTATCCTGATTGCTTTAAACAGTCTGGCGCTCTTTGCCGCTGAGGACTGCCGCAGTTGTCACAGCGATATGCAATCGTCCTGCAATCTGAATTGTGTGGACTGCCATGTTTCCACCGCCGCGCCGGGACAAGTTCAGCCCGAAGGACATCCCAAAATTATCGCCAATCCTTCGAAGGAGGTATATTGGCAGGAAAAATGCGCTTCCTGCCATGCTGCGGAAATTATGCGTTTCAAAAACAGTCTGCACTACTCCCTGGCCGGCGTCATCGACCAGACGCGCTTTTTATGGGGAAAAACTTCCCAACCGGTCACGGGAAAAACCGCGACTGAATGGAAGGAATTAACACGAACTTCGTTTTCCAATCCACGGTCGCCGGCGGACTTGGTGGATCGATTACTGGGACAAAAATGTATGACCTGCCATTTTGAAGCGGACGGCAAACAACAAGCGAACGGCCGAAAACGCGCCGCCGGCTGCGCCGCCTGCCACATTTCCCTGGAACAAACATCCGGCAAACCGTTGTTCGGCCATAAAATGCAGCGCAAGGTGGCCGACGAAACCTGCCTGACCTGCCATTCCGGCAATCGCGTAGGCGCCGATTATTACGGCTATTTTGAGCATGATTACCACAATGAATATCAAACGCCGTATGGTAGTAAACCGGAGTTTGCAACGTTCCAGCATCGCCTCGCGCCGGATGTACATCAGCTGGCCGGAATGCAGTGCACGGATTGTCATTCCCAAAAAGATGTTATGGGCGGCGAAGCGATGGCCGCCTTCGAAGGACAAAACCCAAAGGTAACCTGTCCGGATTGCCACGGCGGTTTTAAGCAAAAAACTAAACCGGCACACGCAGAGCGCGTTCCGCAATTTGATCAAACCGTGATTGCCCATCAGAGTTTTCACCAACAGGTAAGCTGCGCCGCCTGTCATGCCGGCTGGAGTTATCAGGATTACGGCCTGCATCTGTTTTATGATCAAAGCAATCACTATGAACAGTGGGGCGATTATCTGTGGCAGGATGATATGGAAATCACCCGTCTGTTGCAGGAACAGTTGGGGCTGCTGCCGGAATTACGGCGCACGGCGCGCACAACCAATAAATTAACAGGTAAAACGCTGGCCGGCGCCTGGTACAAAGGCTGGACTTTCCGCCGTTGGGAAGGAATCGTGCTGGGCAAAGACGCCACAGGGCGCTACGCGCCGGTTCGTCCGTTGTACCAATATTATATCACCTATGTGGATTCCGCGGAGAATGTCTGGCTGGATTCCCAAAAACCGCAGCGCATTGACGGTAAATCCGGCTGGAGCTGGGATGTGTACTCGCCGCATACTATCAGGGAACGCGGGCGATCCTGCGAAGGCTGTCACGGCAATGCCCTGGCCGCCGGATTGGGAATTCGCTCCGCTTTAAAGGATTCGGTTGCTAATTCCATTACATTACCATCTGCGCCTATACTTCCGGGGATGCGCCTTTTAAATTCGAAGGAGCGGAAAAGACTTTTAAATAGCCCTGCATCCTATAAAAAATGGCGGGTCAAAGAATATAAAAAGCAGGGAATAAAAAAATTATTGCATGACAATTAAACGAATTTGAAGAAGAGCGGCCCAGCTCTTTTACTGCGTTATTGGCACTCATATTACGCCTTTCTCTAAAATTATTAAAATATTTCTGCAAAAAAATGTAAAATCCTACTATTTATTTGAGTTCATAGTAAAAACTTCAATATATGATCAAGTTTATTTTAAAAAATATTTTTTCTCTTTGAAAGAATAAAAATGGAAGTGTATATTTAAGGAAGAGCTTTATTATTTAACACGGAGCATATAAAAACGGCGTGAAAGGGGAAATATAGTGGCGAAAAAAATATCGCGGCGAACGTTTCTTAAAACCAGCGGCGCCATTGGTGCAACAGCCGGTCTGACAACAGTTTTACCTAAAAATGCAAAAGCGACCCCTAAACATAACCCCGGGAAAATCAAGCGCATTCCCACGATTTGTGAACAATGTTTCTGGAGATGCGGCATCATTGCCACTGTCATAGACGGTAGGCTCCATCACATAGAAGGTAATCCCAGAAATCCCAATAATCGCGGCAAAATTTGCGCCCGTGGAAATGCAGGAGTCGCGTTACTATACGAAAAGGATCGTTTGACGGATCCGGTGATTCGGATTGGGGAGCGGGGTAGCGGGAAATGGCAGAAGGTAAGCTGGAAAGATGCGCTGGATTATACGGCTGAAAATCTGTTAAAAGTAGCCCGGAAATATGGCGTTGAGGCTAACGCGCTTTTTTCGCACGGGGCTTCGGCAAAATTTATTCGTGATTTATATAAATATTGGGGCACGCCGAATATGGCGGCGCCTTCGTTTGCCCAATGTCTTGGCGCCAGAGATGTGGCTTATGAATTAACCTATGGGGAATCTATCGGCTCCCCTGAACGATTGGATTTGGCTAATTCTAAAGTAATTGTTTTAATAGGCAGCGCATTGGGAGAAAATATTCATACCGGGCAAATCATTGATTTTACCGACGGTATAGGCAAAGGCGCTCAGATTATTGCTGTAGACCCCCGGTTTTCGGTTGCGGCCAGTAAAGCCAAATGGTGGCTGCCTGTTAAACCGGGAACCGATACGGCCTTGCTGCTGTCGTGGATGCACGTCATCATCAAGGAAAAAGGATACGCTGCTGATTTTATTCGTAAATCCACTTCAGGATTTGCAGAACTAAAAAAACATGTCGCGAAGTGCACGCCGGAATGGGCTGCTAAAATCACTGAAATACCGGCCTCGGTTATCACAGAAACAGCCCGGGCTATGATAAAGGCTAAACCGGCCGTTCTTATTCATCCCGGGCGTCATTCTGCCTGGTACGGGAATGATGTTCAGCGCGCCCGTTCGCTGGCCATTTTAGCGGCATTGCTGGGAACCTGGGGACAAAAAGGCGGGTATTTTCTCAGAACGTCGTTGCCATTTCATTATGACGGTCTTCCCGTTCCCGATGCGCCCCAGCCGGCAGCGGAACGCGCCGACGGCGCCGGTACTACCTTCCCTTTTGGCGGTAACGAAGGCCTGACACAGGAAATGGTTAAAGCTACGCTCAACCAAAAGCCCTATCCCATTAAATCGTGGATGGTTTTTGGCCAGAATATTTTTAACAGTATCCCAGCGCAGGAAGATACCCTGCGTGCTATTGATAATCTCGATTTTTATGCGGTAGTTGAACTACGTCCAACCCAGCCCACCTGGTATGCGGATGTAATCTTGCCTGAAGATACTTATCTGGAGCGCTATGACAAACTGATGACGGTGACCAGCTGGCGCGAACCGTATATCGCCCTAAGGCAACCGGTCGTAAAGAGGCAGTTTAATACGCGTCCCGGCTGGTGGATTGCTAAAGAACTCGGGGAACGTATGGGGCTGGGCGCTTATTTTCCTTATAATGATTATGAGGATGTGATTCGCTATCAACTAAAAAGCGTTGGGCTTTCTTTTGAAAAATTAAAAAGGGAAGGCGTCCTGATATTTAAGGGAAAACCATATTTAAAGAATGGCCAGAGCTACCGTTTTAAAACCGATGACGGCAAAGTGCAACTGTATTCTAAAGAATTGGAAGAATATGGATTTGATCCTTTACCGAAGTTTGAACCGGTTAGCGATCCGCCCAAAGGCTACTTTCGGCTGGTTTATGGATTAATGCCGGTGCATTCTCACGGAAAAACGGAAAGCAATCCCTGGTTGAATACCATCATCTCCGAACCGCATCTATGGATTAACGAGACCATCGGGCGCAGTATGGGATTAAAAGATGGACAGGAAGTGATTGTGGAAAATCAGGACGGATTTAAATCCGATAAAATTAAAATTCTAATGACGCCCGGCATGCGGCCAGATGCGGTCTTTTTACCGCATGGTTTCGGGGGGAACGACCGCGGCCTGTTAAATTTTACGCGCCGGCAAATATCCGATAATCATCTCATCTCGCGCTATACGGTAGACCCGATTAGCGGGAGCACCGGACTGCGCGTTAATTTTGTGCGCATTTTAGCGGATGGAGAACCCTTGTTGCCAACCGCCGAAGTTAGTTTTACCGGAATCGTTTCACAAAAAGTTGTTTCGGCCGGGCCAAAAGAAATTCCGGTTCGGAAAGTACGTAAAAAAAGACAGAAAAAAGAAGAAGTCGACGAAGGATGTTAGGGGATAGCTATGAGTAAATATGCAATGGCGATCGATATGAACCGCTGTATTGTCTGCCATTCCTGCGAGGTGGCATGTCGCTCGCATTACGATGTTCCGGTGCCTAATTATCGGAACTGGGTGCATGATTTGCCTCCGCAGGGGGTATATCCGGATATAAAAAAGACGGCCTATATTGGTTTATGCAATCACTGTGACGATTCGCCGTGTACGGAAGCTTGTCCTACGGGAGCCACCTATAAGCGGGAAGATGGCATTGTTGTAGTCGACAGAGACCTTTGTATCGGATGCGGATTGTGCATCGAAGCGTGTCCCTACGGAGCGCGCTATTTTAATCCGGAAATTGAGAAAGTGGATAAATGTGATTTCTGTGTTGATCGTGTGGAAGATGGATTGCAGCCCGTTTGTGTGGAAACCTGCATCGGGCAGGCGCGTATATTTGGCGATCTGGACGATCCTAATTCGGAAGTGAGCAAACTGGTTGCCGAAGGCGCGGTTCCTTTAGTCTCGGAAGAAATAAATGTAGGACCCAATATTTATTATAAAGATAACCGTGATGTCTTTCCGGTCGTGGCGGCCGCTTTCCCGCCGCAGAAACCGAAAATGCCCACACCGCAGAGTTGGTGGAGTAAATTTTTTATTCCATTTTTTAAGCTGGCTATTGCCGGTACATTTTTAGGTCAGGCCGCCGCCTTTGCCATTCAATTATATAAAGGTGAAAGCGAAGTAAAGGAGTAAATACGATGGGTGTAAAATTAAGCGAAGTCCAGGAAGATATTAAATTAGATCATTATCTCTTAAAAGAACCGCGAAAGCTGACTATCGAGCAAAAGCGTATTTTGGCGCACCGCGTAATGAAAAAACATGGCGTTGCCGCTATTACTCTTCATTGGGTTAATGCGATTTGCTGGCTTATCCTGATACCTACCGGCGCAGCCCTGATTTCGGCTGATTATATTCAGTTTGTTCCGGACTGGTTTATACGTATGATGGCCACAATATTTGGGACCAAGGGAGCGCTGTTGCATTTCCATATTATGATAGGTGTTTTTTGGCTGTCGACACTTTTAGTTTATGGGATTTTTGGATTTAAGAATTATCTGCTCAAATTTGTCCATGATGACCTAGTGTTTTATAAGGATGATCTCAAATGGTTTATTACCAAACTAAGCTGTCTTCTGGGTAAAATAGAACCTCATGAATGTGCCCCGCAGGGACCCTATAATGCGGGACAAAAGGCGTATGCGGTTGTGGTTGCTTTTAGTACGGTTACGCTAATCATTACCGGGCCGATCATGGCCTTTCATTTGGGTTCAGCCAATGTTATCCGCTGGGCTATGCTGCTGCATTTTATAGCGACTATGAGCATAGTAGCCGGTTTATTTGTGCATGTGTACATGGCGGCCATATTTCCTGAAGAACGGCCGGCGTTTTTTTCTATGATTACAGGTAAGGTGAACGAACTGTATGCCTATTTGCATCATTATAAGTGGTGGGTTGATGTTAAAATGAAAGAACATGCTTTTTTACGGGAAGAATATATGAAAGACGGGCTTACCTTTGATGAGGCCGAACAATTAAAAAAATTATGAATAATATATGAGTTTTGTTTAGGAAATGGGGACTTTAAAACTATTATCATCTAATAAATCACGTGAGGTTCATAATGGGTAAAAAATTATGGAATCCAATTTTCGGGGGGATTATGATCGGAATCGCCATGATCCTGTCGTTTTACACGGCCGGTCGCGGTATCGGCGCTTCCGGCGCTTTTACGCGTCTTTCGGCCTGGCTGCAAGACCTGATCTTTCCTTCCTTCACTGAACACAGCGCCTATTTTGCGAAATACTTTCTCCATGGCCACAATCCGCTTAATAATTATTTGGTATTTATGGCTGTTGGTTTGATGTTGGGCGCTTTTGCCGCTTCAAAAGTTGCCGGAGATTTTAAGTTTGAGGTTTTGCATGGACCGAAAATCAGCAAAAAGAACAGGCTGATTTTAGCTTTTGTCGGAGGAGTGATCGTTGGTTTTGCCGCTCGCCTGGCGCGTGGCTGTACCAGTGGTCAGGCCCTGGTAGGAGGCGCTGAGCTCTCCATTGGTTCCTGGGTTTTTATGATGTTTATTTTTGTCGGCGGTTTTGCTGCAGCGTATTTTGTTAGGAGGGAATGGCTATGATAGGACCACTTGTAAAGAACGGTATCATTTCCGGAACAGTTAATATGGTTTTAGCCGTTTTGATTGGCATTTTGTTTGGTTGGGCTTTGCATCGATCGGGGTTTTCAAACTCCAGAAAAATTGCTTCTGCGTTTTATCTTAAAGACGTAGATGTGCCGGTTGTAATGTTTACTGCTATCGTAACCGGCGCTATCGGCTTGTGGGGCATGGCGCTTTTGGGAATAATTGATTTGAGTAAATTTTATTTTCTTCCAACTTATCTGGCGCCTCAAATGGCAGGCGGATTTATCTTTGGAATAGGGATGGTGGTTGGCGGCTTTTGTCCGGGAACCTCTTTAGTGGCTTCTTTTGTGGGCAAAATCGACGGGATGATATTCCTGTTAGGATTTCTGATTGGGAGTTTGCTGTTTGGCGATTTATTCCCTGTTTGGAAGGACTTTTACCAAGCGGATTTTCGCGGCGTTTTTCGCCTCGATCAATGGCTGCATATAAACCTGGGTCTGGCGGTCTTTTTGGTTGTCTTAATCGCCGTTTTAG
This sequence comes from uncultured Calditrichaceae bacterium, assembly GCA_964536685.1. Lineage (GTDB taxonomy): Bacteria > Calditrichota > Calditrichia > Calditrichales > Calditrichaceae > CAZIBE01. The sequence goes on along the minus strand of CAZIBE010000007.1, from coordinate 30,513 downwards.
GCAGCGTTGGTCTTCGGAAATTACAATTTAGATTCTGGGGGCAGGATGATAAGTAAAACTACTCAAAAGATATTAGTTGGTTTTGGTGTTTTTTGGGCGCTAATCATGGCCTTTTTCCCCACGTCTTCTTTTTTACCACAAAGCCAGGCGGTCGTTTTAAGCAATTTAAAACAACAGCCGTACAATGAAGTGGGGCTATATGAGATATCACCCTTCCGCGCTGCGGAATTCTATTATTACCAGCCGCAGTTTTGCACATGGATTGATATCCGTGATGCGCAAAAGTATAACGCTGAGCATTTGAGTTTTGCAACCGACATGAGCATAACGGAGCTTGAGCAAATGGATTGGCCGGCAGAAAAAGTATTATTGATTATCGGCGAAAATACAGCCGATGCGGTTCAGACTGTGGCAGAACTGCGGCAATTAAAGAATGTTCGGGCTTTTGCTGTGCAGGGTGGATTTTCAGCAGTTAAAAAATATTTGGTGGATCCGATTACGCTGGATTGGTCCTCTAAATTAAGCGATCAACAATTGCATCAGTACAGGGAGTATCGTCATGCCCTTGCCGGTCAGTTGATCCAAAATGGTACTATTTCAGTTGAGAAAACAGTTACACCGGTTAAACGGAAAATAAAGCCCAAAGCGGAAACTGCAGATGAAGGTTGTTAACACAAATCAATAAAAAAGGATAACAGGCTAATACCGCTATTTAAAGCCGTATATAGCCTGTTATCCTGTATGAAAAATATCAACACGAACCGCGGTTTAACATCCTTCATCCACTTTAACGGCCTTTTTCTTGCGGATGCGTACTTTGGGTTTTGTCCTCTGGGCTACTGCGTCGTCGCTTTGCGCTGCAACCTTTGTCCCCATCATGGCCGGGCCGGCCGCTTTACGGAACTGGTAAACAAATAGTTCGTCGTCTGAATAGAAACCCTGCGGCTTTTGAGGATTGCTAAACGCTTTAACCCAGTAATTAATGCCGCCCTGCAGTACATAGATGTTGTCAAATCCCATTTCCCTGAGCAATATCCAGGCTTGCGCGGCTTTGGTGTTGCCGTTGGACGCCAGAATAATCATATCGGCGTCTTTTAAATCCTGTAATTCTTTGCTTTTGCTTAATTGGCTAAACGGAATGTGCGCATTGCCCGGAATATGGTACCGGACGTAGTCTTCATCGGAACGGATATCCACAATGGCAATTCCCGGTTGTTTGTCGATGATCCAATGAGCCAGTTCATCGGCGGTAACATAATAATCATTGGTCTGTAATTCTTTCATCATTTCCTGCATGGAAACCGTTTTTCTGGTCGTCTGGTCCACCGGAGCGAATGCCAGAATAAGGCCTAATAACGCTAATGTCCCAAATCCGATATTTCTCGCTGTTAATTTCATCAGGCAGCCTCCTCCCCGAATTTTTTCTCCAGCCATTCAGCGCCGATGAACATACCTACGGCCATCAGCACAACAATAAAGGCAATTATGCCCATGGGAATATTGAAGTATTGCGGTAAAGTGGCGTCGCCCATAAAATTGGCGTAAAAAAACTTTTCGATGCCGGGGAAAGCCTCGCCAAACACAAACATGCCAAACAGGGCGCCGGCGATAAAAACCATACCGTCAATTTTGCCGGTGACCGCCCCTACTACCGATGTGCCGGGACAGTAGCCGCCAATGGCAAAGCCAACGCCTAAAATAATTCCACCCACAGCTTGGGCGCCTAAATAAGTTGGATTGATGTACACTTTGGACAAATCGATCCAGCCGAAGAGGCTGAGGTACATTAGTCCCAACATAGCCACGATAATGGCCATGAACATTACTTTTAAAACCGTCATATCTCTGAAATAGAATTGCAGAGCCAGTTTGCGGCTGTACCCAAAGCCGGCCCGTTCCAGCCAAAAGCCAAAGCTGATGCCAATCAGCAAAGCGATGACAAAGCTGGTTTGTTCTCCGAAAAATCCCATTTTATAGAAAGGTGCCATCTTAAACTCCTGTCCTTATATCCATTGTTTACGAACGAAATAAGCTGTTGCATAAGCCCCGCCAAAAACGGCGAACATGAAAATCCAGCCGCCAAGGGCCAGTGTGGCGCCGCCGGTTAAGGCCAGGCCGCTGGTGCAGCCGCGCGCCAGACGGGCGCCATAGCCCATAATAGCTCCGCCCACAAAAGCAAGAATTAAACGGTTGCGCTTGCTGATATGCGGTCCTTTTCCTATGCCCAATTTGAGGCGTCCGGCCAGAGCGCCGGAAAGAAATCCGCCGATCATCACGCCGATTATCTCGAACACCAGCCAGTTGGAAAGCGTGTTAGAAGCATATTTGGCTAAATAAGAATTGTTGGCCACATGCTCCGGCGCGAATAATTTTAACAGCCAAACATCGATGCGCATCATAGCTCCGGAAGCGCCGAGACCACGGCCCATGATTACGAAGGCTAAAAGCAGTGTCAAACCCAGCCCCACGCCGGAAAGATAAGGCGACCAGTATTTTTGCTCTTTCATAGTGTTACCTCATTAAATAGTTTAGGTTTTAAAAAGAACGGCTTTTACAATTACTATTTCCTACTTAATACTTCAATGCGGCAACTGCTCCATAAACTTATACAGCCAGCGCGACGATTGTCCGGAGTCCACAACGATGAAACGCAGAATTAATCCACCGGCCAATACAAGTAGAGCCGGAATCTGAACCGGAATATGCCGGCCGCGTAATTCAAAAAATTCCACTAAAAAGGGAACAATCAAACCTAAGACGACAACAAAAGTCCAGAAAATGGCCGTATACTCGCCTCCTAAAAAGAGCTCGGCAGCTTTGATGTGCACCTCGGTGCTGGCCAGAAAACCCATGAACAGATGGATGATCAAAAAGATTTCAATACCGATTAGGATCATATCGATCTGGCTGAACAAGCGGCGTTCGTCGGCGTCTTTACTTAGAAGCATGATAAAGGCCGTACCGGTGGAAAATCCGGATATTAAAAACAAAGGGCCCAAAATCGAAGTATTCCAGAAAGGCCGGGCATTGAACGCCGAAAGCAGGATACCGGTGTACATGCCCAAAATGACCGCAAATAGGATCAGGCTCCAGGCCAGCGCTTTACGCCGTTTTTCAACCTGCGTCATAATGGTTTCTAATAATTTAAATTTCCAGTTCCAGTTTAGTTTAATCTCCGGTAAGAATGTAGCCGCCCATAGAACACTCAGCGGAAAGATCAGCAGCAAGGTCCAGGCGCCCCAGGACATGGGCGATTCCAGACGAATGGTGGTGTATAAACGCCAGAAATAGAACTTATGCGTTAAATCCAGAAACAGGGCCGCCAGTCCCAAAGCCAATAGCGGCGGCACATACAGCGGGGCGATTTTCACAGCGGCTTTGAATTTATCCTGCTGGCCTCTTAAAAAATAGTAGGCCGAAAAAAAGAGTATACCGGCCGCCAGTCCGCCGATGAACAGATACAGAGGGATTTCCCATCCCCAGGCGTGTAATACGGGATCAATACCCGGGTTCATGCGGCCTGATGTAATGGTGATTTCTTTCATTGCAAAACTCCGTCGTTTAAGCTCAGTTCTTATGATGTTAAGTAGAATATTTTCGGTTCGGTTCCCGCTTCGGGAATTAGTGTTTTATGTTTGCGCGTAGCCAGTGTTTTGGATATTTCGCTGTTTCTGTCTTCCAGATCGCCAAACACAAAGGCATGGGTCGGGCACACATCCACACAGGCCGGATTTTCACCTTCTGTAACGCGATGCACACAAAAGGTGCATTTATCCACATAGCCTTCCGGATGAACATAACGGGCGTCGTAAGGACAGGAAGCAATACAAGCCTTACAGCCGATACACTCTTCATGTGTGACCAGCACAATGCCGCCCTCGGCATAATGGCTGGCGCCTGTGGGACAACTGCGTACGCAGGGCGCATCGGCGCAATGGTTACAGCGTTCCGAGCGGATTTCCAGCTCTAAAGCCGGGTAGGCGCCGTGCAGTTCTTCCACAATCCAGTCGCGGCAATAACCGACCGGCACATTATTTTCGGTCTGGCAGGCGACGACACAGTCTGCGCAGCCCACACAACGTTTAGTATCAATCGCCATTGCATACCGGGCCATTATGCCACCTCCTTCCTGAACGTCACAAAATTAACGCGCATGCCGGTTCCGCCCATGATAGGGTCTGTTTTTACCTGAGTGATAAGTTGTTGATCATTGGCGCCTTTCATATAAGCGCGTGTTAATTTTTTCTGATGCCGGCCAAAGCCATGCACCATAAATACAGCATCGTGACGGATGCGTTGTGTAACCTTTACTTTAATCGGGTCTGAGACGATACCGTCCTGATTTTCAAGACGCACATACTCTCCGTTGCTAAGATTCCACTCTCTGGCCACTTTAGCGTTCACCCACACTTCATTTTCCTTTTTAAGCTCGTGCAGATTCAGACTGTTTACGGTGCGGCCAAAGGAGTGCATCGGCGCCCGGCCGTAAAGCAGACGATAAAATCCATCAGGCGGTTCTTCGTGGTGTGTGTATCGGGGAATGGGATCAAAACCGGCCTCTTGCAAAGTGGTGGAAAATAGCTCGATTTTGCCGGTTGGCGTGTTGAACTCGTAGTCCTCTCCATTTAAGAAATAGAGTTCATGCTTGCTCTCTAAGCGTTTTACGCCTGTTTTTTTCATCTCTTCCAAATTACTGCCAATGGATTTGAGGCGATAATCCAAATACTCTTCAATCGTTTCCGCAGGGAAATACTTCTCTAAGTTTAGCCGTTTAGCCAGTTCTATGGCCATCCAGTAAGCGGGTTTGCTATCGTATTTTGGCTTAAATGCCGGGGCGCGTAAAGCCACTGTAGGAAATCTTCCCGGAGAGATGCGTAAATCATCATAGCGTTCCAGATAGGTGCATTCCGGCAAAACAACATCCGCCCAACCGGTAATTTCAGCCGGCATGATGTCGATGGCTACCACCAGTTCCAGATGCTGCAGGGCTTCCAGTGTTTTTTGCGGCTGAGGTAAAGTGACCGGTAGATTGGTTCCGTAAACAATCCAGCCCTTAAAAGAACAATCTTTGTCCGGTGTGGGAATGGTGGCGTCGCAAATGCCTGATGAAAGAGCCAGGTTAGCGAGCGGAAACTGATTGGGAAAGGCGTCTTTCCAGTTTTTCTTTGGTTTGGGATATTTAGGAATGGGATGTTTTTTAACGTGCGCTTTTTCCGGAGCGAAAAATCCTCCGCGCCGGCCCCACGAGCCCAACAGTGCGTTTAAAATAGCGCCGGCGCGCACGCGCTGCGTATCGTCGCCATACCAGGTAACATGCCGTCCGGGATGAATGATAGTGGCCGGTGCGGCTTTTGCCATCTCCCGCGCCGTTTTGCGGATGATGTGCGGCTTAATCGTTGTAATGGGATATGCCCATTCCGGCGTGTTGTGTTTTACGGCCTTCTTTAATTCGCTGAAGCCGTAAGTATATTTTTTAACATATTCTTTATCGTACAATTCTTCATAGATAATTACGTGAATCCAGGCCAGCAGCAGGGCTAAGTCGGTAGCAGGTTTAATGGGCAGCCAATATTTCGATTTGCTGGCTGCAGTGGAATATCTGGGATCGACGGTGATAACCGTACCGCCCTTGGCCACCATTTTAGTGAATTCCTGCACCTGCCCGTTGTGCATGTTTTCTCCGATATGAGAACCAAGCAGCACCAGACATTTGGAATTTTCGATATCGGTACGTTCCGGCGAACCGACGCCTTCGCCGAAAGTAAGCAGGTAGGCTTCGGCGCGCGGCCCGCGGCATTGAGCGTAAGAAGGCGCCGCAATATTATTGGAGCCAAATGCTCTCAATAAATTTTTAAAATAACTGCCGCCGGAACCATGCGTAAACAGAGCCACACATTCCGGCCCCCATTTGTCGGCGATCATCTTCATTTTGTCGGCAATGTAATCAAACGCCTCATCCCATGTGGCTTTGCGGAACACCTGTTTGCCGCGCTTTTCCGTGCGAATTAATGGTGTTTTTAGGCGATCCTCGTCGGTATACAATCCGATTCCGCCGGTACCGCGAGGACAGAAACGGCCGTTGCTGTTAGGGTCGTCCGGATTACCGGTGATTTTCCAGGGCTGGCCGTCTTTTTTGTACACCCAACCGGCGCATTTCCAAAAACATACTTCGCAATAAGTGGGCGTACGTTCAACACCGTTCCCTGTTGCCAAAAGTTCGGCTTTTTTTTCTTCCGTAAGCGCAGGGTAGGCGTTAATCAGCGAGGAGCCTAACATGGCGCCGCCTGTGCCGGCTCCTACAATTTTGATGAATTCACGCCTTTTAACTGTTTTTTTCATCCGTGTTCGTCCTCCAGTATTTTCTTAAAATAACTTTGATATTTTGGCATTCAGCTGATTCCAGATAAACCGGACATTCGGAACAGTCTTCGTTTTTACATTTTTCACCCTTATTTTCCACCATCCAGCAGGGAACAAGCGATTTGTAGTAGGCGTCGCAATTCCGGCGATCCTCCATGCTGCAGGGTTTGAGTTCCCAGCAGGGCACAGTTGAGAGCATCAAACGGATACCGGCAAAGTTCAGCCCTCTTTCTTCTATCAGTCCGCGGATGCATTCTATGCGTTTAATGTCGCTGGATGTGTACATGCGGTGTTTGCCCTTGCTCTTATGGGGGAGCAGCAACCCCTCCTGTTCATATAACCGTAATGTCGCTACGGAGATGTTAAATATTTTGGCTACCGTTCCGATGGGAAACAAGGCGTCCTGGTCTTTTACTTCGATTTTCATAGGCAAAACTCTACGAGTTGATGTAGTTAAAACTATAGTGTACGGTGTAGATATACAAAGAGCGTACCAAAAATACATTGATAACCAGCAGGACGGAACTTCTTAAAAAACAACAAAAAAAGGATGGATAGGAAGAAGCGCTCTTCTAAGTATTAGGAAACAAATCACATAGTTTTCCCAAATATTAGAAAATACAGCATACCGATTTTGGGGAGAAACGTCTTATAGGGTTTTGTTGCGCTTCGGAGACGCCAAAGGCGCAAAGCCGCACTGCCGGCCTCTATTGCGAGAACAGAGCGACACTTTATTGTAACTTGGTCCGGCTGAATTAATTCCTCCTTATCCGGCTCTTAAAAAACAGATTAAAAGGACAGGGTAAGATTAAAAAAGTTTTAAATTCTATTATGTTTGGAAGACCGCAGGAAAATTGATAGATTCCCGTGTTAAAAAAATTTAGTTTTAAAGTCAACTCATGGATAATAAACAAAAAATAGGCGATTTAACCGCAGCCATTCTGGCCGGCGGAAAAAGCAGACGCCTAAAACAGGATAAACTGTATCTGCTCTATCAGGGGCGGCGCCTGTTAGATCACGCGATAGGACTGGCCGCGGAGATTAGTCCGCACATAATTGTCGTCGGCAACAGCCCTGTGAAAGATCTTCCGCAAGGCGTTACGCTGGCGGCCGATGTGTTTGCCGGTAAAGGTCCCCTGGCCGGAATACATGCCGCCTTAACGCAGGCGGCGACAAAATATGTAGCGGTTATGCCGGTGGATATGCCGTTTTTATCGGCCGATGTTTACCGGCGTTTGTGGCAAAATGTCCATCCTCAAAAGCCGGTGGTTGCTAAAAGCGCTAAAGGCATTGAACCGCTGGTCTCTATTTGGCCGGCAGCGCTGGCTGGAGAGTTAGAGCAGTGGCTGCGGAAGGGACGTCTTGGCGTGCATGTATATCTGAAAGAAGTTCAGGCACAAGTGGCAGATTTTGGCGTAAGCGCTTCTGAAACGGACAAGCGCTTATTTGTCAACATTAATACGCCGGACGATCTGCGTAATTTGCTATAGACTTTTACCGTTCTGCCGAATACACGGTAGCGCATTACCGATTTGCCCGGATAGGGATTATTTTTTAAATTCACTCCGGCTGATGTTTAACGCAACGTTATTTAGTGTTTTTAATTCTAAATCTTAACCGAGAAAATTAGATGGAACGCATCTTTTTTAAATCGAAAATCCACCGCGCCGCGGTGACCGATGCCGATCTCAATTACGAAGGCAGCCTGACGATAGATACGGAACTGATGGAGGCCGCGGACATTCTGCCTTATGAAAAGGTAGATGTGGTTAATATTAATACCGGCAGCCGTTTTACGACCTATGCCATCAAAGGGGAAAAAGGCAGCGGCGAAATCTGTCTGAACGGCGGCGCTGCGCGGTTGGGGCAAATAGGCGATCTTTTAATCATCATTTCTTATGTGCATCTGAATGAGCAGGAAATGGCCTCCTTCCAGACCAAAGCGGTGCTGGTTGACTCAAATAACAGAATTAAATCCATCCATACGGAAGCCATCAAGTAAAACACATGCAAATCAAGGACTCCGAACAAGGACTTTCCAGGCGTTTAAAAATCCTTTACCATTACATTTTATCTTTGGTAGATCGGGCCAAGATGACCGAGCACACGTTTGTGCTGATCATGGCTGTAATTATCGGATTGTTGGGCGGTTACGGTGCGGTCTTGATCCAATTTACCATTAAGGAATTTCAGCATCTCTTTTGGCGCGGTGATTTTAACTTAGAAACCATACACAATATCTCCTGGTACTGGGTCATCCTTATTCCTCTGTTGGGCGGTCTAATCGTCGGGCTGGTCATTCAGTTTTATTCGAAGGAAGCCAAAGGACATGGTGTGCCGGAGGTAATGGAGGCCATTGCCTTAAAAAACGGCATCATCCGGGCGCGCGTGGTCGTGGCCAAACTTTTTTCATCGGCGTTGTACATTGCCGCCGGCGGTTCGGTGGGACGCGAAGGGCCGGTAATTCAGATTGGTTCGGCCGTTGGTTCGAGTGTGGGACAGTTTTTCCGCGTTAACCAAAAACGCATGCGTACCTTTGTGGCCTGCGGCGCTGCCTCGGGTATTGCCGCGGCTTTTAACGCGCCTGTGGCCGGCGCATTGTTTGCCGTGGAAATTATTTTGGGCGATTTTGCCGTTCCGCAGTTCAGCCCGATCGTTATTTCTTCCGTGACCGCTACCATTGTATCGCGTCATTTTTTGGGCGATTTCCCGGCTTTCGTCGTTCCTAAATATAACTTGTTTTCTCCGCTGGAGTTGGTGAACTATGTAATATTAGGCGTATTGGCCGGCCTTACGGCGGTGGCTTTTATCAAAGCGCTCTATTTTGCAGAAGATTTTTTTGAGAACCTGCCTTTGCCGCAATATGTACAAGGCGCCATAGGCGGTTTACTTATTGGCGTCATTGGAATGAAATTTCCGCATATTTTTGGCGTTGGTTACGATTCCATGGATGTGGCTTTGGCCGGGCATCTGGTAGGCTGGATGGCGTTAGCGCTGGTATTTGTTAAGATACTGGCAACTTCCATCAGTTTAGGCTCCGGGGGGTCCGGCGGTATTTTTGCTCCGTCGCTTTTTATGGGATCGATGTTGGGCGTTTTTTTCGGCGGCGTGGTGCACTATTTCTTCCCGGAGTGGACAGCCGGGCCGGGCGCTTACGCTTTAGTGGCTATGGGCGGCGTGGTGGGCGCGACAACCCATGGCCCGATTACGGCTATCCTAATTATTTTTGAATTGACCAACGACTACAAGATTATCCTGCCGCTGATGATCACCACTATTATTTCCACATTAATTTCCATCCGCCTGCAAAAGGAATCGATTTATACCCTAAAGTTAGTGCGCCGGGGCATCAATATTTTTGCAGGACGCGAAGTAAATGTTCTGCGCTCTCTGCATGTGGCCGATGTGCCCAAGCGCAGCATTAACTTAGTTGAAGAAAAAACGCCTTTTAATGAAGTATTGGAAGTCATCGTCGATACGCCGCACAATTACACCTATGTAATGAATAAGAACAAGCACATTATCGGTTATATATCGATGCACGAAATCCGGCAGACCATTACCGAGTATGAGAATCTTAAACATCTGCTGATTGCCGAAGATATTGCCCAACCAAACGTGGAAGTTGTGCGCGAAACAGACGATTTGGATCATGTGATGAAACAATTTGCCCGCACCGGTCTGGACGAAATGCCGGTAGTCAGCGGTGATAAAGAAAGACGCATTGTGGGCTCCATTTGGCAGCGCGATGTTATTGCCGCCTATAATCAGCAAATTTTTCTGCGCGATATGTCCGGGGAAACGGCAGCCAGCATTCACCATTTGGCCGAAGATAAAACGGTGCATGTGGTCGACCGGTATCACTTTTATGAGCTGGATGTTCCGCCACCCTTAGTCGGAAAATCGCTGGCCGATATTGATATGCGCAATAAGTACAACTTGGAATTGTTATTAATAAAACGGGTAAGGCATCATAACGGGCAGATGAGAACGCGCTATGTGCACCCGCATGCCAACACGCATTTAAAGTTGAATGATGTATTGCTGTTGTTTGGATTTAAAGAAGATTTTCAGCGCTTGAAAAAATTAAAGCCGGTCAAAGCGGGCAAGACCTGATAGTGAAAGTTGCCGGTTCTCAGAAAAGAGAAAATAGGAGTAGGAAAACAGAAAAGAGTAACGTGTTAAGTCAAAAGTATCAAGTACAGGTATCAGGACTGAGAAAATAGTAAAAAAATCTCTGTGTACCCGGCGATCTCCGTGGTGTTTTAAAATTTTGAATGTTGAATTTTGAGTTTTGAATTAAAAGCCAAAGACAAGAGAAAAATTACTAATTACGAATGACTAATTACTTGAAACCTTTGAAAAATTAAATTTTGTTTACCCTCTCCCCGGCGAAAGCCGCCGCTTTTGCGGCCGTCCCCTCTCCCAAGTTTGGGAGAGGGGAGCCGAGGGGCATAGCTTTAAAAATAACTTGAATTTAGAGCGGCTGTTCTTTATGCGTTTACATACCATTAATAAAAATGGAACATATATGACTGTGCACAGATGGATTTTTTCAAAGGTTTCTACTTATTACTGACAAGTGAAAATATAGAGCTAAAAGCTGAAAGCTGACGGCTGAGCGCTGATAACTAAAGTAGTCGTTTTTGTCCCTATTTTTTTGACAATGGCGCTAAAAAAGAGGAAATTGAATCTAATTAGGAGAAAACAAGCAGCGCGAACGGAAGAAAACCGGACACGCTATGAAATCAATTAAAAAAAACAAACCGCAAGTGGCGGAGGTTACATGTTACAATTTACAGAAGAACACAAGATGGTGCGCAAAATGGTACGCGATTTTGCCCGTAAAGAAATGGCGCCTATTGCTATCGAAGTGGATGAAACGGAACGCTTTCCGCAGGAAATATTCGAACGTATGGCCGATTTGCACCTGTTCGGTATGCCTTTCGATGAAAAATACGGCGGCGCGGGATTCGATTACATCTCTTATGTGATTGCACTGGAAGAGCTGGCGCGCGTGTGCGCTTCCACTGCTTTGTCTTATTCGGCGCATGTTTCTTTAGCTGCCGCGCCCATTGAGATGTTCGGTACGGAAGAACAGAAACAAAAGTATCTGGTCCCCTTAATCAAAGGCGAAAAAATCGGTTCCTTTTGTCTGAGCGAACCCAATGCCGGCAGCGATGCGGCAGCGCTGCAAACCATGGCGCGGCGCGAGGGCGATTATTTTATTTTAAACGGCTCTAAAATGTGGATTACCAACGCCGAAGTTGCCGGAATTTTTGTGGTGGCCGCGGTAACGGATAAAAGCAAAGGACCAAAAGGTATTTCCAATTTCATTATCGAGCGGGATTTCCCCGGTTTTGAAGTGGGAAAAAAAGAAAAAAAATGCGGCATGCGCGCTTCGCCCACAAGCATGTTACATTTTAGCGACTGCCGCGTTCCGGCAGAAAATCTGTTAGGAAAAGAAAATGCCGGTTACCGGCAGTTCCTGACCACATTAGACGGCGGCCGTGTGGGTATTGCCGCTCAGGCTTTGGGAATAGCTAAAGAGGCTTTTAAGCGCAGTTTGCTTTATGCCCAGCAACGCGAGCAGTTCGGCAAAAAATTAGGTGAATTTCAGGCTACGCAATTTAAGCTGGCCGATATGGCTACGCAGATTCATGCAGCGGAATTGATGATTTACGATGCCGCCTGGAAAAAACAACAGGGAAAACCGTACATTCATGAAGCGGGCATGGCCAAACTGTTTGCCACCGAAGCGGCCACGGCTATCGCTAACCAATCCATTCAAATTCACGGCGGCGTAGGCTACACCAAAGAATACGAGGTGGAACGTTTCTGGCGGGACGCTAAACTGCTGGAAATCGGTGAAGGCACCTCCGAAGTACAGCGGATGGTTATTTATCGTGAATTATTAAAAGAATTAGAAAAGTTCTGATGGAATTAAAAAAAACCTGGGACGACTTCGTCCAGAAGCTAAAAGATACACCCGTTGCCGGCAGCAATCTGGCGGATGTACTAGTCAAAAGCCTCATTTTTTTTACTCTGCTGTTTGCAACGGTGTTGATGTTTTCCGGAGAGCGCTCTTCGCAAAACCTTGAGTGGAAAGTAGGCGATATTGCCACTAAAAAAGTGGTGGCGCCCTTTAATTTTTACGTGCTGAAAACGGACGAGGAACTGAACGCCGAAACACAGGCCAAGGTAAACACGGTGCCGTTCTATTTTGTTTACAACGATTCGGTCACAAAAAGACAGCTTAAAAATATTGATGCCATTTTACCCTTTCTGTTAAAGGCCAAAAAGTCGCTGCCGGCTCATACCAAAAATTTTACTGTTCAGGACACTACGCTCCGGAAAATCAGCAATAAATTACTTGAGCGGTTTAATATCCGCTTTTCCGTGGCTAATTTGCATGTGTTGTTTGATTTGCTGAATAACAACGCCAATGTCCGGCAAATTAAAAGTACTTTAGAGTTATCTAAAAAATATTTACGAAAGGGAATCTTAAATCTGCATCAGGATGAAATAACGCGTCCCAATATAGTCGTAGTGCGCAAGGGCATAGAGGAAAGCCTGCCCGAAGACGCCCGCATTGATTTGCCTGAGGTACTTAAGGCCATCGAGAACCATCTGTTACATCATTTCGATGTAAACCAAACGGTTATTTTAAACTATCTGTTTTCTCAGTTAGTCCGGCCGAATTTATGGTTTAATAAAAAATTTACCGACGAAAAGGTAGAGGAAGCCATAGCGACAATTTCGCACACAAAAGATTTGGTGTACGAAAATGAACGCATTGTGGATGCCAATGAGCGCATCGATGAGAATATCTATCAAAAGCTATATTCTTTGCAACAGGCGCGCATCGAGCATAGCAGGCAACAGGGCCGCTGGCCGGAACGGATTTCTTTTTTAGCGCGCTTAATGCTCATCGGCGCGATTTTGTTTGTAGCGGGATTGTATTTAGCCACCTTTCGTAAGGATATTTTTACGAAGAATAAGATGTGGCTTTTGATCGCCATTATTTTTCTGCTGGAATTTCTGATTGCTGCAGTAATGACGCGGACTTTGAACTGGCATGCATTTCTGATTCCCACTTCCATTGCCTCTATGCTGTTGGCAATTTTAATCGATTCCGGCATTGGCTTATGGGGCACAGTAATCATTGCCCTGATTTTAGGCGGCATTCAGGGCGGCGGGTACGATTTGGTTGTGCTAACCATAATCAGCGGGCTGGTAGGCGTGTATTCCGTGTACAGCATTCGCAACCGAAACCAGATTTTTAAAGCCATCGTCTATATTGCCCTGGCTTACTTTTGGGTTTATATCGGACTTACCGCTTTACGTTACGAATCGCTGTTGGAATCGCTGCGGGTTTTCGCTTTTTATTTGCTGCCCAATTCCATTTTATCGCCATTACTTACGTTTATGGTGTTAGGATTGTTTGAGCGTATGTTTGATATTACTACCGATGTGAGCCTGCTTGAGCTCTCGGACCTGAATCATCCGCTGTTGAAACGGCTGTCATTGGAGGCGCCGGGTACGTTTCATCACAGTATGGTAGTGGGTAATCTGGCGGAAGCGGCGGCAAAAGCTATCGGAGCCAATCCGCTGTTAACACGTGTGGGCAGCTATTTCCACGACGTGGGCAAGATCGAAAAGCCGGAATATTTTGTAGAAAACCAGATGGACGCCGAAAATCGGCATAACCAGCTTTCGCCCAATATGAGCGCTCTGATTTTAGCTTCCCATGTAAAGAGCGGTATTGAGATGGCCAAGAAATACGGCATTCCCAAGCGCATCCGCGATTTCATTCCGGAGCATCACGGCACCAATATTATGAAGTATTTTTACAACAAAGCGGTACAAGCGGTCGGTGAAAACGATGTTAATGAAACGGATTTTCGCTATCCCGGTCCCAAACCGCAATCCAAGGAAACCGCCATCGTGATGCTGGCCGATGCGGTGGAGGCGGCCACACGCACGCTGCAGAATCCTACGCCCAGTAAGCTGCGCGCCTTTGTGGAAAATCTGGTGGACGAACGCTTTAAAGAGGGGGAGTTAGATGAATGCGATATTACCATGCGTGATATTAAAATGATCATCGACGCCTTTTTGCCGGTATTGTACGGTGTGTTTCAGCACCGCATCGAATATCCTGAGGCGGAAAAGAAGAATGCGGCAAAGCAAAAAGGCCGCAACGAAAAGGCAGCCAAAAATGAAAATTCGAATTCATCAGCTAAATCCAGACCTGCAGCTCACGGAAAGGCAACTTAAAGAGCTTTGCCGGGAAGTTAGCGGACGCATTGAACTGCAAGCGGCAAGCTGTGACGTTATTTTTGTGGATGATGAAACGCTGCAAGAGATGCATGCCCGTTATTTGAACGCCCCAACGCCAACCGATGTGATTACTTTCGATTTGGGCGACGAGGTTGTCGAAGGGGAAATTTACATCAGTTATCAGCGGGCAGGGGAACAGGCTAAACAATATGGCGTAACTCTCCAACAGGAAATTCTGCGGCTGGTAATTCACGGCTTGTTGCATCTTAAAGGATATGACGATATAGAAGAAACAGACCGCCGTAAAATGAAGCAGCTCGAAAATAAGTTGGTGGAAGACGTGTTTGCCGTCATCATAAAAAAAACGTGACAATAATAGCCAATTATCTTATATTGCGCAGTGAAAGGCCAAAATTTTCCTTTCGCCGGAATAAGTGGAATTAACACAGGAGATTTTTTTCTAACTTGGAGCCTGCATCGTTTATTTTTGCTTTCATATTCATAATCTTACTTTTCTTTTCGGCTTTCTTTTCAGCCTCGGAAACCGCTTTTTTATCGCTTTCCAAACCGACTATTAAAAAATTAGCGCACGGTAAAAAGCCTTCCGCCCGGCAGGTGGCCGCCTTGCTTGGCAAGCCGCGCAAGCTGCTAATTTCCATCATCATTGGCAACACCATCGCCAATGTGGCCATAGCCAGTATTGCCGCGGTGTTAGCCACAACCTGGAGCAGGAAATACGGCTTTAACGAAACCGCGGTCTTGTTGGTTAATGTACTGGTAGTAACGGCAGTGGTTTTATTTTTCAGTGAAATTATTCCAAAAGTTACGGCCATTAAAAACAATGAACGCGTGGCTACACTGTTCGCTTATCCCATGACCTTTTTTTATTATCTCTTTTTGCCTTTTAGCGTCATATTTGATTTTCTGGCGCGTTTCCTGTCCGTTTCTTTTGGCGTGGAGAAGGATAAGTTTAGTTTGACGGAAGAAGAACTGCGCACACTGGTGGATGTGGGCGAAGAAAAAGGCGCGCTGCAAAAAGACGAGAAGGAAATGATTCA
This sequence comes from uncultured Calditrichaceae bacterium, assembly GCA_964536685.1. GTDB lineage: Bacteria > Calditrichota > Calditrichia > Calditrichales > Calditrichaceae > CAZIBE01. The sequence continues at coordinate 14,815 of CAZIBE010000007.1, read as the reverse complement.
CAGCATCTTCGAAATGAGCGAAACCATTGTACGCGAAATTATGGTACCGCGCACCGATATGGTCATCGTAGAAAAAGAGGCCACGTTAGGCCAGGTGCTGACTCTGGTTAAGGAAAATCTGCATAGCCGCATTCCGGTGTACGATCAATCGGTGGATAATATCGTCGGGATTTTGTATCTGAAGGATTTGCTGCCTTTAATACGTAAACGAAAATTGGACGATTTTGATTTGACAAAAATTATCCATGCGGCCTATTATGTACCGGAGCAGAAAAAAATCAACGAATTACTGCGCGAGTTCCAAAAGGAACGCATCCATATGGCTATTGTGGTGGATGAATACGGCGGCACTTCCGGGTTGGTTACGCTGGAAGACGTCATCGAAGAAATTGTCGGCGAGATTCAGGATGAGTACGACAAAGAAGTTCCGCTGTTCAGCCGTTTGAGCGATAACGTTTTTATGGTTAACGCCAGCATGCAGATTGATGAGATCAATGAAGAATTAGGACTGGAGTTGCCGGCGGAAGAGGGCGTTGACACGCTGGCCGGGTTTTTATTGGGACAGTTCGGTTCAGTGCCTAAATCCAAAGAGAAGACAGCCTTTAACGGCTATGAATTTATCATTGAAAAAGCTACCAAAAAGCGCATCGAACAGGTGAAGATCATCCGCAAGGAAGGCGATGTGCCTGCTGTTGAATAAATCTTGTATTTAAATTGAAAACTAAACTGCTTACGTCAGATCTTCTCCGCAGAAGGATGAACCTTTCGGAAAATAACATTGTCCTTCCGCTCCTCTTTGGAGGGACGACGGCGATTTAGCGTCGCAGGGGAGGCAAAATCAGATCGCTTCGCTAATCTCCCTTACGAACTTGACTATCAGCCTGCTTATATCTCATGTAAGGCCAAATCAAGCTGCTGAAGAAAAAAATCCATTTCACCTGCGCTTATTATTGTGGGCGGCAGAAAACGAATGTAGCTGCCGGTGCCCAGGCTGACTTTAACCCCGTGTGCGGCCAGGTTGTGTTGTAATTTTTGCACGTTTTCTTTAGTGGCCACAGAAAAGGCAATCATTAGTCCCCGGCCATGTACATCCGAAACAAAGGAATATTTCTTTTGGAGAACTTCCATTCCTGCAAAGAATTGCTTGGAACGTTCGATAACGTTTTCCGTGATATTCCGTTCACGCATTTGCCGCGTGGCAATCAGGGCAGCGGTCATGGCCATAGGGTTGCCGCCAAAAGTGGAACCGTCGTAGCCGGGCTTCATGGCCTGGCTGATTTCCTTTTTAGTGACCACGGCGGTTACGGGATAGCCTCCGCCAAAGGATTTACCAATCACCATAATATCCGGCGTAAGGTCGTAACTCATGCAGGCAAACCAGTCGCCGGGTTTGACCGCCGTACGTCCGAATCCGGCCTGCACTTCGTCGTCGATAATCACGGCATTGTATTTTTTGGCTAATTGCCAGAGTTGAAGCGCGAACTCCTGCGTGGCCGGTTGATTGCCGGCCTCTTCGCCCTGAACCATCTCCAGTATGAGAATTTTAGCGCCGGTTTCTTTTAGCAGCTCTTCTACGCTGGCGATGTTGTTGTACTCGGCAAAATGCGTCCAATCCAAATTATCCAAGCCAAAGGGCTTGCGGTAATCTTCGTTCCAGGTAACGGCTACCGCTCCGTGTGTACGTCCGTGGAAACCACCCTTAAAAGCGATAACGCCGGTTGTACCGGTATAAGCTTTGGCAATTTTTAGCGCCTTATCTACCGCTTCGCCGCCCGAGTTCTGCCAGTAAAATTGATCCAGTCCCGGCGGCATCATGGAGTGAATCTCTTTCAAAAAACGTGAGCGGGCAATCTGGATGCGGTCTTCTTTCATGGAAATTAACGTGCTGGCCTGATTAAATAATCCCAGTGCGATTTCTTCGTTGGCCATACCTAAATTAGTGGCGCTGTAATTGCTGTCCATATCCAGATACCATCGTCCCTTGGTGTCTTTAATCCAGCAGCCGTCGCCCTGGATGGGAATAATATCCTTTTCCGGCCGAGACACAGGGATTTTGTATTGGCTGTGTATATCTATGGCTTCTGCCGTGGATATTTCCGATAACATAAGTTGTTCGCTGATTTCATTTATTTGCTGGTGACTGAGATTACTCTTATCCAGATATTCGACAATTATATCGCCCTCATTTTCGTTAAGCTGATCCCGCAAAGCGGTTTTCGTAAAAACAGCGGTCAAGTTTTCAATATGTGCTGCGGCCTGCGCTTGCAGGACATTTTCCAGCACTTCGAAAATGCGTTCCAATGTGGCGTTTGTGCGTTCCGGATGTTTACTCCGATTGTTTATGATAGCTTCCCTGAGTTGCTGCATACCTTTCTCCTTATGCCTAATCCTTGTTTAGATTGAATCGTGAACGTTTATTCTATATCGCCAAAATGCGGCCAATACATGATTTAAAATTATTATTTTCTGCTAAGAAATAGGGCGTTTATTAAAGAACAAGGCGCATTTTAAAAAAGAATGGGAAAACTATGTGTGATATTATGCACGAAAATGAAAGAAAATACAAAAACTATGTCAAAATATTTGAGATTATTAAAGTGGAAAATAAAATGGACTCGATATCAATTTGTGTAGGCCATTGGGTTGGAACGGTAGTAACCGCAATAATCTTGCTCTTGCTTCTTACGTCTTACTCGTATTCCTTATTCTAAGAACATGAGAGCAAGATCAAGAATGTTATGGTTGAACAATTCGCTTGTCATGCAGGAGAGGGATCCTTTTTAATAGAATTTTTCTTGTAATAATGAGTTCACTCTAAAAAGGTTTCTCCTGTCATTTTCCCACCACGAAGTGGTTCCTTTCCCGTAGGGATCACTCCGTGGCGGAAAACGGGACGGCCTTTGCCGCGAGGAGCAAGGCGACGAGAAATCTATTGTTTTTATTTAGGATATAAGATTTCTCATCCCGATGAATCGGGATTCGCCACGAAAGTGGTCCCTGTGGGAAAATAACAAAAACTGGTTTTTAGAGTGAACTCAATAATGTCTGATAAATAAAAGTGGCTTTACTGGGTTTATTGTGAAGCGTGGAGAAAAATTTGTAAAATATTATTGACTCTGCAAAAGGGAACTCATGATATCGCTATCCTCTGCAGGGACTGAAAGTATTCAGCCCCTCTTCTGGCTAGACTATCTCAGCTGCGGTTAAGGCCAGTGATGGTCAGTCATTACCGGGCAATCTGTAATTAGCAATCGTTACTGTTTAGGATATATTCACAAGAATCCCCGTAGAACCGAAAAAGTAAAAAAAATCACTGTAACTCTTTTTATGAAATTTTCAGAAGAACCTCAAAATCAGGAAGAATAAATATTTTGCAGTATGCGGGCAATTTTTTTCGTCTCCATGCGCAGTACGGCTAAATTCATGGAGTTTTTAGCCAGAACGGCAAAATAATCCTCTGTATCCGGGATAGGACAAAGGGAAAGCCAGCCGTTCTCATATTCAATCAATACGTCGCGTGTACTTTTCAGTTTAAGCTGCTGCCCGGTTTCCTGCGCGCTGGTAAATAAGTCGGGCATGAGCGGTGTGAGGCCGGAAATGTCAAATCGTCCCTCAAAATCCGACGCTATCTCGGATACTATGGGAAAACCTTCCTCGCTGAATATCGTAATCAGAATAATATCCTTATTGCGGACGAATTCGTTCAAAATCTCCTGGATTTGTTTGCGGCGCACCTGGGGATCGACGCGGCGCTTCTGCGCTTCCAGATTACGGGCTTCATCGGCGCGACGCAGGCCTTCCATCAGTAAGCTTTGCCAACCCACAATAATGGTTTCTTTAGGCGCCTTCACCGAACGCTCTACCTGAAACGTACCGCCGTCCCAGGAGATAATTTCATAGAAGGCTTCCTCCCCCTGCAAGTCGCCTACTTCGCAGTGCGTAATATTGCCGTCTTCAAAGTAGATAATCGCTTTTTGTAGTCCTTTTTCGATGTGCAGCGCGTTGGTAAGGCGTCCCAGACAATTCATTTGGATTAGATCGGAAAGTTGGAAATCCGATATACGGCCTTCGAAGCCCTTGCGGTCTTCCACGCCGGCCAAAATCATTTTACGCAATTCGCGAATTTCAAAGGGCTTTTCGATGTATTTAAAGCAGCCGCGTTCGTTGGCTTCATCCTGAATTTCCGATGAACCGTAAGCGGTCATAATGATTACTTTAGTCTGTGGGTAGCTTTCGCGGATACGTAGCAATAAATCCAGCCCGGAAATTTCCGGCATACGGATATCGGAAACAACCAGGTCTATGGGCACTTGATTTAAAATTTTTAGCGCTTCTTTACCGCTGTTCACAGTAAAAAGTTCGTAGTGGTCTTTATCTTTAGATAAATGTTTGGCTATGGTCCATGTCAAATCTTCTTCATCGTCTACGATTAACACGCGTTTATGGTTCAAAATACGTTCTCCGTATTAACTGTATTTCATCGTTTTGCCGCCGGATTTTCTTTAGCGGTGGAGGGAAGTTAAGAAAATGTTATTTAATATACCAGTCGGCGGCGTCGGTAAAAATGCTTTTGTGATGTAAATTGATATTCCGGATACGTTTTTTAGCCAGTCGGATTTCTTTTTTGGTGAACAGCACCGTGACCGGCATATCGCGAACAATTTGTTCCTGCGCCTGCAGGCAGGCCTCTTTGGCTGTATGGTTGTCCGTCTCGGTCAGGGCAGCCGTTAATAATTGGTCCACTAAGTTGTTATGGTAACCCATCAGATTGCTGCCATTTTTAATTTGCGACGAATGGAAGATTTCACTCAATGATGATGACGGATTAGCTCCCCAGCCAATCACGGCGCCGTCAAATTTACCCGACCGGATGCGGCCGATGAATGTATCCCACGGCAAAACTTCGGTTTCTACGATGATGCCCAATTTATTGTAATAAGCGCTGATATTATTCAGTAAATCCTGTCGCAGGCGGTTTTCCTGATTGGTCAACAGGCGCAGTTTTAAGGGCTTTTTCTTACGGATTAACCGGCCGTCCTGCTCCCGTTTTTGCCAGCCTTCGGATTCCAGCAACTTTAAAGCCAGCTGCGGATCATAGGCGATAAGCGGCGCCTGGTGATACACCCAAAAATCCGGGGGCGCCGGATTTTCATGGACAAAGCCGTAGCCGTCTAACAGGCCGTCCACCAACGTTTGGCGATCCAGAGCGCAGGTAATGGCCTTACGTACGACCAACGGTTTGACTACCGGACTGGATACATTCCAGGCGATAAACTCAAAACCCGATTCTAAACGGCTGTCCATCTGGTAGTTTTGCGATAGGGTAATTTGTTTAACCATTTGGACCGGAAGCGAAGGCACAATATCCACCTCCTCGTTAGCCACCGCCGCAGCAAGGCTGTCTGTATTCGGATAGAAGCGAAATACAAGACTATCCAGGTAGGGCTTTGCGGCCGGGAAGTAGGGATTGCGCACCAAAAGCATTTCGTTGCTGTCTTTTTTATTGAGGATAAACGGCCCGCAGCCGATGAAGTTTTTTTCGAATTTAGACTGCAATTTCTCTATCGGTGCAGGAGCGGGATTCTTTCCGAAAAATAAAATGGGCAGACGCGTCCAACGCTCTAAATCGCGCAGGGGACGCGTAAGACGAATCTGAACGGTGAGGGAATCCTTAACGAATAAAGTGTCCAGATAGGGGAAAGCGCGCGCTATTTGCGGAAAATGTTTAACAAAATTAAAGGTAGCCAGGACATCAGCGGCGCGTACCGGTTGACCGGTACTCCAGCGGTAGTTGTTGTTTAAAAAATAAGTAATGGATTGCTTGTCGTCGGCTATTTGCCAGGCGCCGGCGATTTGGGCGCTTGTTTTATTTTCGTCCACCGCGGCGGTAAAGGACGGATTAAGCAAAAACTGACTGATATCCAGCGTAAAGTATTCATTAATATTAAAAGGAAACAGAGTGCCGATGGCGCCGGTTAAACCAATGGTTACTTTGCCTCCGCGCCGGCTCTGAGCTGTAGTTTGCTGTTGGTGGCAGGTGCTTAAAAGTAAGGCCACCGATAAGACCACAATAAAGGCTAAAATAAAAGATTGTTTACGCATGCTGCCTCAGGTCCATAAAAGATAAATGATTACAAAAATCGGTGAAACGAACATCATACTGTCAAAGCGATCCAAAATACCACCGTGTCCCGGTAATATCTTGGAAGAATCTTTAACACCGGCGTCCCGTTTAAACCATGATTCCACTAAATCGCCCATTTGCCCAAAGACGCCTACAATTAATCCGGCTGTTAGAGCCAACGGCAGAGAAAGCGGGATGATCTGCCGCCACCAGGCCAGCAAAAAAATAAGCAGAGCGCCTGCCAGACCGCCGAGTGCGCCTTCGATACTTTTTTTCGGCGATACGCGCTCGAATAAGCGGTGTTTCCCGAATTTTACGCCTACGAAATAGGCCATGGTATCGCACGTCCAGATAGACACAAACAGCGCCAAAATAAAAATAGCGGAAGCGCTGCCGCTGTTGCTCTGGAACAGTTCGCCCAGACGCAGCCGTAAAAAGAGCAGGGCGTCTAAAAAAAGCACCGGATAAATCACGCCTAACAGTGTACCGCCGATATTCAGATTGGACGAACCGCGGTTGTAGAACATTTCCGCCGCAAATATAAAAATTAAAACCGCCAGCAGTAAACTGAACATTGTCTCCGAAAAGCCGGTGTAAGTCAGCATAACAATGCTCAGCCCCAAAAGTATCCCTGCTAATTTTTGTGGAACAACCTGCTTTTGTTCCAACATGCGGTACATCTCCCATTGTCCCAAAACAGCGATAATGAGAATAAAGGTCAGAAACCAAAGACCGCCCTGCCAAACTAAAAAAATTAACAGAGGAATTCCGATAATGGCTACGCTGATGCGAATTAAAAGTTCCTTCATATTTACTCCGGATAAATGTTATATGGGCGTTTTCAGGAAAAAGTTATGAATAAAACACGGACGATGCAAAAAAGGGAAGTTTAAGAATATATTTTGCCAAAGAGAACGCCCCGGCATTGCGGAAAAGTTTTCCACGGGCAACTTGTGCCTTGAAAGTTGAAGAGGCGCTTAGGGGCATTCAACAGAGGGCGCTTTTAATTCCCGGTTCCGAATTTTGTTTCAAAATGATTTTGAAAGTTCCAATGTGTTTGACTTAACACTCTTTTGATTATGGTGTTAAATATCTTCATCCAACTGCCGGCGAATGCGCCGTGCCAGTTCGATTAAATTAAATGGCTTTTGAATGAATTGCACGCCCGGCGCCAGCTCGCCCCTTAATACGATGGTTTCATTGGTATAACCGGACATAAACAAAACTTTTGTATCGGGATGGATAGGCATAAGCTTCTTAATAAAAGTAAAACCGTCCATTCGGGGCATGACCACATCGGTTAGCACCAAATGAATGGGCGCGTCGGTCAGCGTGGCCACTTGCAGCGCTTCTTCTCCGTCGCCTGCTTCTTTAATCTTATAGCCGTAAAGTTCCAGACTTTCTTTGATAACCTGACGAACATTTTCGGCGTCCTCAACGACAAGCAGCGTTTCTGAACCGTGCAGTTCCTTACCATATTTGCTAATCGGCACATCCACATCGATATCGATAACATCGTCTACGCGGGGAAAATAAATGGTAAATGTACTGCCCTTTCCGGGCTGGCTGACCACATCGATATAGCCGTTGCTCTGTTTGACGATACCGTAAACGGTAGCTAAGCCTAATCCAGAACTGATAGCCTTATCCTTGGTCGTGTAAAACGGCTCAAAGATACGCTCCAGCACTTTTTTTCCCATTCCGTGGCCGCTGTCGGAAACCTCTAAACTGACATATTTACCTGTTTGGGAACCGGGATGTGTTTGAGTAAAATTTTTATCTATGAGAGCATTAGAGGTAGCAATGGTCAGTTCTCCGCCTTCACGCATGGCATCGCGGGCGTTGATTACCAGATTCATGATGATTTGTTCCACTTTAACCGGATCCACCTTTACCTGTCCGAGGTCTGAGGCCAGGCGCATTTTAACTTCGATATCATCGCCGATCAGACGATCGATCATTTGGTACATCTTCTCGATAATTTCATTGATTAGGATAACTTTAGGCTGCAGGATTTGTTTTCGGCTAAAGGCTAACAACTGGCTGGTTAAATTGGCGGCGCGCTGTCCGGCTTTTTTGATGGCCGAAACATACTTGTAAACGGGATCTTCCACATTCAGTTTATTGGCCATCAGGTCGCTGTAACCGTTGATTACGGTAAGCAAATTGTTAAAATCATGGGCAATGCCGCCGGCTAACATGCCGATGGCTTCCATCTTCTGCGATTGCAGAAATTGCTTTTCCAGTACCTTCTGTTCGGTAATATCTAACTGGAAGCCCCACAACCAAATAAGGCGCTGGTTTTTGACATAGCCGAAATAGGAATTACGAAAACTGCGCAGATTTCCCTTAAGGCCTTTCTCGATAGTATCTACCAGTTCCATTTTAAAATTATTATGGGCCATCTTTGTTAAATTCTGAATTGATTGTTCAGCGTCGGCGCTGAAATCCTGAATTCGTTTGCCGATAAAAGCCTGTCTTGCCGGTGCTTCGTACATTTGTGCAAAGGCATCGTTGCAATCGCTGATGTAACCGGAGTAGAATATTTTTTTACCGATTTCCGGCGGCGACAGCGTAATGGGAATAGGCTCATCAAATTCCATGCGCCAGATGCCCACCAAACTGTTATGAAACAGCGATTCGTACTGCAGATTTTTTTCGCGCAGTTCCTCTTCCGCTTTCCTGCGGGCGCTGATGTCGCGGATAATAGCCTGAATAAAAGGCCGGCCGTGGATTTCAAGACGGTTTAAACTAACTTCACAATCGAAAGGTGTTTGATCGGTACGAAGGAAACGCCATTCAAAAAACTCAGCCTCACCGGCCAGGGCGGCGCCGATGTATTGCAGCGCTTCGCTATGAGAATCCCCGCCGTGCTCTTGTGTTTTTGGGGAAAGCTCGACCGGACTTTTACCGATTAGTTCCTTTTTGGACAGACCGAACATCTTTTCCGCCATAGGATTGCAACTTACGAAGTGGTCTTTATCCAGGATTAAGATGGCGTCGTTGGCGTGTTCGAATAGAGCGCGGTATTTCTGTTCGTTTTCTGAAGCGACGATTTGGGATTGTTTGGTTTCGGCTAGCAACCGTTCATAATATAAAATTTTTTGTTCTAATTCTTCGATTTTTTTTGCTGTTTTGTCGTGGGACATAAACTATTTCCATTTTCAGCATGATTAAACATAGGTCAAAACGATGTTCTCAATTTACATAAAACCACAATTTAATTCTAATCATAATTATTCATCTTCATCTTCATCGGCCAGAGCAACTTCGATTGGTTCCTGCACACCCACATCTTTATGGTAGCGCGTCAAACGTTCCATAATGGCGGTAGTGATCTCCTGAAATTTTGCCACTAAAAGCAGACCGTCCTTACTACGAATCTCCTGTAAGGTGATCATTCCTTTAGTCAGTTCGCCTACACGCAGCAGCTTGGTAACTTTATAATTAGTATCAATTTTTAAATTTTTAAGCAGAGCCACGACTCTTGGATTGTATCGAAATGCTTTGCGTTCCAGAATAGCGACGACCGCATCCTGCGTAAGACCGCGGGAGATTTTTTCATCGAAACTGAGTACACAACGTAAAATTTGTGCGCCTAAATGCACTAACTTTTGTTCATCTGTTAAAGTTTCTGTAACCGGAAAATTTTGATAGTCCCATAATTGCCGTTCGATAATCTGGGCCACGAATTCCATGCGCGGAATCTCTTTGATTAAACTGGCGCCAATTTTAGGATACTCAAAGAACATTTGTTTTTCGTTGTCATTGAGTTCGTCTAAGGCATATATTTTATCTAAAAGATTGGGCGGCAGAGCCACAAAACCAATTTGAGAGAGCATGGCTGCGGTTTCAAACTCCCACGTATCTTGCAGGCGGATCATTTTAACTATTTGATTTACATAGCGGCGGATGCGCGATGCCCGGCCAAAGGCTGTTGGATTGACCATGCTGAGAATATCAGTTAAGGTACGAATGTTTTCCTTTAGCGTTTTTTCGAGTAAAACTTTCTCGGCTGTTGCCAATTGGTATTGGCGCAGCCCGGCTTCGATGGCAGTGGCCATGTTTTCGGGTGATGTGGGTTTGGTTAAAAAGCGAAAAATATATCCTTCGTTAATGGCATCCATGGCCGTTGTCAGGTCGGCATGTCCGGTAAGCATAATGCGTACTGTATCAGAATTGATTTCCCGTATTTTATTCAGAAATTGAATGCCGTCCATTACAGGCATTTTCATATCGCTGATTACTACGGCGAAAGGGCCTTCTTGTTCATAGACTTCGAGAGCCAGTTCCGGCCCCAGAGCGGTGCGTAATTTGTAATGTTTGCGCAGCGTGCGGCGGTATCCGTTAAGAATGTTTGGATCGTCGTCTACTAAGAGAATTTTATTGCTCATTATTGCTGTCCTTCAATAGTTCTTCGGCAATTTGAATCCGGTTTTGCACAGTCTCAATTCCTCGCCGATCTTGTGGCTGGGGCACTTCCCGGCCAAGCTCCAGGGCGTCGGCTGTGCGCAGTATCTTAGATAAATAATCGGAACCGCTTTGTGTGGATTCATTTTCATGAGATTCAGCCACTGCAGAGACCAGCACATCGGGCAGTCCCCATAAACCCAGCAGATAAGCGCCGGCATCGGCATGCGTTAAGCGGTAGCGCTCTTTTTCTATTTGCCAAATGGGACGGGCTGTTTTATCTGCTTCAGCGCATAGTTGTACATATTCTTCCTTTAAAACTTGCAGAAAAATTAGTTTACCTGCGTCGTGTAAAATCCCCAGGCTAAAGGCTGTACTGGCCAATTGGGCGTCATGCCGTTCCCGAAGAACGATATGCTGCAGGATGCGGGCAACCGTTAAACTATGCTGCCAAATCTCTTCTAATAGCGGGCGCGCCGCAGGCGGGCAATTAACGCCTTTAAATAAATTGATTCCCAGAATCAGCCCTTTGATCAGTTCTAACCCTAATAAACTTACGGCTTGTTGTATGGATGAAATATTCTTAAATAAACCAAAATAGGCGGAATTGACGATTTTAAGCAATTGTGTGGTAATATTGATATCGTTTTCGATTAAAGAGGCTATTTCATTTATCGAAGCATCTTCGCGCTGCAGTGTCTGATTGATTTGCTGAAACAGAGCAGGTACAGTAGGCAGCTTTTCTACTTGTGCAACGAAATCTTTTACATGCGAGTTATTGATGCGGTCGCGTAAAAAAAGCGCGCGTAAAATAATTGCCTTTAATTCATCCATGTCGAAGGGTTTTGCTAAAAAGCGATGCGTCGGGCGAATCGCCTGCAAAGAGGTTGTCTCGTCGGTTTCCGCCGATATCCCGATGCGAATCGTGCCGGGAACGGCTTGTTGAGCTTTTTGCAAAAGTTGCAAGCCGCGCTTATCTGAGCGGGAAACATCGGCAATTAACACATCTGGCTTACGCTGTAACAGAAGTTGTTCTGCTTGTTCATTGTTAGAGATAAATTCCATCTGCCACTGACGTCGCATGCCGTACAATGCCCGTTTTAAGCCGGCTAAAATATTTTCCTCCGGATCGTAAAAAAGAATGTGGACTCCTTGTACTTCCATCTACGCCCCGCCTTTACTGTGTATCGGTAATTTGATGAAAAAGGTGGTGCCTTTATTTACGGTGCTGTTACACCAAAGCCTGCCCCCGTGTTTTTGTGTGATCACATTAAAAGCCAGCGTTAATCCCTGTCCCGTGCCTTTTCCTACTTCTTTAGTGGTAAAAAACGGATCGAAAATTTTATTCAAATGTTCCTCTTTTATGCCGCAGCCGGTATCGGAAATTTCCACAATAACGGAACCATTTTGGGCATAGGTTTTTATGGTAATGCGTCCTTTTCCATTTTCGCCGACGACCTCTTTAATGGCATGAGCGGCATTGACGATGATATTCAGAAAAACCTGATTCAGTTCTCCTAAAAATCCGGGGACGACCGGTAGATTGTCTGATAGGTGAGTTTCAACATCGGCCACATATTTCCATTCATTTTTGCTGATTAAAATAGTGTTTTGCAGCGCTTTGTTAATATCCACGGCCGTTTTTTCCTTTTGGCAGGGATGAGTAAACTCTTTCATGGCCTTGACGATTTGCGCCACCCGATTAATACCCTCTATGGTCTGTTCAAAAGCCTCAGGAATATCTTCAAGCAGAAAATCCAGGTCAATTTCTTCGGCGCGCTGCTTTAGCTTTTTAATTGATCCTTGCAGATCGTCTTCGGATTGGATGAAAAATTCCAGTATATCTTTTACATCGTGGAAACAATCCAGCAAAAAGCGCATATTGTCGCCGATATACTGAATGGGCGTATTGATTTCGTGGGCAATGCCCGAGGCCAACTGGCCGATGGCCTCTAACTTTTGCGCCTGATTAAGCTGAGTTTGCATCTGCTTCCACTCGGTGATGTCTTCGGCCAGGATGAGAAAACCGGGCTGACCGGTAATATCGCTTTGTTCATAGCGGCTGATATGTAAATTCAGGAAATGTTCGTTTCCTTCTGCATCCCCGCAGCGAAAATCGACCATATCCACCCGTTCTCCGGATAGCCGGCAGTTGTCGATAGCTTTGATTATTTGGGGCATATCGCAACTTAATTCCACATCGAAAAGACGCCGGCCAACCACTTGTTCCTCTTTTAACCCTAAGGTTTGTTCGGCGATGCGATTCCAGCGCAGCACCACTAAGTTGTCGTTTGTAACGATCAGCGGAGAACTAATGCTCTCAAGCAATATTTCATTCATCTGAGAAATCTGCAGAAAGGCATCTTCGGCTTCTTTAATCCGTGTGACGTCTTCTTTGATTGCCAGATAGTTAATATCGTTTCCGTTTTCATCGGCAACGGGCGTAATGACGGCATCTTCCCAGAACAATTCTCCGTTTTTACGCTTGTTCAGAAAACGCCCGCGCCAAACTTCCCCGGACGTGATTGTTTTCCACAATCGTTTATATTCTTCAACGGGAGTTTTTCCGGATTTTAAGATACGTGAATTCTTCCCGACCGCTTCCTGAAAGGTGTAACCGGTAATTTCCGTAAATCGGGGATTTACATATTCGATATTTCCCTGCAAATCTGTTATGACAACAGATGCGGGATTCTGTTCAACGGCGCGGGAAAGCAGCTTTAGTTTGTGCTCCATATATTTGCGCTTGATGACTCCTGAAATCTGTGTGCTGACAAACTGAAGCAACTTTACGTCGTCCTCTCCAAATGCTTCGGCGTCCTCATAACTTTGCATGACCAACAGGCCGATGGTCTCCTCTGCGGTCTGCATAGGTACGCCCAGCCAGCATTTGGCCGGGGAACCAATGCGTTTGATATTGTTTTTTTTGCGGTATTTCTCAACTTCTGCGCCGCGCAATAAAAGAGGACGCTTATTCTTGATAACATGTTCGCTGAAGGTTTGCTGTATAGGGACCTGTTTAAAGCGATCTTTTTCATCTTTCATAAAGGGCAGCGAAATGGAATCGGTTTGGGCGTCATATAACGCCACAAAAAAATTAGTGGTGTCAATTACCTGGCTGAGTTCCTGCTCTAATTGCTGCAAAAAGTCCTGAACGGATAAATCCTTTAATGCCGCGGAAGCGATATGGTATACAAGCTGCTCCATCTGGCGCACTTGCTGCAAATGGCGGATATCCCTGAGATAAACAATTGCGCCATAATGAGCGCCCGAGTCATCGCATAAAGCCTTTATTTTATGCCATACAGGGATAGTGCCGCCGTCTTTATGCAGAAATTCGCAACTGCCTTCAGCGAACCCTTTTTCTTTAAAAAGGGGTAAGTTTTGATTGTAGCTGGCACGTGAATTTGGCGTCATAAATTCGGGGATTTTACGGTTGGCTAACTCTTCCCGGGTATATCCAAGCAAACTTTGCACTGCCGGATTGCATTCAATGATACGGGTTTCTGCATCGAGGGAAAAAATACCTTCCGGCGCCTGTTCAAAGAGCATACGGTATTTTTCTTCACTTAATTTTAAAGCCTGCAGAGTCTGCGTATGCTCTTTTTTTATTTTGGATTCCTCAAATGCACGTTCTATGGCGGGAAGTAAAGCGGTTATGTTTTGTTTAAGCACATAGTCGGTGGCGCCTTGCCGTAAGCTGGCAATAGCCTTTTCTTCGCCGATGGAGCCGGAAAATAGGATAAAGGGAATATTCGGGTATTTTTGATGCGCAATCTGCAGCGCCGTTAGGCCGTCAAACTCCGGCAGACGATAATCGGCCAAAATTAAATCAAAATTGTTTTTCGAAAGCTCTTGTTCAAAAGCCTCTTGTGTTTGTACTTGTTTCATAAACACATCCCAGCCGGCAGATTGCAATAAGCGCTGGCTTACTTTTGTGATCGATTCTTCATCTTCTAAATGAAGAATTCTTATTTTTCGCAATTTGGCTCTCCTTCAATGTTTAATCTTTAATATAATCGGTAGAAATTGCCGAAAGTTAACTCTATAGTTGCAATTAATGCAGGTTGTTGAGCCTCTTTTTTTGAGTAATAATGAGTTTGCTCTAAAAAGACGTTTGAAAAAGTTTAAACTGTTTTTTTTAAACTTTTCAGTCCACGATTTTAATCGTGGACTATTGATAGGTTAAAGTATTTTATAAAACTGTTTTAAACGGTTTCTGTGGTTCTCTTTGCAATTCTATGGGTGAATATATTTCATCTACGCTTAAAAATGTTGATA